>JADGOQ010000112.1 GCA_017882885.1 Actinomycetales bacterium | reverse complement strand
CCCACGGCTGCGCGCCCGGGCCGGACGGCGCAGGCGGCCCCCACGGCTGCGCCGGCGGGGCGGACGAGGCCGGCTGTCCCCACGGCTGCGCTGGCGGGCCGGACGACCCCGACGGCGCGGGCGGCCCCCACGGCTGCGCGCCGGCCGGCTGGCCGAACACCTGGTCACCCCCGGCCGACCCGGGAGACGGATGGGCAGCTACGGGCTGGGCGGGTGCCGGCGGCGCCGGGGGCGGCGGCGGCTCGACCGGCAGCACGTCGGTCTCGGGCTGGACCGGCAGCACGTCGGTCTCAGGCTGGACGGGCAGGATCGCGGTCTCGGGCTGCTCGGGGAGTTCCTCGTTGGGCAGGTCGGGCGGGTTGTTGCTCACGGTCACATCCAATCCCTTCGGGCCGGCCAGTCCGTCGGCTCCCACTGGCCCAAGGGTAGTCGACGGCGCCGCGATCCTCCTGTCAATGCCTGCGCGGTGCCCGCGCCGCGGCCACCAGCCCGACGACCGCGACCGTAACCCCCACCAGAGGCCGCCCGGCGGGCCACCACCCGAGCGCCCCGACGGTGAACCACGCGAGGATGAAGGCGGCCCGCGCCCCTCCCCGCAGCGGTTTCACCGCGCGAGGCGCGCCGTACCGCGACCACAGGAACACCATCAGACCGACACCGAGCATCCCCCAGGCGACGCCGAGCGCGGGAGAGGAACCGAGCGCCAGGCCACCGAGCCCGACGCCCACCAGCATGGCGAGTTCGCCGAGGAACACCAGCGCGTCGAGAGGGCCAACGTGAATCGCCGGGTCAACCCCGTCGTCCCGCCCCTCGTCCGCCGTCACTGCGCTTCCTTCCCCAAATAGTTTACAGTTCAACTACATCCCGCTAGAGTGGTGTCACCGCCCGCACCAGGTCGGAGCACACGAAGGAGAACGATGTCCAACCCCGCACACGAGGCCCGCCTCGCCGACGACACCGCGATGGGCGCCGTCGAACTGCTCGTCCGGGACCTCGACACCATGACTTCTTACTATCACGACGCCGTCGGTCTGGACGTCCTGGACGCTCACGCAACAACTGTGTCGCTGGGGAACCGCGCCGGCGAGCAGGTGGTGGTCCTGCGCCAGGAGAAGGGCCTCCCGCCCGCGGGACGCCGCTCGGCCGGGCTCTACCACACGGCGATCCTCTTCCCGGATCACGCGTCGCTCGCGGGGTCGCTGCAGTCGGTGGCGCGCCGCGCTCCGGGCACCTTCACGGGCAGCGCGGACCACCTCTTCTCCGAGGCGTTCTACTTCACCGACCCCGAGGGCAACGGCCTCGAGCTCTACCGCGACCGGCCCCGTGACCAGTGGACCTATGACTCGGACGGCAACCTCCAGTCCGCCACCCTGTACCTCGACCCCAACGAGTTCCTGCGCACCCACCTCCGCTCGAGCGGCGCCGAGGCGCGCGCCGCGGATTCCACAGTGGGCCACGTCCACCTCCAGGTGGGTGACATCCCGACCGCCCGCGCGTTCTACGTGGACACACTCGGTTTTGATGTGACGATCGACGTCGGCTCGGCGCTCTTCGTCTCCGCCGGCGGCTACCACCACCACATCGCCATGAACACCTGGGCCTCCCGTGGCGCCGGGCCGCGCGCGGCCTCGCTCGGGCTCGGCCAGGTCAACATCGACGTGCCAACCCGGGACGAGGTCGCCAAGCTGGCCGAGCGGGTGAGGCTCGCCGGCCTGCGCCACACCGACGACGGCCGCACCCTCACTGTCGCCGACCCGTGGAACACGCAGGTCAGGGTGAGCGCCGCCGCCTGACCCTCAATACCGGCCGGACCGCCCACGTGAACTGCCGAGTGGGCCCTGCGGCCGGCCGTCGTCGGTGGGGCCGAGGCCGCCCTGACAGGTGGGGCAGTAGAAGATGACCCGGTCCGCGGGCGCCTGCCCGACCGCGGCCACCCGAACCAGCGAGCCGCAGCGGCGGCACTCGCGCCCGGACCGCCCGTGCACCCACTTCTCCTCGCCGTTCCGGCGCGAGCCGGTGGTGGTCTGCCGCCCGTCGCCGAGGTTGGCGTGCATGAGCCGCCGCGCGCGCCCCACGAGGGCTCCGAGCCGCTCCTCCCCGAGCGTGGTGACCGGCGCCCACGGGTGCACCTTCTCGAGGAACAGCGACTCTGCCGCGTAGAGGGTGCCGATGCCGGCCAGGTTGCGCTGGTCGAGGAGCGCCTCCCCCACCGGCCGCTCGGGCTCGGCGCCGAGGTTGGCGAGCGCCCGCGCCGCGTCCCAGTCCGGCCCGAGGATGTCGGGGCCGAGGTGGCCGACGAGCTCGCCCTCCCGCTCGGTGCGGACCAGGTCCACCATTCCGAGGCGCAGCCCCAGCGCTGTCCAGCCGGCGGTCCCCACGACGACGCGGAGCTGCCGGTTGGCCAGCGTGCGGAGGCCGACGTCGGCGGTTGCCATCACCTGCCACGACCCCTCCATCCGGAGGTGCGTGTGCAATGTCCAACCGCCCGCGACGCGATGGAGCAGGTGCTTGCCGCGGGGCACCAACTCCAGGGTCTCCCTGCCGACGAGCCCGGAACCGTCCAGCTCGCCCCAGCGCAGCTCGGCGCGCACGAGCGGGACACCCGCCAGCGCCTCGTTCAGGCGCCGGGCCGTGCGGAAGACGACGTCACCCTCAGGCACGGAGCCGCAGCCCCTTGGGAGTGGCGGTGAATCCCGCCGCGGCAAGCGCCGCGGCGAACGGGTGCGCCGACCCGACGACGGGCTCGCCGTCGATCCGCTCCACCGAGAGCCGTCCGAGGTTCCGTTCCCGCACGGCCGCCGTGATCCCCCGGGCGGCGGCAGCGAGGTCCGCGGGATCCCCGGTCCAGGTGAGCGCGGTGCGGCCGCCGCGCTCCAGGTACGCCACCGGCCGCCCCTGGACGAGCACCACCAGCGCCCCCGCCTTCCGCCCGGGCCGATGGCCCTCGCCCTCCGGCCACTCCAGCGCCGCGCCGTAGGGGTTCGCGGGGTCCGTGGCGGCGAGCACGACGGCGGTGCGCGCGTCCTGCCCGCCATGCCCCCCCGCCCCCGCCCCTGCCCAGGCCGCTGCGGGCTCCTCCCGCGTGACGGCCCGGAGCCTGTCGATGGCGCCCACGGTGGCGAACTGCGACGCCCCCAGCCCCTCGATGAAGTACCCGCGCCGCACGCGGCCGGCCTCCTCCGCGCGCGCCAGCACGCGGTACACCGCGGCGAACCCGCCCGGCACGTCCTCGGCCTCCACCGACCCGCGGGTCACCACCCCGTAGCGGTCCAGCAGCAGTTCGGTGCGCGCGAGCGCGCGGACGGTCGGGTCCTCCACCACGGCCGGGAGGACGGACCAGCGACCCGACGCCGTCGGCGGCCCCGAGACCGTGGGCAGCGCGGGGCGCCCGCGCATCCCCGCCCCGAGCGAGCCGAGGCTCGGCCGTACCCCGTACCGCGGGTTCAACCCGCGCCGGGCCGGCTGCCGGCGGTGCGCCGTCCGGCCGGCGCCCAGCAGGGTGCGCAGGGCGCCGAGGCTGTCGTTCGTGATGCGTCCCGCCCACGCGAGGTCCCACAGCGCGCCGGCGAGTTCGGTGTCCAGCGGCGCGGCGACGCCGTCCGGCAGGGCGGGCGCCACCGCACCGGCGAGCGCACGGAAGAAGTACCCGCCCCCGCCTGCGAGGACGTCGAGGATCGCGCGGTGGACCGGCTCCAGCTCCAGCTCCCCGGGCGCGGCCATCGTGAGCGGCGCGCTGTCGGCGAGGTGGAGGCCCAGCCAGCCGTCATTGCCGGGAATCGTCCCGCAGCCCTGCCAGACCACCGCGCCGCTGGAGGTGAGCTCGTCGAGCATGGCGGGGTCGAAGTCCGCCACGCGGGCGGGCAGCACCAGCGATTCCAGCGCGCTCGCCGGCATCGGCGCGCCCGCCAGTTGCTCGACGGCGCGCAACAGACCCTCGCGGCCCCGCAGCCGGCCGCCCACCCCCTGCCACGCGGGCAGGAAGCGCGCGAAGTCCTCCCGGCCCACCGGCTCGACCTCGCTGCGCAGCGCCGCCAACGAGCGCCGCCGGAGGCGTTGCAGCACCTGGGCGTCGCACCACTGCGGGGCATCCCCCGGCGCGGCCCCCGGACGCAGCTCACCACGGGCCAACCGGCCCGCGGCGGCCAGCCGCTGCAGCGGCGCCGCCACCACCGCGACCCCCACACCCAGCCACCCGGCGACCTCCGCCGTCGTGAAGGGGCCGTGGTGGCGGGCGTACCGGGCCACGAGGTCCCCGAGCGGGTCGGCCACCGGCTCGAGGAGCGCCGGCGGGACGCCAACCGGGAGGGCAACGCCGAGCGCGTCGCGCAGGCGGCCCGCGTCCTCGATCGCCGCCCACCGCGACTCCCCGGCGATGCGGACCTCGATCACACGCCGATCCCCGGCGAGCGCGGCCAGCCAGTCCCCCACCGGCGCCCCCGGCTCGGACCGCGCCGCGCACGCGGCCACCCCCAGCGGACCCAGCCGCCGCACCAGGTCCGCGAGCTCCTCCGCGTTCCGCGCCTGCCGCTCCGGCACCAGCGACTGCAGTTCCGCCTCCGTGGCGGCCACTGCCCTCGGGTCGAGCAGGTCCGCGAGGGACGCGCCCTCGCCGTCGCCCAGCAGTTCGGCCAGCAGCGTCGGGTCCAGGGAGAGCGCCGCCGCCCGCCGCTCCGCGAGCGGCGAATCGCCCTCGTACAGGTATTGCGCCACGTAGCCGAACAGGAGCGAGCGCACGAACGGCGACGGCGCCGGCGTGTGCACCGACAGCACCGAGACCCGCCGCGCGGCCACGTCCCTCATCAGTCCCACCAGGGCGGAGACGTCGAAGACGTCCTGCAGGCATTCGCGCACCGCCTCGAGCACGATCGGGAACGACGGGTACTGGCTCGCCACCTGCAGCAACTGCGCCGAGCGCTGCCGCTGCTGCCACAGCGCCTGACGGCGGTCGGGGCGCCGGCGCGGCAGCAGCAGTGCCCGGGCGGCGCACTCGCGGAACCGGGCGGCGAACAGCGCCGAGCCGCCGATCTCCTGTGTCACCAGCTCCCGCACCTCGTCCGGGTCCACCACCACCGCCTCGGCGAGGGCGGCGGCGAGGGCGGCGTCGTCGAGTTCGGCGTCCGGCAACCGCAGCACGATCCCGTCGTCGGCGTGCATGGCCTGGACTTCCACCCCGAAGCGCTCACGCAGGCGGGCCGCGATGCACATCGCCCACGGCGCGTGGACCCGGCCCCCGAACGGCGAGTGGATGGCGACCTGCCAGTCGCCGAGCTCGTCGTGGAAGCGCTCGATGACGATGGTGCGGTCGTCCGGGAGGTGTCCGGTGGCCTCACGCTGTTCGCGGAGGTACTCCACGAGGTTCGCCGCCGCCCACTCGTCCAGCCCCTCGGCCCGCAGCCGCGCGACGGCGTCGTCCCGCTTCGCCGCGCCCGTCCGCCGCACGAACTCCCCGACGGCGCGCCCCAGTTCCGCCGGCCGCCCGAGCGTGTCCGCCCTCCAGAACGGGAGCCGGCCGGGCTGGCCGGGGGCGGGCGTGACCACGACACGGTCGTGGGTGATGTCCTCGATGCGCCACGCGGAGGTGCCGAGCAGGAACACATCCCCCACACGCGACTCGTATACCATCTCCTCGTCCAGCTCACCGACCCGGCGGCCGGGCCCCTCCCCCACGAGGAAGACGCCGAAGAGCCCGCGGTCCGGGATGGTCCCACCGGACGTGACGGCGAGGCGTTGTGCGTTCGGCCGGCCGGTGAGCGTCCCGGTCACCCGGTCCCACACCACGCGCGGCCGCAGCTCGGCGAACTCGTCCGACGGGTAGCGCCCGGACAGCATGTCGAGCACGCCGTCGAACGACGTGCGCGGCAGCTCGGCGAACGGCGCGGCGCACCGGACCTGCGCGTACAGCGGCTCGATTGGCACCGGCCCCTCGTCGGCGTCGGCGACGATCGCCACGATCTGCTGCGCGAGGACGTCGAGGGGGCTCCGCGGGTAGAACGTCTCCTCGACCTCGCCGCGGACCATGCTCGCCGCGGCCGCCGCGCCCGCGAGCAAGTCGCCGCGGTGCTT
>JADGOQ010000111.1 GCA_017882885.1 Actinomycetales bacterium | reverse complement strand
GAATCGCCTCGGCGCCTCGGCGTTGATGCAGGGCCTGGCGGACGGCTACTTCGTGCTGCCGGGGACCATCTGCGACTACCTCGCCGGCGGGCCGTACCCCAAACTCAGCGCGGACCATCCTGCGGTCCTCGAGGCCCAGGCGTCCGTCCGCGGGCGGATCGAGAAGTTCCTTTCCGTGAATGGCACCCACTCCGTGGACCACTTCCACAAGCAGCTCGGCCACATCATGTGGGAGAAGTGCGGGATGGAGCGCGAAGAGACGAAGTTGCGCGAGGCGATCGAGGAGATCCGCGCCTTGCGCGAGGAGTTCCACCGGGACGTCAAGATCGTCAGCAAGGACACCGACCTGAACCAGGAGCTCGAGAAGGCCGGCCGGGTGGCCGACTTCTTCGAACTGGCCGAGCTGATTTGCATCGACGCCCTGCACCGCCGCGAGTCGTGTGGCGGACACTTCCGGGCCGAGTCACAGACGGAGGAGGGCGAGGCGATGCGTCACGACGACATGTACGCCTACGTCGCCGCTTGGGAGTTCACCGGGGTCAGCAAGCCACCCGTCCTCCACAAGGAGGACCTCGTGTACGAGTACGTCGAGATGAAGCAGCGGAGTTACAAGTGAAGATCACCCTCAACGTCTGGCGCCAGGCGGGGCCGAAGGCCCCCGGCAGGATGGTCGCGTACCAGCTCGTGGGCCTCTCGGACCACATGTCGTTCCTCGAGATGCTGGACGTCCTCAACGAGGAACTCTTCTCGCGGGGCGAGGAGGCGGTGGCGTTTGATTCCGACTGTCGCGAGGGGATCTGCGGCATGTGTGGCCTTGTGATCAACGGCGTGGCCCACGGGCCGGAGCGCACCACCACCTGCCAGCTGCACTTGCGCAGCTTCAAGGACGGCGACACCATTTCGGTGGAGCCGTGGCGCGCCCACGCCTTCCCGATCATCAAGGACCTCGTGGTGGACCGCAGCGCGCTCGATCGCATCATCGAGGCCGGCGGCTACATTTCGGTGAACACGGGCGCCGCCCCGGACGCCCACGCGGTGCCGGTGCCGAAACCCTACGCCGAGCGCGCGTTCGAGGCGGCGGCCTGCATCGGGTGCGGTGCCTGCGTGGCGGCGTGTCCCAACGCGTCCGCGATGTTGTTCACGGCGGCGAAGATCACCCACCTCGGCATGCTCCCGCAGGGCCAGCCCGAACGTGAGGCCCGCGTGGTGGACATGCTGAACCGCCACGACGCCGAGGGATTCGGCGGGTGCCAGAACATCGGCGAGTGCGCCGCCGTGTGCCCCAAGGAGATCCCGCTCGACGTGATCAGCCAGCTCAACCGCGACCTGTCGCGGTCGTGGTTCCGGGGTCGCTGACCTAGGCTTGCACCTGTGTCGGAACCACTTGTGCTCGGGATCGAGTCCACCTGCGATGAGACGGGTGTGGCGCTGGTGCGCGGGCGGACCCTGCTCGCGGACGTCACCGCCACCTCCATGGACGAGTTCGCGCGGTACGGCGGCATCGTTCCCGAAATCGCCTCGCGCGCCCACCTCGAGGCATTGGTCCCCACACTCAACGCCGCCCTCGCCAAGGCCGGTGTGACGCTCGACGACGTCGACGCGATCGCCGTCGCGGCCGGCCCCGGCCTCATCGGCTCGCTCACGGTGGGGACCGCCGGAGCGAAGGCGCTCGCCGTCGCCACGGGCAGGCCCGTGTACGGGGTCAACCACGTGATCGGCCACGTCGCGGTGGACGAACTCGTCCACGGCCCGTTCCCGCCGTCCTTCATCGCCCTCGTGGTCTCCGGCGGGCACACCTCGTTGCTGTCCGTCACGGACATCGCCACCGGCGTCGTGGAGCTGGGCTCCACCCTCGACGACGCCGCGGGCGAGGCCTTCGACAAGGTGGGGCGCCTGCTCGACCTGCCGTACCCCGGCGGCCCGTACGTGGACCGGCTCGCGCAGCAGGGCAACCGGGGGGCCATCCGCTTTCCCCGGGGCCTGAGTGCCGGCAAGGACAAGGACCGGTACCGCTACGACTTCTCGTTCTCGGGTCTCAAGACCGCGGTGGCGCGCTACGTCGAGTCGCTGCAGGACGAGGGCGTGCCGCTCCCGAAGGAGGACATCGCCGCGTCTTTCTCCGAGGCCGTCAACGACGTCCTCACCCGGAAGGCCCTCGAGGCGTGCCAGTACCTCGGGGCGGACACGCTGGTGATCGGCGGCGGGTTCTCGGCCAACTCACGGCTCCGTGAGCTGGCACAGGAGCGGGCCGGGGAGTTCGGGGTGGAGGTCCGGATCCCCCCCATCCGGTTCTGCACCGACAACGGCGCGATGATCGCGGCGCTGGGATCCGCGATGCTCCGCGCCGGGGTGGCGCCGTCGGCGCTCGATTTCTCCAACGACTCCGGGATGTCGCTGAGCCAGCCGTCGGTGTGACGGGCGAAAGCCCGGCGCGGCGGCTGTGTGCCGCGTCAGGAGGGGCGGCCCATCCTCATCTCCGCGACCAACTGGCGCACCACGGCCTCCATGGACCTGCCACCCTCGAGGTAGGCGCGCTGCTGGCGCTGGTAGGAGGCACCCCTCTCGAAGATGACCCGGACCAGCTGCAGTTCGTCGGCGCAGCCCAGGTGTTCCGCGACCGGCTCGAGGGTGGTCAGCATCCGCGCCACGGTGTCGCTCACGAGCTCCTCGTTGCCCGCGGCGTCCAGGATCAGGATCGCGTCCATGCCATAACGCGCTGACCGCCACTTGTTCTCGGCCACGAACCACTGCGACATGCGCGGGAGCTCGTGTCCGGCGTCAAGTTGCCGGGAGAAGTACTCCACAAGGCAGTGCGTGAGGGCGGCAAGACCCTTCAACTCGGTGATGTTGGTGGGGGCATCACAGATGCGCACCTCGATGGTCCCGAGCTTAGGGGATGGCCTGATGTCCCAGCGGACCTCGGAGAAGTCGTCGATGACGCCGGTCTTCAGCATGTCCGCACAGTAGCCCTCGAGCCCCGCCCAGTCGTCGAACTGGTGGGGGAGGCCCGCCGTGGGCAACTGCTGGAACATCATCGCGCGGTTGGACGCGTAGCCGGTGTCCCGGTTGGACCAGAACGGGGAGGACGATGACAGGGCCTGGAGGTGCGCATGCCGCGTCATTAGGGCGTTGAGGATCGGGATCACCTTGCGCTGGTCCTCGATGCCCACGTGGACGTGCATCCCGAAGAGCAGCATCTGCTGGCCCCAGTACCGGGTCCGGTCCACGAGCCGCGCGTAGCGCTCCTTGTTGGTGACCCGCTGGTAGAGGGGGTTCGCGAACGGGTGCGTCCCCGCGGTGGCGAGCTCGACCCGCAACCGGGACATGATCGGGGCGAGCTCCGCGATCGAGCGCTCGAGGTCCGCCACGGCCTCCGGAACCGTGTGCGACGGCGAGGAGACGACCTCAACCGTGTTGAGCAGCAGCTCCGGGTGGATGTTGGGGTGCTTCTCTCCCCCCGGGGGCGAAACGGCCGCGAGGACGGCTGCGGCGCACTGCCGCAGGTCCAAGGAGTCCGAGTCGATGAGTTGCAGCTCCCACTCGATGCCGACTGTGGAGCGCTCGGACTGCGTGAAGGGCAGGATCATGAGTCCATGGTGCCTGCTCCGGGGCGCATGCGTCGAACGATCACCGCGCTGTGCCGCCCCTCCAGCCGTGTCAGGACGACGGTTGCCCCGGAGTCCCCGCGGAGCCCCAGCTGGGCACGGAGGCGGTCCGGCACCACGTCGACGCCGCGCTTCTTGATCTCGAGGCGGCCGATGCCGCGGGCCGCGAGGTAACTTGAGAGGCGCTTGACGGAGTAGGGCAGGTGGTCGAGGACTTCGAAGGCCTCCGCGAACGGGCTCGTCACCGCACTCGGGCCGGTGAGGTAGGCGATCGACTCACTGACCGTCGTGGCCCCGAGCCGCCGCGCAAGCGTGGCGACGCCGCCCGCACGGATCACGGCGCCGTCGGGCTCGTACAGGTAGCGCTGCAACGGCCCCACGGGGGCCCGCTCAGCCGGCTCGTCCGGCCGGGCCGCGCAGTCGAGGGCCGCGGAACGACCCGCGGCGTCGATGACGAGCGCGCTGCGTCCGGGCGTCCGCGCGAGGGGGCCGAACCACAGGCCCGCCTCGACGACGTCGCCCCCCACGCTGACCCACTGGGCGTGGGTGTCGGCGGGGAGGTGGCCGTACCCGATGCCGGGAGCCACCTTGACGCCCAGCGCGGGCACGACCGTGCGCAACTCGAAGAGGCGGGGGAGCGGGGGCGAGTAGTCCTCCGGGTCGAACACGCGGCCGCGCTCGGTCCGGCGAGCCGGGTCCGCGAACACACCGTCGTAGCCGCTGAGGTCGTGGCTGAGGGCGTCGCCGTTGACCACCCTGGCATTGGGGAACGGCATCAGGTTGATGGTGGCGAACGCGGCGGTGGTCTCGTCCTGTTCCACGCCGTCGACGGCGATCCCCAGCGCCGCCAGGGCGATCGAGTCGGCCCCGAGCCCACAGCCGAGGTCGGCGACACGGGTGCAGCCGGCCTGGCGGTAGCGGTTGGCGTGGTGGGCCGCGACGACGAGACGGGTGGCCTGCTGCAGCCCCTTCTCGGTGAAGAGCATGTTCGCGGCGAACTCCCCGAGCTTCGCGCGGGCCCGTGCGCGCAGGTGCTGCTGCGTGAGGACCGTGGCGACCAGGTCCGCGTCGTGACCGGCCGCCCGGAGGCTTTCGTTCAGGCGCACGGCCTCCGCCTCCTCGTAGGGAGGCAGCGATGCGAGGAGCGCCCAGCCCTCCGGCTCAAGGAGGCGTCGGAGCGATTCGGTGCCCATCGCGCCATTGTCGCACCCCGTACCGCGGGCAGGCGGTCCCGGCCGCCGGTGCACCGCCGTCGGCGGCCCGACTCGCTGGCACTCGCCTTGACCGAGTGCTAACGGGGGCATAGATTGGTCGTGGGCGCGGGCATCCGCGTGAGTGACTGGGCTTCGACCCCCGCGACGGCGGAGCACACCACTCGACAGTTGAACATTCGTCGTCACAGGAAGGGAGTGCCGCAGTGTCGGTCTCCATCAAACCACTCGAGGACCGCATCGTCGTGCAGACCCTCGATGCCGAAACCACCACAGCGTCCGGGCTCGTCATCCCGGACACCGCCAAGGAGAAGCCCCAGGAGGGCACCGTCGTAGCGATCGGCCCCGGCCGCATCGACGACAACGGGAACCGCGTGCCGCTCGACGTCGCAGTCGGGGACGTGGTGATCTACTCCAAGTACGGAGGCACCGAGGTCAAGTACCGCGGCGAGGAGTACCTCATCCTCTCGGCGCGCGACATCCTCGCGGTCGTCGAGAAGTAGGAAACGCAGCAGCAACACCTAGGAGCCCCGGTCACCGACCGGGGCTCCTTGGTGCATGTGGTGCGGCGTCGTCACGCCGCGAGGGCGGCGACGCGGTGAGCGCTCACGCGATGGTGCTGGCCCTCCTGCGCTGCAGCAGGATCGCCTGGCGTTCGTCCTCCGACAGCCCGCCCCAGACGCCGTAGGGCTCGTGCACCGCGAGGGCGTGCTCACGGCACTGCTGGATCACCGGGCACTTCGCACAAATCGTCTTGGCCGCCTCGTCCCGCCGGCGCCGTGTGCCGCCGCGTTCCCCCTCCGGGTGGAAGAAGATCTCCGGATCCGCATCGCGGCACAAGCCCTGGTACTGCCATTCCCAGAGGTCCATGACCGGACCTGGGAGCCGGGTGATCTCGGCCATGCACGCCTTCTCTCTGGGTCCGCCGGGTTCCGGCGCGGCCAAGTGGTGGTGTCGGGGACGGGGCTCGACCTCGTGGGCCGCGCCTCATCGCGTTCGTGTCCTGCGGGGGGCTCGCGGTGATTTCGTATATAGCCGTTATCCAATTTACTGTCTCGTAGGTCACGCTGGCAAGGAATTCGGGCGCCGGGGGCGCGGATAGACTGCACACGTGAACGACCTTCCCATCGGTTTGACCTACGACGACGTCCTGCTGCTCCCGGGCGCGACGGACATCATCCCCTCCGAGGTGGACACCACCTCGCGCCTCACGCGCTCGATCAGCGTTCGCGTCCCCCTCCTCTCCGCGGCCATGGACACGGTCACGGAGTCCCGGATGGCGATCGCGATGGCGCGCCAGGGCGGGATCGGCATCCTGCACCGGAACCTGTCGATCCAGGACCAGGCACAGCAGGTCAGTGTCGTGAAGCGGTCCGAGTCCGGCATGATCTCGGACCCGGTCACGGTTTCACCGGACGCGACGCTCGAGGATCTCGACCGCACCTGCGGCCAGTACCGGATCTCGGGACTGCCCGTCGTCGACGACGACGGCACCCTCCTCGGCATCATCACCAACCGGGACCTCCGTTTCATCGACGCCGCCGACTTCCCACGCCTCCGCGTCCGCGAGGTCATGACCCCCATGCCGCTCATCACGGCGCCCGAGGGCGTCGCCTCGGCGGACGCGGCCAAGCTGCTCGCGCGGCACAAGATCGAGAAGCTCCCGCTCGTCGACGCCGCCGGCCGCCTGTGCGGCCTCATCACCGTCAAGGACTACGTGAAGTCCGAGAAGTATCCGCTGTCCACCAAGGACTCGGACGGGCGCCTCGTCGTGGGAGCCGCGATCGGCTATTGGGGCGATGCGTGGGAGCGGGCGACGGCGCTCGTTGACGCCGGCGTGGACGTGCTGGTGGCGGACACGGCCAACGGGCAGGCCCGGCTCCTCCTCGAGATGATCGCGCGGATCAAGAGCGACCCCGCGCTCAGCCACGTCCAGATCATCGGGGGCAATGTCGCCACATACGACGGCGCGAAGGCCCTGGTCGACGCGGGCGCGGACGCCGTCAAGGTGGGCGTGGGGCCCGGATCCATCTGCACCACGCGGGTGGTGGCCGGCGTCGGCGTGCCCCAGGTGACGGCGATCATGGACGCCGCCCGGGCGTGCAAACCCGCGGGCGTCCCCGTGATCGGCGACGGCGGCCTGCAGTACTCCGGCGACATCGCCAAGGCGCTCGTGGCGGGTGCCGACACGGTGATGCTCGGCTCGCTGCTGGCCGGGTGTGAGGAGAGCCCCGGGGAGCTGGTGTTCGTCAACGGCAAGCAGTACAAGCACTACCGCGGCATGGGCTCGCTGAGCGCGATGGCGTCGCGCGGGCGGGTGTCCTACTCCAGGGATCGCTACTTCCAGGCCGACGTCTCCTCGGACGACAAGATCATCCCGGAGGGCGTCGAGGGGCAGGTGCCGTACCGCGGCCCGCTGGGGGCGGTCGCGTACCAGCTGGTCGGGGGGCTGCACCAGTCGATGTTCTACGTGGGGGCGCGCACCATCCCAGAACTGCAGGAGCGCGGGCGCTTCATCCGCATCACGTCGGCCGGGCTGAAGGAGTCCCACCCGCACGACGTGCTCATGACGGTCGAGGCGCCGAACTACTCGCGTCGCCGCTGACGTTCAGACAGGCAGCGGCCAGCCCGGGTTCGCCCCGGGACCGGTCAGGCCCTGGCGGGTGCGCCAGCTGTTGAAGCCCTCGGCCCACCTCCGGTGCTCCACGGCCTGCCAGGCGTGCAGCGACCCGAGGTCCATGTCCGCGAGCGGCGCGTGGTGGCGCACCAAGCACGCGAGGACGTCCAGGGTGGCCTCCACGTCGACCTCCGCGGTGTGCAACCCCGCGCCCGGACCGACGGCGTAGACCGTGCACAGGTCCGCGAGCTTCCGCTTCCCCTTGCGGTGACGGTCGACGACGCGGTCCAGCACGAGCGGGTCGATCACCGGTCCGACGTCACGTCCCAGGCGTTGCGGCAGCGTGGGCAGGCCGTGGCGGGCGAGTTCGGCGTCGAGGATGGCGAGGTCGAAGGCGGCGTTGAACGCGACGATCGGGATGCCCACCTCCTGCGCCCGGGCGAGGTGCGCCGCAACCTCGGCGAGCACCTCTGCGGGCGGACGCCCGTGCGTGCGCGCCATCTCCGTGGTGATCCCGTGGATGGCCGCCGCCTGCGGCGGGATCTCCACTCCCGGGTCGATCAGCCACGTCTTCTCGCGCGTCCCGGCGTCGTCCCGCATCACCAGGGCCACCGTCACTATGCGGTCGTGTTCCGGCGACACCCCGGTCGTCTCCGTGTCGAAACCCAGGAACGGCCCCTCTGCCCATGCGCCCATCGCACCCTCCTTGCCGCGTCCGAGCCTGCCACGGACCCCTGACACGAACGGTGGCGGCAGGCCGTCGGCGTGGACCGGTAGCATCGAGCCGTGAGCAACGAAGTCGAGATCGGCCGTGGCAAGCGCGGGCGCCGCGCATATTCCTTTGACGACATCGCGATCGTCCCGTCGCGCCGGACCCGCGACCCCGAGGACGTCAACGTCTCCTGGCAGATCGACGCGTTCCATGTGGAGAGTCCGATCATGGGGGCGCCCATGGACTCGGCGATGTCCCCGGCCACCTGCATCGAGCTGGGCCGGCACGGCGGCATCGGCGTCCTCGACCTCGAGGGCCTGTGGACGCGGTACGAGGACCCGCAACCCCTGCTGGACGAGATTGTCGGGTTGCCCGCCGGCGACGCGACCGGACGCATGCAGCAGATCTACTCCGAGCCCATCAAACCCGAGCTCATCAAGCGGCGCCTCGCCGAGATCCGCGCCGGCGGGGTCACCGTCACCGGGGCGCTCAGCCCCCAGCGCACGCAGGAGCACTGGCGCACCGTGGTCGAGGCCGGTGTGGACCTGTTCGTGATCCGCGGGACCACGGTCTCGGCGGAGCACGTCTCGTCCAACCGCGAGCCCCTGAACCTGAAGCGGTTCATCTACGAGCTGGACGTGCCGGTCATCGTGGGCGGGGCGGCCTCCTACATGGCGGCGCTGCACCTCATGCGCACCGGCGCTGCCGGCGTGCTGGTGGGCTTCGGTGGGGGAGCCGCCCACACCACCCGCCTGACGCTGGGGATCCACGCGCCCGTGGCCACCGCCGTCGCCGACGTGGCGGCCGCGCGGCGCGACTACCTCGACGAGTCGGGTGGCCGCTATGTCCACGTCATCGCCGACGGCGCGATCGGGCGTTCCGGCGACCTCGTCAAGGCGGTCGCCTGTGGCGCGGACGCGGTGATGATCGGCGCGGCGCTCGCGCGGGCCGAGGAAGCACCCGGCAAGGGCTGGCACTGGGGCGTGGAGGCCCACCACCCCGACCTGCCCCGCGGCGAGCGCGTGCGGGTGGGCACGGTTGCCCCCATGGCCGAGATCCTGCACGGCCCCTCGAGCGTGGCCGACGGCACCACCAACATGGTCGGAGCGCTGCGCCGGGCCATGGCCACCTCCGGCTACTCGGATGTGAAGGAGTTCCAGCGCGTGGAGGTCGTGGTCGCGCCGTACACCCCGCGCTAGTTCCGGCCGCGGGCTGAAAACTGCGCAGCCAACTCTCCCGTTTGGGAGACTTGATCGAGCATCGACGCAATCAGGAGGAACAGTGACGGAATACCGCATCGAGCACGACACCATGGGTGAGGTCCGGGTCCCCAAGGATGCCCTGTACGCCGCGCAGACGCAGCGCGCCGTGGAGAACTTCCCCATCTCCGGTCGGGGCCTCTCCTCGCACCACATCGCGGCGCTGGGCCAGATCAAGCGGGCGGCCGCTCTCGCGAACCTTGAACTCGGCGTGATCGACGCGGACACGTCGCGCGCCATCGTCGCGGCCTCCGACGAGGTCATCGCCGGCCGGCACGACGGCGAGTTCCCCATCGACGTCTTCCAGACCGGCTCGGGCACGTCGTCGAACATGAACGCCAACGAGGTGGTCGCAACGCTCGCCTCGCGGGTGAAGGGGTCCCCCGTGCACCCGAACGACCACGTGAACGCCTCGCAGTCGTCCAACGACGTCTTCCCGTCGTCGGTCCACATCGCCGCCGTCGCGGCCGTGACCGGCGAACTACTGCCCGCGCTCGCCGTCCTCGCGCGCTCGCTCGAGGCGAAGGCGGTGGAGTACAAGGACGTGGTGAAGTCCGGCCGCACGCACCTCATGGACGCCACCCCGATCATGCTCGGGCAGGAATTCTCGGGGTACGCCACCCAGGTCCGCTACGGCATCGCCCGGGTGGAGGCGGCACTCCCGCGGCTCTGCGAGTTGCCACTGGGCGGCACTGCGGTGGGGACCGGCATCAACACTCCGGCCGAGTTCTCGGAGCGCGTCATCGAACTGATTGCCGAGAACACCGCGCTGCCCCTGGTGGAGGCCTCGAACCACTTCGAGGCACAGGCCGCGCAGGACTCGCTGGTGGAGATGTCGGGCGCGCTGCGCACCATCGCGGTGTCGCTGGTCAAGATCGCGAACGACCTGCGCTGGATGGGTTCAGGGCCCCGAACGGGCATCGGCGAGATCTTCCTGCCCGACCTGCAGCCCGGCTCGTCGATCATGCCCGGCAAGGTGAACCCCGTGATCCCCGAGGCGACCGTTCAGGTTGCGGCGCAGGTGATCGGGAACGACGCCGCGATCGCGTTCGCCGGTGCGCAGGGCAACTTCGACCTGCTCGTCATGCTGCCCGTCATGGCCCGGAACCTGCTGGAGTCCATCACGCTCATCGGCAACGTCTCGCGCGTCCTTGCCACCACGTGCGTGGACGGGATCACGGTCGACGTCGAGCGCTGCAAGCAGCTCGCCGAGTCGTCCCCCTCGATCGTGACCCCCCTCAACCGGGTGATCGGCTACGAGGCGGCGGCGAAGGTCGCGAAGCACTCGGTGAAGAACAACCTGACCGTCCGCGAGGCCGTGGTCGACCTCGGCTTCGTGGAGCGCGGTGAGGTCACCGAGGAGCAGCTTGACGCGGCGCTGGACGTGGCGTCGATGACCCGGCCCAAGAAGGCCTGAGCTCACGACGAGGGAGGGTGCCCGCCGGGTGGCGGGCACCCTCCCTCGTCGTGCTTCGTGCGCGGTCCCGCGCCGCCGTCACCCCGTAGTCAGATGACCTCGAGGCATTGGCGGGCGATCGCCAGCTCCTCATTGGTCGGAACCACGAGGACAGTGACTCGTGAGTCGTCCGCCGAGATGCGGTGGGGTCCTGCCACTCGTGTCTCGTTCCTGACGGGATCGAGTGTGATCCCGAGGAACTCCAAGCCCTCGCATGCCGCGGAGCGTATCCGGTGGTCGTTCTCGCCCACCCCGGCCGTGAAGGTCAGGACGTCGAGGCCACCCATCACGGCGGCGTACGCCCCGATGTACTTGCGGAGCCGATGGGCGTAGACCTCGAGCGCGAGCACGGCCTCCGGGTCCCCGGCATCCGCCGCCGCTTGCACCTCTCGCATGTCGTTGTGGCCGCACAGGCCCTTGAGGCCCGACCGCTTGTTGAAGATGTCGTCGATCTTGTCGATCTCGAAGCCTGCGACGCGGCGGAGGTGGAACACGACAGCGGGGTCGATATCCCCGGTGCGCGTCCCCATGACCAGACCCTCGAGCGGCGTGAGGCCCATGGAGGTGTCGACGGCGTGGCCCGCCACCACGGCGGACGCGGAGGCGCCGTTGCCGAGGTGCAGCACGATCTGCTTCAGGTCATTGCGGCCGAGATGGTCCGAGACCAGACGAGAAACGAACTGGTGGGACGTGCCGTGCGCACCGTAGCGCCGGATCTGGTACTTCCGGGCGATCTCGCGGTCCAGAGCATAGGTTGCCGCGGCCTTCGGCAGCCCGCGGAAGAACGCCGTGTCGAAGACGGCCACGTGCGGCACGTCCGGCAGCAACTCGCGTGCCACCTCGATGCCCTTGAGGTTCGCCGGGTTGTGGAGCGGGCCGAGGGGGATGAGCTCGGTGATCCGTTCCACGACGTCGTCGTCGATGACGGTGGCCGAGTCGAAGTACGCGCCACCCTGCACCACGCGGTGCCCCACGGCCACGATGCCCGCCTCGGACAGGTTTGGTCCCACCTCGTTGCACAGTTCGATGACTCGGCGCAGGCCCGCGCCGTGGTTCGGGACCGGATCGTCCTCGGTGACCTTCTTCCCGTCGTAGTTGTGGGTGAGGCTCCCGCGCCCCTCGCCGATTCGCTCGACGAGACCGGACGCGAGCGCTTCCCCGGTGTCCGGGTCGACGAGCTGGTACTTGATGGACGAAGATCCCGAGTTGATGACCAGGACGGTGCGATGGGTCACGGTTGTCTCCTTCTGGTGGGGCGGGGGCTCAGAAGCCCTGCGCCTGGACGGCGGTGATGGCCACGGTGTTGACGATGTCATGCACAAGCGCCCCGCGGGAGAGGTCGTTCACGGGCTTGTTCAGGCCCTGGAGCACAGGACCGACGGCGACCGCGCCCGCCGACCGCTGCACTGCCTTGTACGTGTTGTTACCGGTGTTGAGGTCCGGGAAGATGAACACGGTGGCCCGGCCGGCGACGTCGGAGTCCGGCAGTTTCGTCTTCGCGACCGATGGCTCGATGGCGGCGTCGTACTGGATGGGCCCCTCGACCGACAGGTGCGGTGCGCGCTCGCGCACCAGCCGGGTGGCCTCACGCACCTTCTCCACGTCAGCGCCGGCGCCCGACTCGCCGGTGGAGTAGGAGAGCATCGCGATGCGCGGCTCCACCCCGAACTGCTTCGCCGTCTCCGCGGAGGAGATGGCGATGTCCGCCAGTTGCGCGGCTGTGGGATCCGGGTTCACGGCGCAGTCGCCGTAGACGAGGACGCGGTCCTCCATGAGCATCAGGAACACCGAGGAGACGATCGAGACCCCGGGCTTCGTCTTGATGGTCTCGAACGAGGGCTTGATGGTGTGCGCGGTGGTGTGGAGAGCGCCCGAGACCATCCCGTCGGCGAGGCCGAGGTGCACCATCATCGTGCCGAAGTAGGAGACGTCCCGCACGATCTCGCGCGCCCGCTCGATCCGCATGCCCTTGTGCGCCCGCAGGCGGGTGTACTCCTCCGCGAAGCGCTCGATGAGTTCCGGGTCGTCCGGCGAGAGCACCCGGGCGTCGTCGATGTCGAGGCCGAGCTCCTTGGCCCGCGCCCGGATGGCCGGCTCGTTGCCGAGGATGGTCAGCTGCGCCACTTGGCGGGCGAGCAGCGTGGAGGCGGCTCGGAGGATGCGGTCGTCGTCGCCCTCGGGCAGCACGATGTGCTTGCGGTTCGCGCGGGCACGGTCCAGCAACTCGGCTTCGAACATGAGCGGCGTCACCACTGAGGAGCGGGTGAAGTCCAGTTGCGTGAGCATGGATTCGCCGCTGATGTGCTCCTCGAACGTCGAGAGGGCCAGGTCGATCTTCCGCTGGGTGGTGGGAGTCATGGAACCGCGCGTCGTGGAGCTGATCCGGGCGGTGACGTAGCTGTCGTGGCGGGTCTCGATCACCGGGATCTTCTGCCCGAAGCCACGGATGAGGCGTGCCACGGAGTCGGGGACCGCATAGCCGCCGTTCAGGATGATCCCGGACAGGGAGGGGAAGTTCTCTGCCGCATGGGCCGCCATGAGCGCGATGAGGATCTCGGTGCGGTCCGATGGCGTGATCACCACCTGGCCCTCCCGGAGGCGTTCCAGGACGTGCTCGGTGTTCATGCCCGCGATCAGCAGGTGCTCCGCCTCGCGCGAGAGCAGGTCCTCGTCGCCGAAGGCCAGTTTCCCGCCGAGTTGCTTCATCAGTTCGGCAACGCTCGCGGAGGAGAGGATGGGGATGTCGGGGAGCGTCCATACCGGGACGCCCATGCCCGCGATGGCGTCGGCAAATGGTTGGGTGTCCGGAACGGTGATCCGGTTGACCACGATCCCGATGACCTTCGCGTGGTTGGATTCGATCTCGTCGATCGCCAACTGGGCGGCCTGCTTCACCTCCTCGGGGGAGCGGTCGATGGCGCGAACCACCAGGAGTATGGACGAGCGCAGGTTGGCTGCGATGCGGGAGTTGTATTCCAGCTCCGCCGGGCCCGCGATGTCCGTGTAGTCGGAGCCGACCACCACCACCGTGTCCACCCGTTGCTCGAGCGCGCGGTAGCGCTCGATGATGCGGGAGAGCGAACCCTCGGGGTCCGAGTGGATCTCGTCGTAGGTGACGCCCACGCAGTCCTCGTACTCGAGGTGTGGAAGGCGCGAGATCAGGAGGTCCAGCACGCGGTCGCGTTCGAGTGTGGAACGTACCACGGGCCGAAACACCCCCACCTTGGTGACGTTGCCGATCAGGAGGTTCACCAGCCCGAGCGCGACCGTCGACTTGCCGGTGTGGCCCTCCATGGAGGCCACGAAGATGGACTGTGCCACGATGCACTTCCTTCTCGTACACGAACTGGGGAGGGGACATTCCCGTCCCCTCCCCAGCCTAATCTGATCGGTACCTACTCGTTGTCCCCACCGGTGAACAGCGTCGCCGTGACCTCGGCGGTCGCGGCTTCCTCGGCCCAGACCCAGTTCTGGACCTCGGGGATGTCCTCGCCGTGGTCGTAGGCGTAGGCCTGCGCGAGGATGCGCTTGTCCGCCATGTACTGGCGCAGGTTCGCATACTTGGAACCGAGCGACGGGACCCGGTCGATCACGTCCATCACCAGGTGGTAACGGTCGAGGTCATTCCGCATGAGCATGTCGAACGGCGTGGTGGTGGTCCCCTCCTCCTTGAAGCCGCGGACGTGGATGTTCGCGTGCCCGACACGGCGGTAGGTGAGGCGGTGGATCAACCACGGGTAGCCGTGGTACGCGAAGATGATGGGCTTGTCCGCGGTGAAGTAGGTGTCGAACTCCTTGTTCGACAACCCGTGCGGGTGCTCCTTCTCGTCCTGCAGCCGCATGAGGTCAACCACGTTGATCACGCGCACCTTGAGGTCCGGCACGGCCTCGCGGAGGATCTTGGCGGCGGCCAGGGCCTCCACGGTCGGGATGTCACCGGCGCAGCCGAGCACGACGTCGGGGTCCTGACCGTCGACCTCGGTGCCCGCCCACTTCCAGATGCCCAGCCCACGGGTGCAGTGCTTGATCGCCTCTTCCATGGACAGCCAGTTGGGGTTGGGCTGCTTGCCGGCCACGACCACGTTCACGTATTGGCGCGAGCGCATGCAGTGGTCCCACGTGGACAGCAGGGTGTTGGTGTCCGGTGGCAGGTACACCCGGATGATCTCGGACTTCTTGTTGACCACGTGGTCGATGAAGCCGGGGTCCTGGTGCGAGAAGCCGTTGTGGTCCTGGCGCCACACGTGGCTCGAGAGCAGGTAGTTCAGCGAGGCGATGGGCCGCCGCCACCCGATGTGGTTGGTGACCTTGAGCCACTTCGCGTGTTGGTTGAACATCGAGTCCACCAGGTGGATGAACGCCTCGTAGGAACTCATCATGCCGTGGCGTCCGGTGAGGAGGTAGCCCTCGAGCCAGCCCTCGCACTGGTGCTCGGAGAGCATCTCCATGACGCGGCCGGCTGGGTCGAGGTGGTCGTCGTCGTCGGTCGGCAGGAAGTCGGCGTTCCACTGCTTGTTCGTGACCTCGTAGACGTCCTGCAGGCGGTTCGAGGCCGTTTCGTCCGGTCCGAAGATGCGGAAGTTCTCCGGGTTGTTGACGATGACGTCACGGAACCAGGTGCCCAGCCTGCGGGTGGGTTCCGAGATCGTGGCGCCCGGCGTGGTGACGTCGATCGCGTAGTCGCGGAAGTCCGGGAGGATGAGGTCCTTGAGGACCTGCCCGCCGTTCGCCACGGGGTTGGCGCTCATCCGCAGGGTGCCCTCGGGTGCCAGTTCGGCGATCTCGGGAAGCAGGGCTCCCTCCTCGTCGAAGAGCTCGTCGGGCCGGTAGCTCTGCAGCCAGTCCTCGAGGTTCTTGAGGTGCTCATCGGTGTCGCGGGCGCTGGCGAGCGGGACCTGGTGGGAGCGCCACGAGTCCTCGGTGCGCTTGCCGTCGATGACCTTGGGTCCCGTCCACCCCTTGGGGGTGCGGAACACGATCATCGGCCACTGGGGACGCTCCTGGTCCTTGCCCTCGGGCCGGGACTTGATCTCGGCGATCTCGTCGAGCGCTGCGTCGAGCACCGCGGCGAACCGCTTGTGGCACTCGATGGTGTCCTCGCCCTCGAATCCGCCGGTGAAGAAGAACGGCTTGTGGCCGTAGCCGCGCATGAGCTCCGCGAGTTCCTCTTCGGGGATTCGGGCGAGCACGGTCGGGTTGGCGATCTTGTACCCGTTGAGGTGGAGGACCGGCAGCACCACGCCGTCCTGCTCGGTGTTGGTGAACTTGTTCGAGTGCCAGGACGTGGCCAGCGGGCCGGTCTCGGCCTCGCCGTCGCCCACCACGGTGAACGCGAGGAGGTTGGGGTTGTCGAAGACGGCGCCGTACGCGTGGGAGAGCGCGTAGCCGAGTTCGCCACCCTCGTGGATCGAGCCGGGGGTCTCCGGGGCCACGTGCGAGGGGATGCCGCCGGGGAAGGAGAACTGCTTGAAGAGCTTCTTGACGCCCTCGGCGTCCTCGGTGATGTTCGGGTACACCTCCGTGTAGGTGTGCTCCAGGTACGTGTTGGCGACCAGGCCGGGGCCACCGTGGCCGGGTCCCGTGATGTAGATGGCGCTGACGCCGCGCTGCTTGATGGCCCGGTTCATGTGGGCGTAGAGGAAGTTCAGGCCGGGGGTGGTGCCCCAGTGGCCGAGCAGGCGGGGCTTGACGTGGTCACGCGTCAGGGGCTCGCGCAACAGCGGGTTGTCGAGCAGGTAGATCTGACCGACGGAGAGGTAGTTCGCCGCGCGCCACCAGGCATCGATCTGCTTGGCGTCATCGTCAGTGATGGGTCGACCTTGGCCGCTCGGCCAAGACTTTGCCACGCTCATGTGTGCTCCTAGTTGAAGTGTGCGTTGGCACCCGACACTAGCCGAGGCGGGAAGCCCGGACCTGTGGGTTCCGCAACTAGAATCGGCCCATGACCGGGGTGACGAGACGCGAGTGGGTGCGGTCGGCGTCGAAGCCCGGGATGATCGCGTTGTTGGCTGTGTTGTCGCTGGTCGCGTACGCGTGCGTGCAGCTTGGTGCGTGGCAGCTCGACCGCGCCGCGCTGCGTGGGGCGGAGGCCGCGCGCCAGACCGAGGCCGAGCGGCTGACCGCCGATCCCGTCCCCCTCGGGGAGGTCCTCACCGTGGGCCAGGACTTCCGCACCGACCAGCAACTTCGGAAGGTGAACGTGGCCGGCGAGTTCCGCGAGCAGGTGATAGTCCCGGACCGCGTGGTCGACGGCGTCGCGGCCGACCTCGTCGTCACCGCCCTGTGGATCGCCTCGGGTCCCGACGCCGGCGCCATGATCCCCGTGCTGCGGGGGTGGGTGGCGCCCGACGATGTCGCCACCACCGGTGGGGTGGTGGCCGGCGCGTCGCCCGCCGTCGTCGAGTTGCTGGCCGTGCCCGCGGGCGCGGTGACCGTCACCGGATACCTGACCGCCAGCGAGAAGGCGATCGCCGCCGACTTCCCGGACGGAATGGTGGGGGCGATCTCCACGGGCGAGCTGGCCAACCTCTGGGGCGGGCCGACATTCACCGGGTTCATCGTCCTGGCCGAGTCTCAGCCCGCCACGGCGCTGGCCGTGGCGCCCCCGCCGAGTTACGGGCGCACCGAGGGGATGAACCTCCAGAACCTGGCGTACGCCGGCGAGTGGTGGATCTTCGGTGGGTTTGCCCTGTTCCTGTGGTGGCGGATCGTGCGCGAGGACGCGGTCCGGCAGCGCGAGGCGGCGGTCCTGGAGGCTGACGCTCTTCGCTGAGGCGGTTATCCACAGTGTGGGCGGGCTCGCGGCCCGGGTCGGGAGCTGTGCTCTAGTTTTGAACCATGGGGAGCAGGCTTTGGACGCGGAGGTCCGCCACGGTCGTGGCGTTGGCACTGGGAGTTGGCCTGCTGGCGGGCTGCGGCCCCGGCGACCCCGAGCCCACCGGGAGCGGGAGCCTGACCGCCGGGAGTCCCACGCCGACAGCGGTTGAGACCACCCCGACAGAACTCGTCACCGCCGTCCCACTCCCCGTCATGCCGCCCGAGATGGCCAACAACGACGCGGCGGGCGCAGAGGCGGCACTTCGCTACTTCTTCGAGCTATACGGCTATGCGTATTTGTCGAGAGATCTCGGACGTTGGGAGGAGATATCTTCGGACGACTGCTTGTTCTGTGCTGCAGTCACCGAGGAGATAACCCAAATGCTGAATGACGGTGAAACCCAAGTCGGGGGACTTGTCACTGTCGACAACATCGAATCGGCCACCTACGATTCGACCTTTGATGTTCACACTATCGACCTAACGGCAACGCAGTTGCCCTACAAGGAGATCGGACCCAGTGGTGACGTCATGGGCGAAAGCGACGGTGGGACGTTCCGGCTATCAGCAATTCTCAAATTGACGTCCTCCGGGTGGTTGGTACTCGAGGCCGGCTCGAGT
>JADGOQ010000110.1 GCA_017882885.1 Actinomycetales bacterium | reverse complement strand
CCACGAGGGCAGGGAGGCCTGGGAGGGCGAGCTCGTCGAGGACGAGGACGAGGACGAGGACGAGGACGAGGACGACCAGGACGACTAACAGTTCGCGCGTCAGGGATCCACGACCTCCAGCGTGATCACGTACGGCTGGGTTCCCTGCCCACGGATCGTCGTGGTGCCCGGGCCGATCGCACGCAGCTCCCACTCGCGCTGACCGCTCGCCGTGATGTTCACGACGGGAATCACGAGGACGGAGGTCCCGTCGACCTCGGGGTCGGGCGCCTCCGGGTCGCTGACGACCAGTCTGGCGACCTGGCCCACGGTCATCGTGTAGGTCCGGCCGTCGTCGGCAGGCGTGAGGGCGCGCGGCGCCGGGTTCGGGCTGGTGGGGGCGCCGTCGCCGTCGCGGAGGACGTGGGGGTTGACGTCTCCCCGGTCGACGTTCCGCCGGGCGGTTGCTCCCCGCCCCCGCACCCCGCCAAGATGGCTGCGAGGACGAGGACGAGGACGGGGGCGAGGAGCAACCACTTCATGGCGGGGACGCTCAGCTTCCGCTCTGGAGCGCGATGCGCTCCCGACGTGTCGATGACCGCGGTCGAGTTGACGTTGGCGCATGTAGGTATTGGGCAGGACTCTGCCTGCGCCTTTGTAGGGTGGCACCAACGCGTCGCCCCGGCGGGACGTCAACCACTGCCGTCGTACCGCCCACGAGGGTGGAGTGGAAGTCGATCGCGGTGGCCACACGCCATTGATGGTCGGCGGGCCAGAACAGGGTCAGGGACTGGGTGAACGGCGTTCTGGGGCCGTCGTAGTGGACGAAGGCGTCCATCGGTGACCTCGTTCCGTCCCCGAGCGGCGCAACTCCTGCGGGTTACGGGCAGTTGGCGACTCCGGTGTGCGTGTCCGCCGCCATCGAGGGCGCCAACTGCGCCTTTGCCGGCTCCGATGGGCCGCCAATCGGTCACTTGGCGACCTCGATCCGTTAGGGGAACGGGGTCGAGGTCGCCAACCGCTCGAAACGCGCGGGGCCGCCGATGCTCTCGTGCGCCTGGCCGGCGGCGCTCCGCAGTGGATCCGGGTCAGACGGTGGTGTAGCCGCCATCCACCAGGTAGTAGCCGCCTGTCATGAACGAGGCGTCCTCCGAGAGGAGGAAGCACACCAGGTGGGCCACCTCCTCGGGCTGGCCAAGGCGGCCGAGGGGGTTCCTGCCCTTGAGTATCTCCAGAATCTCGGGGGTGAGGTTGTTTGGCAGCCGTGTACGCGCCGTTCCCGATGGCTGCCACGCTGCCGTGGATGGACGCCATGTTCACGATCGCGCACTTCTCCGCGCCGGCCTCGAGCATGGCGGGGATCTGGTACCGCATCCCGTAGAGCACCCCGTTGAGATTGATGTCGATGACCCTGCGCCACGCGTCGAGGTCCGTCTCCCCGGCGGGCGCGGCGGGGCCGCCGATGCCGGCGTTGTTGACGGCGAGGTGCAGCGCCCCGAACGTCTCGACGGCGAAGTCCACCACCTTCTTCGAATCCTCCGGCGTGGCGGTGTCCTGCTGGATCGCGACGGCGTGGCCCTCCAGGTGCGGCCCGGGCTGACCGCCGAAGTCGCCCGCCCGGTTGATCTCGCCGGCCACCCGCTCGGCGGCCGCGAGGTCGATGTCCGTGATCACCACGTTGGCGCCCTTGGAGGCGAGCTCTTTGGAGATCGCCTCGCCAAGGCCCGATCCCCCACCTGTGACAATGGCGACCTTGACCTTGAATGACGACATTGCTCTCTCCTCACTTCGTCGTGTGGCAGGACCGCCGCCACGCCTACTCATGGTCGGGTCCGTGCGCTCTCGACAAAGTTACCCCCGGGGGTATACAGCCGCGAGCGGGAAGCGACCGGGACAGTCGGCGGCGTGGCCGCCAACCCCGTGGCCGCCCAGATCTACCGCCCGTCGGCGGTGGGCTTCACCCCGGCGTCGCCGAGGCGCCGCCACGGTTCCCAGCCCTGGCCCTCCACGAGGGCAAGCCACGGCTCGATGCCCCGAGCACCCACACGACGTCGGCGAGTGCCTCGTCGCCCATGACGGGCTGAGGGCGTCCTCGCACGCCGCGGCGTCGACCTGGCGTCGACGGTCGACCATGTCGCCGCAGGTGTGGCTGCGGCGCTACCCTAACCGCCCGTGAATGTCCACAAACGTTCGATTCCAAACCCAATACGAGGCGCTTCGCGCCGCCTTGACAAGTGGCCGGCCAGTTGGACCGAAAACGCGCACCAAAACCCGTATCCTCCAAGAGACAGCACATGATCGGCAAGTCCCAGTGGGGGAGGGGGGTGACGCGGATGGCGGTGATCGGGTATGCGCGTACCAGTCGCCCCGACGGTGACATCGGGTCGCAGGTGGCGGTGTTGCGAGAGGCCGGCGCGGTGCGGGTGTTCGCGGACGTGGGGGAGAGCGCCGGGCGGAAGGACCGCCCGGAGTGGGTACACCTGCTGGACTACGTGCGGGAGGGCGACGTCGTCGTGGTGGTGGGGGTGGCCCGCCTGGCCCGGTCCGCGGCGCAACTCGCCGGGATCATCACCATGTTCGGACGGGAGGGTGTGCACCTGCGGTCCCTGGCCGAGCCCTTGCTCGACACCACCGGGGCGGCGGGCAAGGTCGTGGTCGACTTGGCGGCGCTGTTCACCGTGCTGGAGTCCACCGCGCACACCGAGGCCACCCGTGCTGGGTTGGAGGAAGCCCGCGCGGAGGGGCGGGCCGGCGGCCGGCCCACGGTCATCACCCCCGACCTGTTGGAGACCGCGCGGGAGTTGCGGGGCCAGGGCCACACCTACGCCCACATCGCCCGCCAGCTCGACGTCAGCAAGACCACCATCCGCCGCGCCCTCGTGGGTGAGTGAGCCAGCGTTTCCAGCGGTGCCGGAAACGCTGGTAATGCTGGCGTTACTGGCACTTGTCACGTTCACTATCCGCCGGGCCCCATCGTGGGAGCGATCATTCGATGGATGATGGCGAGTACCTTGCGGTCTCCCGGTTGGGGGAGGGCTGAGTGACAGGATGGCTGCATGGTTGACGAATCCCCATCGGTGCGTGCCCGAGTGGTTGGGCTACGAACCTGCGCTGGGCCGCTCCGCGATGTTGCGGTTGAGTTCGGTCCCGGTGTCACCGCGCTCTATGGTCGCAACGGCGCGGGTAAGTCCTGGATTCTTAAGGCGGTGCGCGAGGCGTTCCACGGGCGGGCTTTGCCTCGCACCCATCTCATCGTTGAGGCCCCCGTCGGTACGACTGCTGATCAATGGATCACGGTAGAGCTCATGAACCGGGCGTATGCCGAAGGGTGGCACGAGAAGTACGGATACAGTCGTTATGACGTTAAGCCCGGCCGCTCTACTGCTATAGGGGAGTGGTTTACCAGGGGCGGACGTTACTACCAGCCTCCGGAGGATGGTGTCGCCGTCCCGGAGGGCATGGTCGAGGAGTTGGTCAATTCGCGGTACTTGGCACTCGTGCCTGTCGGTATCACCGAGCCGCGATGGGATGTGTGGATCTGCGCTGACCCCGACCCTGCGGTAAACCCTGTGACCACGGCAGCGATCAAACGATACGAACGAATCGAGCGCGCCACGTCCGCCTTGCTGGACGTCCTTCTTGAAGCCCGGGACTGTGAGCCGACCGCGGAGGAGGTCATCATGGCCGTGGCCCGGCAAACCATTGACCTCGAAGAAGCTCTCGCGGGCGCTCCCATCCACGAGAGTACTGCGAAGGTGATCGAAGCCATCTGGGACGCAATATCCGAGTTTGTGGTGGCAGTCCCCGGTCCCGACGCTGCCGCACCCACGTCCGCACCCCCGGCGGATGCTGGGACTGCCGCGCTTGTGGAAGCTGCACTGGATGCCGTGGGAGGAGAACCAGCCGATTGGCTCGTGGGCAACGGGCCGCTCAACTGGGTCATGGAGCCCGCCGCGGGCTGGCTCTGGGACTACGAGTCAGTAGGGTTCGCGCCCGATGATCTCAATTTGCAGAGCGGAGATCTCCTACGTCCCATCCTCGGCGATGGTCTCCCGGTGCCCATTGTGCGGGTGGCGGAAGCCCAGTCGATCCCGTGGGTGCTCCATGACGAGACCGACGGAACGGACGTCGACCAGCTGACCGCACGACGTTTCGCAGCCGCCATGGCCAGCCAGATGGATGCCACGGGCGACCCTGTCGCGATTACACCCTTCATGGAGGACTGGGTCGCAGCCCTCACCACGGACGCGAACCAGATCTTTGAGAGTCTGCTGCAGGACGGCCCACAGCTCACGCTCCGCTTGGCGCCAACCTACGAATGGGTGATCTCAGCGCCGCTGCACTGGTCAACCACCACCGTCCTCCCATCCCTTGCGATAAATGGCTCGTTGGATAAACGAGAAGAGGTGAAGGTCCCTCTCGGGAACCTGTCCACTGCCGAGCTTCGCTGGGCGGGTGTCGCGATCAGGCGCGCGCTGGACCGTGTTCCAGACCCGCGCGCGTCCCTGCACGATCGAGCGGGGCTGTCCGAGGTGTTCGGAGACGAGGGAGGCTTCGAATTCGGCGGCGGCTCCCATGATGGAGATGAACAACCGCCCGGATGAGGTGGCGGTGTCGACGTTGGAGTCGAGCAGCACGAGGGAGGCGCCTTTGGCGCGGATCTCGGCGTCCAGGTCGAGCAGGTCTTTCAGGGAGCGGGCGAGGCGGTCGAGTTTGGCGACGACGAGCCGGTCGCCCTCCCACAGGGCTCGCATCGCGTTGCGAAGCTCAGGGCGGTTGGCCTTGGTGTCAGTTTCCGAAGTCGTGTGCACAAGTTTCCGAAGTCCTGTGCACGAGGCTGAGCGGGCCCGGTTGGGTCGGATTGGGTTCGCCGGGTCTCGGGTCAGTGGGTGCGGTGCTGGGCGGCAGAGCGCGTCCCGGCAACCAGGCCCGTGTCCCCGGAGGCCCGGTTCCTACACGGCCGTTCGTGGGCGGCGCGGCACCGCTGGGACCGGCTGACGGTTCAGCGCCCGGTAGATGGTGGTGCGACTGACGCCGAGGACCTGACCGATCTGGGCGACGGTCATCTCTTGCTGCTCATACATCCGCCGCGCCGCCTTGACCTGGTCGGGCGACAAGGACGAGGGTCGTCCGCCGGTGCGTCCCCGTGCCCGGGCGGCCGCCAGGCCGGCGTTCGTGCGTTCGCGGATGAGGTCGCGTTCGAACTCAGCCAGCGCGGCGAAGACATGGAACACCAGCCGTCCACCGGGGGATGTGGTGTCGATCGTCTCCTGCAGCGACCGGAACCCCACCCCGCGGGCGGAGAGGACCTGCAGCTGGTCGATGAGGTGGCGGATCGAGCGGCCCAGACGGTCCAGTCGCCACACCACCAGGGTGTCGCCCGGGCGGATCTGGTCCAGCAACTTCTCCAACTCGGGACGGTGCTCCAGGGAACCGGAGATCGTGTCGACGAACACCCGGTAGCACCCCGCCGCGTTCAACGCGTCGACCTGCAGCGCGGCGTCCTGGTCGGTGGTGGACACGCGCGCATAGCCGAGGAGGTGACCCATGCGGCCTGACTGTACCGAAACTGAACGAGACGGGGAAGTATCGAGTCATAGATTCCGGTACTGAGTTCCGTTACGAATGTCGCCGACTGAATGCCGCACCACGTCGAGGAACCTGTGAATCACAGTGGTAAGTGGCGTGGTTGTGGCAGTGGTTAGTGGCCGATGAGGAGTGCTTCGCGGGCGGCGTCGACGACTTCGGGTGTGAGGGTGTCGAGCTTGTTGAGGGCCTGGATGCGTTCGATCTGGGTGAGGAGTCGGTCGACGAGGCGGAAGTTCCCGCCGGTGATGCGGACGATGGTCGCGATGGCGGTGGTGTGTGCGATTCCGTCGTCCGTTTCGCCGCCGGCTGCCGGGAGGCGTCGTGTGAGGACGGCGGTGAGTTCGTCCGGGGTGAGTGGCCGGTATTCGTGGGCGAAGCCGATGCGGCTGTAGAGCTGGGGGTAGCGGGCGAGACGTTTCTCGATGCCGGGCATGCCGATGAGGATGACGCCCATGTGGTGGCGGTCGAAGTAGTCGCGGACTTGCTCGAGGCCGGTGGCCTTGAGGCGGTCGGCTTCGTCGATGATGAGTAGTTCGGTGCGGCCGCTGGAGCGGGACTGGGTGTGAATGTAGGGATCGACGAGGCCGTGCTCTGCGTAGTCGAGGGCGAAGGAGATTTGCTGGCAGGCGCGCGGGAGCCCGCGGTCGATTTCGCGGATGGTCGCAGCGACGGTGGGGGTGAAGAACGCGGTGCGAGCCTTGAGCACACGTTCGGGTACCGGGCCGAGGTCGTCGTCGAAGACGGACTGCCATTGTTCCCAGTCGTCGGCTCCGGTGTAGTGCCGGGCGGAGAGGGTCTTGCCGACGCCGGGTGGTCCCCAGCAGAGCCCGATGTAACGGTGGGCGCGGACGGTGTCGGCGAATTCGGCGAACCGGCGATGCTCACGGGTGGTCTGGAAGGGGGGCAGCTTCGGCCGTGGCGGGGCGCTGGTGTTGACCTCACCGAAGTCGCCGGTGAGGAAGCGGCGACCGTCGTCTCCTTTGCTGAGGAGGGTGTGCTCGGGGTCAATCGGTGGCATAGAGACGCAATCCGTGTCGGGGCGGGGCTTCTTCGGTGGTCGCCGGCACCACGTCGGCGGGTTCGGGCGGCAGATAGCGCGTGTCGTCGGGGAGTGCGTCGGCGAGGCTGCGGCGTTGCCGGAGCTGTTGTTTGAGGTCGCGTCGCCGTTGCGTTCGGGCGGCCTGCAGTTCGTGGAGTGAGATGGAGTCGGCGGCGAGTTCGGGGGCGATGGCGCGGCAGAGGAAGGTGTCAGCGAGGTAGACGCGGATTTCTCCGACGTCGCGCGGGTCGTAGCGGACGGTGACGTGTTCGCCGACGTAGGCGGCGAGGACCGGGGAAACGTATCGGGTGGACGCGAACTGGATGCCGTCGCGCTGCACTTTCCGGGTAGCGGCCGCGGTGAGTAGGAGCAGGTCAAGGTCCTCGGGGTGTGCCGGGCTGCGGGGGATGAACCCGGAGGCGCCCCATCGTTCCACCGGTATCTCCCGCGTCTCTGAGTGCGGGCGGCCGTTGTACTCGGTGACGATGAATCGCTCGAGGATGCCGTCGAGCTGCTCGAGGGTCAGCGTTGGAGGGGTGAGGGGGGTCCCGTTCGTTCCATGTGGGATGTACCCGGGCAGGTGTGGGAGGAGTTCGGTGGTGATGGTGCCGTAGAACCGTTCGATCTTCCCTCGGCCTTGCGGGACGCCGATCCGGGAGTGGATGAGCTGGATGTGCGTGTCCAGGCAGACGCGTTCGAGCCGGGTGGAGGTGAAGTCGGAGCCGTGGTCGCTGTAGAGCACGTCGGGCAGGCCGCAGACGGGCCAGGCGGGATTCGATTTGCGGTTGACGGCCTGGTGCAGGGCAAGCGCTGTTTGTTCGGCGGTGGGTGCGCCGATGAAGAGGGTGTAGCCGGCGGCGGCGCGGGAGTAGTCGTCCAGTACCCCGGTCAGCCAGGGCCGTGTCGGGGTGCTGTTCTTGTCGAGGATCGCGATGTCGAGGAGGGTGTGGTCGGCCTGCCACTGCTCGTTCGGGCGCGCAGCTGTCCGCCGGAACACCAACTCGAACCGGTCCCGGTACACGGCATCACCCTGCTGCGCGAGCGTGCGCAGGCCCGGATCGATCGCCCCGATGATCGCCCGGACGCTGGAATAGCTCGGCGCGGTGAGTCCGCGATCACGGGCGAGGTCGCTGACGCGGCGGTGGATGAACGCGGCCGTGGGTTCCGGCCGGCGAAGCGCCAACGCTTCGATTGCCTCGATGAGCTCGACCGGGATTCGCCTCGTCCCGTGGTCGATTCGTGCGGGCCGTTGCAGGCCATGGGATGTCGGGTCAGCGCGGTACTTGCCGGACCAGCGTGTCAGTGTCCGCAGCGGCACACCTGATTCCGCGGCGATGCGCGTCCAGGGGACCCCGTCGTCGTGCTGGCGTAGTAGTGCGAGCTTGTCCTCGACACTCCGCTGCGCCATCGTGACTCACCGCCTACGCGGGCCGGACGTCTTCACCAAGGTGACGGTAGATCGTGCCGCGGGAGACACCGAATGTCTCAGCGATCTGCTGCACCGTGTGGGTCTTCTCGTCATACATTGCCCTGGCCTGCCGTGCCTTCGTCGGCGTCATCTTGAACCGGCCCCCACCCGTGCGGCCGCGAGCCCTCGCCGCGGTGAGGCCGTCCTGGGTGCGTTCGACGATGAGGTCGTGTTCGAACTCGGCGATCGCGGCGAGCATGTGGAAGAACAACCGCCCCCCAGGGGTCGTGGTGTCGATGCCCTGCGACAGTGCCTTCAGACCGACGCCGCGCCGTTGGAGTCCGTCGACGACTTCCTTCAAGTTCCGCACCGACCGGCCGAGCCGATCAAGTTTCGTCACCACGAGCGTGTCACCCTCCCGCAGATAGTCAAGCGCGTCATTCAGTGCGGGACGTTTCGCGAGGACCCCGGAGGCGTGCTCCACGAACACCTTCTCGCAGCCAGCCCCCTCGAGCGCATCCGTTTGCGCATCAAGATTCTGATCCCGAGTCGAGACCCTCGCATAACCGACGGATGCCACGCCGAGACTGTATCGCAAAGGCACATGACAGTACATAGCTCTCGGACACGGGCCACGGAACACAACACGCCGATTCGCGACACGACCGCCATGAGTGTTCCATGGACGGTCGTTCGTTGAGCGCACTGCTCACGGCGTCAGCCGCTGCGATGTGGGCACTCGCTGCCTCGTTGTCCCGTTCCTCACCGGCGAGGGCATGTCCCGGAGCCGCATGCTGTGGACCAAGGCCACCGGTGTGATGCTCGCCCTGGTCGCCGTCGTGGCCGTCAACTGGGTGGTGATGGCGATCTTCATCGCCGCTGACGCCACCGACCTGACCCTCGCGGGACTGACCGGCGGGACCGTGCACCTGCTGGCCCTGGGGCTGGCTTTCGCGGCGATCGCCCTCTGTCGCCGCCGCGAGCGGACGCCCCGGACTCGGCTCCTCGGTGGCCGACGGGATCGCGGTGGTGGCCTACCTGACCACCACGATGCTGCCGATCGCCGGCCTGGACACCTGGGCACGCTTGAGCCCCTGGTACTACTACGTGCTCGCCTCGGACCCGCTGCGGGGCGGGGCCAACCTCGCCGACCTGGGCATCTTCGCCACGATCAGGGCGGGGCCCACCACAGGCATTGCGCGATCCACCACCATGACCGTCATCGTCATCATCACCGGCGCAGGCTCCGGCATCGAAAAACGCCTCGCCCGTCACCCCCAGCTCTACAGCCGACGCCGCCCGCGAAGCACTCCTCATCGGCCACCAACCACTGCCACAACCACGCCACCTACCACTGTGATTCACAGTCGAGGAACTGGACGGCGCGCTGCGCCGCGCCGATGGTGTAGCGGAATCGTTCGTTTGTGAGTCACGTCAGCCAACGGGGAAGTTGACTGGCGGCCCCGTGTCACGACGGCACTTCTCAGCCTGGGCGAGTGACACGGTGCGGGCCTACCCCCGCCACCGGTTAGCCTCGCAGCTCCGACCCAACCCGGCCGCCACGAGACAAGCCCGGACCGTGGAACGTGCTGTCAATGGCCAGTGGGACTTCCCTGTGGGCGGTCACGTGATGTCCTTGTGGGTGGTCACGTGATGTCCCTGTTGGTGGCCAGCTGATCTCCCTGCCGTTGGTTGTCAGGTCAGGGGCATCACACCCCTTCCGGCGACGGCGTCGGACAGTCGGAGCGAGTTGCCCTCGGTGATGATGACGTGGGCGTGGTGGAGGAGCCGGTCGACGGCGGCGGTGGCCAGGGTCTTGGGCATGATGGCGTCGAACCCGGAGGGGTGGATGTTGCTGGTGACCGCCACCGAGCGTCGCTCGTAGGCGGCTTCGACGACCCGGTAGAACGCTTCGGCGGCGGCCTGCCCGGCAGGAAGCATCCCGACGTCATCAACCACGACCAGGTCGGCGCGGGTGATCCGGGCGACGGTGCGGGCGACGGTGCCGTCCGCGTTGGCGCGGGTGATCTGGCTGGTGAGGGACTCCAGGGTGAACCAGGCGACCTTCAGGTCGTGGTCGATGGCCTTGTGGGCCAGGGCTTCCACGAAGTGGGTCTTGCCGGTGCCCGACGGTCCGGCGATG
>JADGOQ010000109.1 GCA_017882885.1 Actinomycetales bacterium | reverse complement strand
TCGGCGAGCATGACGAGCTCGCGCCCGGCGCCGGCGCGGCGCTCACCGAGGGCAGCGTTGTGGTGGTCCGCATCGCCGATCCGGTCGAGGTCATGATCGACGGCCAGGCCACCACCATCTGGACCACCCTGGACTCGGCCGCCGACGTGCTCGCCGACCTGCAGGCCTCCGGCCGCAACGGCTCGCTCCTCGCCTCCTCGCGTAGCCTCTCCGCGGGCCGCGACCCCCTCAGCATCCCACTGGCCATCGGCGCGGACGTGACCGTCCTCGTGGATGGCACCGAGAACACCCAGCACTTCGCGGACGCCACCACCCTCGGGGAGGCGCTCACCGTATTCGGTGTGACCGTCTCCGACACCGATGAGGTGGTCATCACCGCCGGCCAGAACGGCGCGGTCACCGTGAAGGTGACCCGGATCGTCAACGGCGAGCGCACCGAGGTGCAGGGCGTCGCCTTCGAGACCGAGACCCGCGAGACCGCCGACCTCTACAAGGGCCAGACCCGCGTGGTCCAGGCCGGTCAGCAGGGTGAGCGGACCGTCGTGTTCGCCACCGTGACCGTGGATGGCGTCGAGACCCAGGCAACCGAGCTCTCGAACACCGTGGCCGTGGCTCCCGTCAGCAAGATCGTGGAATCCGGTACCAAGGCCCGCCCCGTGGCAACGGCGTCCGCCTCCCTGGGCTCCGCCCCCGCCGGCGTGTGGGCCTCCCTCGCCCAGTGTGAGTCCGGTGGCAACCCGGCCGCGGTGAGCGCCTCGGGCACCTACTACGGCCTGTACCAGTTCTCGATCGGCACGTGGAACGCGGTGGGCGGCTCCGGCCTTCCCTCGCAGGCCACCGCGGCGGAGCAGACCATGCGCGCCCAGATCCTGCAGTCCCGCACCGGGTGGGGCCAGTGGCCCGCGTGCGCCGCGAAGCTCGGCCTCCTCTGATACCACGGCACCTCTCCGGGACACCTTCCTGAAAACGGAGGCTCCGTTCGATCAGGGAGGCCTGAAACCAGGCCTCCCAAATCGAACGGAGCCTCCGTTTGCCCCAAGGAGCGGGCGGGCCGACCCGCACCCTAGGCTTGGGCTCGTGCCCCTCCTCGGTCCTGCTGACGTCCGCCGCCTCGCGAGCGCCCTCGGCGTGCGTCCCACCAAGACGCTGGGCCAGAACTTCGTCCACGACGCGGGCACGGTGCGCCGCATCGTCCGCATCGCGGGGGTCCAGCCCGGCGATTACGTCCTCGAAGTCGGCCCCGGTCTCGGCTCCCTGACGCTCGCGCTCCTGGAGGCGGGCGCCCACGTCACCGCGATCGAGATCGACCACACCCTCGCGCAGAACCTCCTGGACACAGTTGGGGTCTTCCTCCCCGAGGCGGCGCCACGGCTCGCGGTCCTCGAGGCCGATGCGCTGGAAATCCGCAGGTCAGAGGACCTCCCGCTGCCTCCCTCGCTCCGCACGGAGATCGCCGGCGTACCAACTGTGTCCAGCAGCATCGCCGCCCGGCCCCCCACCCCCACGAAACTGGTCGCGAACCTGCCGTACAACGTTGCCACGCCGGTGCTCCTGACCCTCCTCGAGGCGCTCCCGGACCTCGAGAGCGTCCTCGTAATGGTCCAGGCGGAGGTTGCGGACCGGCTGGCCGAACCCCCCGGCAGCCGCACCTACGGCTCGCCCACCGCGAAGGCCGCCTGGTACGGCACCACCACCCGGGCCGGCACCATCTCCCGCACGGTGTTCTGGCCGGCACCGAACGTGGACTCGGCGCTCGTCCGCCTTGTCCGCACGCCGCCCCCGGAGACCACCGCGGCCCGCGAGGACGTCTTCCGCGTGATCGACGCCGCGTTCGCCCAGCGCCGGAAGACCCTGCGCGCCGCGCTCGCGACCTGGGCCGGGAGCGCCCCGCTGGCGGGCGAGATCCTCGCCGCCGCCGGCATCGACCCCTCCCGCCGCGGGGAAACGCTCACCGTGACCGAGTTCGCCCGCATCGCGGAGGCCCGCGCACTGGTTCCGGCGGCCACCCACGCCCCCGAAGGGCGCACGGCCCAAACCCCCGAAGGGCGCACGCCCCCCACCCATGGCACTCTAGGACCATGACAAACTCGGTGCGTGTTCGGGCGCCGGGCAAGGTGAACCTCTATCTGGCGGTGGGTGCGCGCGAGTCGGATGGGTACCATCCCCTGGCCACGGTGTTCCAGGCCGTTGACCTGTTCGAGGACGTCACCGCCACCACCTCGGACCGCCTGGAGTTGACGATGACCGGACGTGCCGCGGGCCTGCCCACGGACGAGTCCAACCTCGCGATCAGGGCCGCCAACCTCCTCGCGGCGCACGCCGGCATCGAACCACGCGCCCGCCTCGAGATCCACAAGCGCATCCCCGTGGCGGGCGGAATGGCGGGCGGGTCCGCCGACGCGGCCGGCACCCTGGTCGCGCTGGACCGCCTCTGGCGCCTGGATCTGGAACCCGCCACGCTCCTCTCCCTCGGAGCCCGGCTCGGTGCGGACGTCCCCTTCTGCCTGATGGGCGGCACGGCGATGGGCCTCGGCCGCGGCGACGCCCTCACCCCGCTCCTCTCCCGCGGCTCCTACATCTGGCTCCTCATCACGCAGCGCGTCGGCCTGTCCACCCCGCTAGTCTTCGACGCCTTCGACGCCACCCCCGGCCCACCCCCGGAGCCCCCGGCCGTCGAGGAGCGTTTCGCGCGCGCGCTCGCCGAGGGCGACACCACCTACGTCGTCATGAACTCCCGCAACGACCTCGCCGCCCCCGCCCTCACCCTCCACGCCGGCGCCCGCCAGGTTTTCGAAGCCTGCGCCCACCTCGCCCTGCCCGCGATCCTTTCCGGCTCGGGCCCCACGATCGCCGTCCTCTGCCCGGACGGCGAGACCGCCACCTCGCTGGGCCGCTACTTCCGCGAGCACACGACGGCGGACTCCTGCCTCGCGGCCCACGGCCCCGTGTGCGGGGCGCACGTGGTGGACGAGACCTGATGGCGCACCTCCTCGGCGCGGAAGCGCTCGACATCATCGTGGGGTCGCGCCCCCTCTTCCGGGGCCTCACCCTGGGCCTCGAGGACGGCGCGCGCGTGGGCGTCGTCGGGCGGAACGGCGCGGGCAAGTCGACGTTGCTGGCGGCACTGGCGCGGCGGCGTCGTCCCGACGGCGGCCGGGTCACCTGGACGACCGGCGTGCGGGTGGAGTTCGTGGCGCAGGGCGACGAGCTGGACCCGGCGGTCACCGTGCGGCACGCGATCCACGGCGACAGCCCCGAGTTCGAGTGGGCCACCAAGGCGCGGGTGCGGGACGTCCACCGCGGCCTGATCCCGGAGCTGGACCTGGAGACGCGGATCGGTGAGCTGTCGGGGGGCCAGCGTCGGCGTGTCGCGCTCGCGGCGGCGCTCACGAGTCCCTACGACGTCCTGGTGCTGGACGAGCCCACGAACCACTTGGACGTCGAGGCGGTGGCGTGGCTTGCCGGGCACCTGAGCTCGCGGTACTCCTCCGGCAAGGGCGCCCTCCTGGTGGTGACGCACGACCGCTGGTTCCTCGACGCCGTGTGCACCCGCATGTGGGAGGTGATCGGCGGTCGGCGGGACGACCTCACGCCCGGCTCCGTGGACACCTACGAGGGCGGGTACGCGGCGTGGATCCTCGCGCGCGCCGAGCGGGAGCGGCTGGCCACGCAGGGCGCGCAGAAGCGCGAGAACGTGCTGCGCAAGGAGCTCGCGTGGCTGCGGCGGGGGCCGCCGGCGCGCACCTCGAAGCCACGATTCCGGATCGACGCCGCGGAGGCGCTGGTCGCGAACGAGCCGCCCCCGCGGGACGAGGTCTCCCTCACGAAGCTCGCCACCGCCCGCCTGGGCAAGGACGTGCTGGACCTGGAGAACGTGTCGTTCGCGTACGCCACGGGGCCGAAGATCCTCGACGGCCTCACGTGGCGGCTGGCGCCCGGCGAGCGGGTTGGGCTCGTGGGGGTGAACGGCGCGGGCAAGTCCACGGTGCTGCGGTTGCTGGAGGGGAGCCTCGCGCCGGTGTCCGGACGTCTGAAGCGCGGGAAGACGGTGGTGGTGGCGTCACTGAGCCAGGACGCGAGCGAGCTGGACGAGATCTCGCGGCTGCGCGTGGTGGAGGCCGTGGCGCAGGTGCGCGAGCGCGTGGAGGTGGGCGGCAAGGAGATGACCGCGAGCCAGCTCACCGAGCGGCTGGGGTTCTCGCACGACCGGGCCTGGACACCGGTGGGGGAATTGTCCGGCGGGGAGCGTCGGCGGTTGCAGCTGATGCGCATCCTCGTGGGGGAGCCCAACGTGCTGCTGCTTGACGAGCCCACCAACGACCTGGACACCGACACCCTCGCGAACATCGAGGACCTCCTGGATGCGTGGCCGGGCACACTCGTGGTGGTCTCCCACGACCGCTACCTGCTCGAACGCGTCACCGACCACCAGGTGGCGCTGCTCGGGGACGGGCAGATCCGCGACCTGCCCGGCG
>JADGOQ010000108.1 GCA_017882885.1 Actinomycetales bacterium | reverse complement strand
CGCTCGATTCGCCACCGGGCGAGCTCCTGCGTCGTCTCGAGGCGGGCGACGAGCGTGCGCACCGGGCGGTCCACCGCGCGGGCTGGGCCCTGGGGATCGGCATCTCGGACGCGATCAACCTGATCGACATCAGCCACGTGGTGCTGGGGACCGGTCTCGCGCCCCTCGTCCCATGGCTGCTCCCGGCGATCCTGCGGGAGCGCGACCTGCGGGTACTGGCGGCCAGGTTCCTCGACATCGAGATCACCGGCGCCGCACCCGACTCCTCCCCCGCATCAACCGGCGGGGCGCTGCGCGCCCTCGACGCGGTGATCACCAAACCCGCACAGTGGCTGGGCACCGCCTGCTAGTTTGATGCGCAATCGAGACGTCGCGGCCCTTGCCAAACAAGCGGCGGACCCATATGTTTCTCGGTGAAACAAACCGCGCAAGGATGCCTCGGTCGCAGGACATGGCAGTCCCGCCCCGTGATCGTTGCCCGGGCTGTTCACTCCGGGACATCGAACGAAGGAGAAGACACCGATGTCGACACGATTCACGAAGGCCGCCGCCGTTCTGGCGGGTACCGCACTACTGCTGGCCGGCACAGCCGCATGCTCCGCGGAGCGTGGCGGCGGTGCCGCAACCGGCTCCGCAACCGGCACCGAGACCGGGGCGGCCGGCGGTGGGGGTGGCCTGATCGGCATCGCCATGCCGACCCGCTCCCTCGAGCGCTGGAACAACGACGGCGCGAACCTCGAGAAGCTCCTCGGGGACATGGGCTACGAGACGTCGCTCCAGTTCGCCGACAACAAGGTGGACCAGCAGATCACCCAGCTGCAGAACATGATCAACCAGGGCGCCGAGGTGCTCGTGGTCGCGTCCATCGACGGCACCGCGCTTGGCCCCGTGCTCGAGAACGCCAAGGCCGCGGGCATCTCGATCATCGCCTACGACCGCCTCATCAACCAAACGGAGGCCGTCGACTACTACGCCACCTTCGACAACTACAAGGTCGGCCAGCTCCAGGGCCAGTACATCATCGACACGCTCGGTCTGGAGACCGAAGCGGGCCCGTTCAACTTCGAGCCCTTCGCGGGGTCCCCGGACGACAACAACGCCAAGTTCTTCTTCTCCGGCGCGTGGGACCTGCTGCTCCCGTACGTCGAGTCGGGAGTGCTTACGGTCCCGTCCGGCAAGGCGCCCGCATCCAACGACCAGTGGACCACCATCGGCATCCAGAGCTGGGAATCCGCCAAGGCCCAGTCCGAAATGGACAACCGGCTCAACTCGTTCTACACCGACGCGAAGGTCAACGTCGTGCTGTCCCCGAACGACTCGCTCGCCCTGGGCATCGCGCAGTCGCTCGACGCCGCCGGCTACACCCCGGGTATGGACTGGCCGCTGCTCACCGGCCAGGACGCCGACCTCGCGAACGTGAAGAACATGATCGCCGGCATGCAGGCCATGACCGTGTGGAAGGACACCCGCACCCTCGGCCAGCAGGTCGCGACCATGGTCGACCAGATCATGAAGGGTGAGGAGGTCACGGTCAACGACACCGAGACCTACGACAACGGCGTGAAGGTCGTGCCGTCATACCTGCTCGACCCGCAGGTCGTCACCCCGGACACGATCCAGAAGGACCTCGTGGACTCGGGCTTCTACACGGCCGCCGAGCTCGGGCTGTAACCATCGCCGGGAGGGGGCCGAGAAACCGGCCCCCTCCCGCCACTACGGACGAAAAGGACTGGTATGTCCGAACGAACACCGATTCTCCAAATGACGTCGATCACCAAGGAGTTCCCTGGTGTGAAGGCGCTTTCCGACGTCAACCTGACCGTCTACCCTGGCGAGATCCACGCGATCTGCGGCGAGAACGGTGCCGGCAAGTCCACGCTCATGAAGGTGCTCTCGGGCGTCCACCCGGTGGGTACCTACGAGGGCGAGATCCGCTTCGACGGCGAGGTCTGCGAGTTCAGGAACATCCGCGACTCGGAGCACAAGGGCATCGCGATCATCCACCAGGAGTTGGCGCTCTCGCCGTACCTGTCGATCGCAGAGAACATCTTCATGGGCAACGAGCGGGCCAAGAGCGGCGTGATCGACTGGAACGCGACCAACGCCGAAGCCGCGAAGCTCCTGAAGATGGTCGGCCTCGACTCCGACCCGCTCACCCGCATCGTCGACATCGGTGTCGGCCGGCAGCAGCTCGTCGAGATCGCCAAGGCGCTGTCCAAGGACGTGAAGCTCCTCATCCTCGACGAGCCCACTGCGGCGCTCAACGACGAGGACTCCGCGAACCTGCTCGCCCTCATGCGCCGGCTCCGCGACGAGCAGGGCATGACGATGATCATGATCTCCCACAAGCTCAACGAGATCGCCGCGATCTCGGACACCACCACGGTCCTCCGCGACGGCCAGACGATCAAGACCCTCGAGATGCACGGCGCCAAGCCCGTGACGGAGGACGAGATCATCTCGCTAATGGTCGGCCGCTCGCTGGACAACCGGTATCCCGACCACGTATCGGAGATCGGGGAGGAGGTCCTCCGCATCGAGGACTGGACCGTGCACCACCCCCTCCAGAGTGAGCGCAAGCTCGTGGACAAGGCCTCCATCACCGTGAGGGCGGGCGAGGTCGTGGGCCTCGCGGGCCTGATGGGCGCGGGGCGCACCGAACTCGCCATGAGCGTGTTCGGCCGTTCCTACGGCGCCAACATCTCCGGGCGGGTCTTCATGCACGGCAAGGAGATCTCCCCCACCAGCGTCGGCAAGGCCATCGACGCCGGACTCGCCTACGTCAGCGAGGACCGCAAGCGCTACGGCCTCAACCTGATCCAGCCGATCAAGACCAACATCGTCTCCGCCGCACTGGGCAAGTTGTCCTCCAGGGGCGTGGTGGATCGCAACGAGGAGATCCGGGTCTCCGAGGGGTACCGCAAGGACATGCGCATCAAGTCGCCGTCCATCGACGTGCTGGCGGGCCAACTCTCGGGCGGCAACCAGCAGAAGGTGGTGCTGTCCAAGTGGATCTACACCGACCCCGACGTCCTCATCCTCGATGAGCCGACCCGTGGCATCGACGTCGGCGCGAAGTACGAGATCTACCAGATCATCGACACGCTGTCCGACGCGGGCAAGGCCGTCCTCGTCATCTCCTCCGAACTCCCCGAACTCCTGGGCATCTGCGACCGCATCTACACGATGAGCCAGGGTCGCATCACCGGTTACCTCGACAAGGCCGAGGCTGACCAGGAAAAGCTCATGGCCCTCATGACCAAAGAAAAGGAAAGCGCGGCGTCATGAACTCCGTCACCCAATACCTCTCCAAGAACGCCCGCGAGTACGGCATCTGGATCGCCCTCGTCCTGATCGTCATCATGTTCCAGATCATGACGAACAGCCTCCTCCTCAAGCCCAACAACGTGGCCGCCCTCGTCCAGCAGAACGCCTACGTCATGATCCTGGCCATCGGCATGGTGATGGTCATCGTCGCCGGGCACATCGACCTGTCCGTCGGTTCCGTTGTGGCCTTCGTCGGTGGCTTCACGGCCATCGCGATGGCGAAGTGGGACCAGCCGTGGATCGTCGCCGTCCTCGGAGCCATCCTCCTCGGCGCGCTCATCGGGGCGTGGCAGGGCTACTGGATCGCGTACGTCGGGATACCGGCGTTCATCGTCACCCTGGCCGGGATGATGATCTTCCGTGGCCTCGCGATCGTCACCGTGGGAACCACGGTGGCGGGGCTGCCGCGGGCGTTCCGGAACATCTCGAACGGCTCACTGCCGAACGCCCTCGGATTCATCGGCAACCTGGACGTCGTCACCATCGTGATCGGTGCCGTGGGCGTCGCGGCCCTCGTGTTCTCCCAGCTCCGGACACGCGCGGCGGCAGCGAAGCATGACATCGCCGTCGAGCCCACCGCGGCCTTCTGGGGCAAGATCATCCTCATCGCGGCTTTCGCGGCGTACCTGACCTACCTGCTGGCGAACTCCCGTGGCACCCCGATCGTCCTCATCATCGTCGGCGTGCTCATCCTCGTGTACACCTTCATCCTGAACCGCACCGTCTTCGGGCGGCACATCTACGCGATCGGCGGCAACCTCAACGCCGCGATCCTCTCGGGTGTGAACACCCGCAGGACCAACTTCATGATCTTCGTGAACATCGGGATGCTCGCCGGCGTGGCCGCGATCGTCACGACGTCGCGCGCGGGTGCCGCGGTGGCCGCCGCCGGCCAGAACTACGAGCTCGACGCCATCGCGTCCTGCTTCATCGGTGGCACGGCCGTCACCGGCGGCATCGGCAAGATCTCGGGCGCCATGATCGGCGCGCTCATCATGGGCGTGCTCAATATGGGCCTGTCCATCATGGCGGTCGACGCCGCCTGGCAGCAGTCCATCAAGGGTCTGGTGCTCCTCTTGGCGGTCGCCCTCGACCTCATCGGCAAGCGGCGCACCGGCCGCTGAGCCCGGACCGCACCCGAGACGGGAGGGGCGGGAGACCATCCGGTCTCCCGCCCCTCCCGTCTCCCCGCCGGGTTCCCGCCAGCCGGCGGCGAGGTACTCGGGCAGACGGACGCCACGGCCGCGACCGATGCGCTCCGCTCCCCGCCTCTCGGTCATCGGCTTCGACAACATCCCGGAGTCCGCGATGTCCGTGCCGGCCCTCACCACCGTGACCCAGCCGCTCCACGAGATCGGCGCGGCGGCGATGCGGATGCTGCTCGCCTTCCTCGCCAAGGAGGAGGTGACGGCCCCGCACCTGCGGCTCCCCACCTCTCTCGTGGTCCGCGAGTCGACGGCGGCGCCCCGCGTCAGAGCGTGACGCCCACCTCTCCCACGCCTCGCGTGACTTCGAACGACGCCCGGCGCCCGCCGGCCACGACCTCGTAGCGGCCGAACCACCCGCGGACGTCGAGTCCGCCGTCGCCGTCGGTGAGCATGAGGGTCGGGGCGAGCCACCACTCCCCCTTGACGAGCGCCCGAAGCGCCTCGTACGCGGGTTTGGGTGTGCCGTCCGCCCGGACGAGCCCGCTCGGCGCCCCGAGCCAGGCGCCGGCGTCGGTGAGCCCCCAGTACGTCACCACATCGACTGATGGGTGGGACAGCAGCGTGCGGTAGTGGCGGGCGAGCTCGTCGGCCTGCCGGGCCTCGCCGTCGGGCGTGGAGGGCCAGTCGGGCACGTGGTGGTCGTTGAGGTCCTGGATCCCCGGGGGCATCAGCTGCCCCGAGAGCAGGGTGGACTCGGTGAAGTGGATCGGGATGCCGTAGCGGGAGAACCGCTCGAGGATCGCGAGCGTCTTCTCCTCGCCCCAGTAGCCCTGGTGCATGTGGCTCTGCAGGCCGAGCGCGTCGATGGCGATGCCACTCTCGAGGACCCCTTCGAGGAGGCAGTCGTAGGCGGTCGACATGTCGAAGTCGTTGAGGACGAGGGTCGCGTGCGGGTTGGCCGCCCGGGCCTCCTCGAACGCGAGGCGAATCGTGCCGATCCTGCCCAGCTCGCGGGCCAGGCGGGTGATGCCGTTCTCCTCCTTGCCGAACACCGGCATGATCACCGCCTCGTTGATGGCATCCCAAGTCTCGATGACGCCGGCGAAGTCGCTGACCTCGCGCCGGATGCGCTCGCGTTGCGCCCGCTCGACGCCGGCGGTGTCGAGGTCCCGCAGCCAGGCGCCGTGAGGGTGTGCCACACGAGCGGGTGACCCTTCACGGTGGCGCCACGCTGACGGAACCACCGGGCGGCGGCCAGCAGCGCGGCGGTGCGGGGGGCGCCGCGGACCGGCTCGAACCCGCCCCAGTAGAACGGCAGCGTGGCGACGTTGAACACGTCGAACCACTGGCCGGCCAAGGTCTCGAGTTCCGCCCGGGAGAGGCCCGTGCCCTCCGGAGAATCGAACTCGGCGTCCTCCCCGGCGGCGAGGGGGACGAACTCGAACCCGATGCACCCGAACCCGAACGCGTGGCCCGTCTGGGCGACCTCCACCTCGGTGTGCCCGAGCGGGGTGCCGACCCGGTCCGTGAGGCGCAGGTGCGTGGTACCCACCCGGTGGTCGAGGGTGGGATCAGGACTCGGTGAGGCGGCGCTGAACATCACGGGCCCATTCTAGGGAAATCGTTTTCCACGCGCGCGGCGTGCCGCCCGGCACGGTCGCGGTGACTGCCCTTCCGCACGGCTTCCTGTAGGACTCCGTTCCTGACGGGGGCGCCACCTAGGGTGGGGACATGACCAGGACGCGGAGCCAGTACGCCTGCACCGACTGCGGGTGGACCACCACCAAGTGGGTGGGCCGGTGCGGCGAGTGCCAGACCTGGGGCTCGGTGGCCGAGTCCTCACCCGCGAAGGCGCGCCTTGCCGTGTCCGTCGTCCCGGCGTCGGCGGCCCGGCCGATCGCGCTGGTGCCGCTGGACGATTCGCGTACCCGGCCGACCGGCGTCGGCGAGCTGGACCGCGTGCTGGGCGGCGGGCTGATCCCGGGATCGGCGGTCCTGCTCGCGGGCGAGCCGGGCGTCGGCAAGTCCACCCTCGCCCTCGACGTCGCGGCGCGTGCGGCGCGCCGGGACAGGAGCGCCCCGGTGCTCTACCTCTCGGGGGAGGAGTCGGCCTCCCAGGTCCGGCTGCGGGCGGAGCGGATCGGGGCGCTGGAGGACAACCTGCTCCTCGCCTCGGAATCGGACCTCGGTCGGATCATCGGCCACATCGAGCAGGCGGGGCCGGCCCTCACCGTCATCGACTCGGTCCAGACGGTGTGGACGGACCAGGTCGACGGGACGGCCGGCGGGGTCTCCCAGGTACGCGCCGTGGCGGCGGCGCTCATCTCGCTGGCCAAGTCCCGCAACACACCGATCGTCCTGATCGGCCACGTCACCAAGGACGGCTCCATCGCGGGTCCGCGCGTGCTGGAGCATCTGGTGGACGTCGTGATGCAGTTCGAGGGCGAGCGCCACTCCCGGCTTCGCATGCTGCGGGCGGTGAAGAACCGCTACGGCGCCACCGACGAGGTGGGCTGCTTCGACCTCACCGACCACGGGATCGTCGAACTCCCGGATCCCTCCGGCCTCTTCCTCGAGGGGGCAGGAAACGCGGTCTCCGGCACCTGCGTGGGCATCAGCCTCGAGGGGCGCAGGCCGATGCCCACCCAGGTGCAGGCCCTCGTGGCGCCGTCGGCGCTGGCGAGCCCCCGCCGCACGAACGCCGGCCTGGACTCGTCCCGCATCGCGATGACGCTCGCCGTGCTGCAGGCCCGCGCTGGGGTGAACGTCGCGAACCAGGACGTCTACGTCTCCACGGTGGGCGGCGCCAAGGCGTATGAGCCGGCAATGGACCTGCCGATCGCGCTCGCCATCTGCGCCGCCGCGGGCAACACCTGCGTGGACCCCCACACCGTCGCGTTCGGCGAGGTGGGGCTGACCGGCCAGGTGCGGGCGACGGCGGGAATCGAACGCCGCCTCGCCGAGGCCGCGCGGCTGGGTTTCACGCGTGCCATCATCCCCGCCCACGGGTCGGAGGGAGTGCGCGTGCCGCCCACCATGCGCGTCATCCCCGTGGACAACCTCCTGACGGCGATCGCCGCAGGTCACAATATGGACACGACGAATGTGAGGGCGCTCCGCCGACCCTAGGATTGCCTTGGAAAGTGTGGGGGAATCGGGGGATTTGTGCGGGATCTGGACCTGCGGTCGACGCTGGCTGCCGTCGCGCCCGGGACGCAACTCCGCGACGGGTTGGAGCGCGTGCTTCGGGGCCGCACCGGGGCGATCGTGGTGCTCGGCTACGACGAGACCGTCCAGTCGCTGTGCTCGGGCGGGTTCGAGCTGGACATCGAGTTCACGCCGGCCCGCCTCCGCGAACTGGCCAAGATGGACGGTGCGGTGCTGGTGGACTTCGCCGCCGGGCGTATCCGGCGGGCGAACGCCCAACTGCTCCCCGACTCGTCGATCGAGTCCACCGAGACCGGCATGCGCCACCGCACGGCGGAGCGCGTTGCCAAGCAGACCCGTTTCCCCGTCATCTCGGTCTCCCAGTCGATGCACATCATCGCGCTGTACGTGGGCGGGCGGCGGCACATGGTCGAGAGTTCCGACCTGCTGTTGTCCAAGGCCAACCAGGCGCTCGCCACCCTCGAGCGCTACCAGTCTCGCCTGGACGAGGTGCTCGCCACGCTGTCCGCGCTGGAGATCGAGGACCTGGTCACGGTGCGCGACGTCGTCGCCGTGGCCCAGCGGATGGAGATGGTGATCCGGATCTGGTTCGAGCTTGACGGGTACGTCGTGGAGCTGGGGACTGACGGCCGCCTCCTCCAGATGCAGGTGGAGGAGCTGGTCTCGGGTGTCAGCCGGGACAGGGACCTCATCATCGCGGACTACACCAACTCCGAACCCGAGGAGTTGACCGCTCGTATGGCGGCGCTCGACCCTTCCCAGCTGGCGAACCCTTCCGAGGTCGCCCGCGCGTTGCGGCTCATCACCGGTAGCCAGGGCCTCGAGACCCCCCTCGCCGCGCGCGGGCACCGCTTGCTCTCCCGCATCCCGCGCCTGCCCCGCGCCGTGGCGATGGCCAT
>JADGOQ010000107.1 GCA_017882885.1 Actinomycetales bacterium | reverse complement strand
CCACGAGGTGCCGGCCACGATGCGCGGGTCGAGGAGGAAACGCACGGCGCCGCCCGTGCCGACGCGTGGTGCCCCGTTGGGTCCGAGCACGGCGGGGCCGATGTAGCCCTTCACCAGTTCCGGGTGCGCCGTGAAGTCGGCCTCGCCCGCCGTCTCCACCTCGGCGGGGGCGAAGGCCGCCTCCATGCGCTTCGGGTCCGCGTTACGGTCTCCGGGGACACCGACGACGACCACCTCGCGCTCGCCGTCGGGGTGGGTGACCGCGAGGACCAGGACCTTGAGGGTGTCACGCGCCACCCACGCGCGGTCCTCCCTGGGGTAGTGCAGGTTCGCGAAGGTGACGAGCGACTCGATGGTTTCCGCCCCGGGGGTGGCAAGCTTCTGCGCCGGCTGCATGTGGGTGAAGTCCCGCGTGGGCGGCGCCACGGTGGTCACCGCCTCGACGTTGGCCGCGTACCCGCCCGGGGAACGCACGAAGGTGTCCTCGCCGACCGGGGTGGGGTGCAGGAACTCTTCGGACCGGGAACCTCCCATGGCACCGGACATCGCGGAGCAGATGACGAAGTCAAGGCCGAGACGCGCGAAGATGCGCTGGTAGGCGGCGCGCTGCGCCGCATAGGCGGCATCCAGGCCGTCGTCGTCGAGGTCGAAGGAGTAGGCGTCCTTCATGATGAACTCGCGGCCGCGCAGGAGCCCGGCGCGGGGGCGGGCCTCGTCACGGTACTTGGTCTGGATCTGGTAGAGGGCGAGGGGAAGGTCCTTGTAGGACGAACACATGTCCTTCACCAGGAGGGTGAACATCTCCTCGTGGGTGGGGGCGAGCAGGTAGTCGTTCTCCTTGCGGTCCTTGAGCCGGAAGAGGTTGGGCCCGTAGGTGGTCCAGCGGCCGGTCTCCTCGTAGGGCTCGCGGGGCAGCAGCGCCGGGAAGTGCACCTCCTGGCCCCCGATCGCGTCCATCTCCTCGCGCACGACCGCCTCGATCTTGCCGAGCACCCGCAGGCCGAGCGGTAGCCACGTGTAGATGCCCGGCGCGGCGCGGCGGATGTAGCCGGCGCGGACCAGCAGCTTGTGGCTGGCCACCTCGGCGTCAACCGGGTCTTCGCGCAGGGTGCGCACGAACAGGGAGGACATCGTCAAAGGCATGAGGACAGGGTACCCGGAACGGGGGCTCGCCCCGGCCGTCAGAAGAGGATGGTCGAGTAGGTGCCGGCCGCCGTGAAGCCGACCTTTTCGTAGACGGCGCGGGCGGTCGCGTTGTAGTCGTTCACGTACAGCGAGACGGTGGTGGCGACGTTCGCGCGGATGTGGTCCACCACGGACGCCATCGCGGCGGTGGCGAGCCCCTTCCCACGCCAGAGCGGGTGCACCCACACCCCCTGGATCTGCGCGAGGTTGTCCCAGAGTGCCCCGATGTCCGCCTTGAACACCACGGCGGTGGCGCCGTCGACCCTGTCCGTGACCACGTATGAGCGCGCGTTCGCGAGGAGCCCACGCACGTACTGGGCGTATCCGCCGCCGCTGCGCGTGGGGTCGTACCCCACCTCCTCGGTGAACATCGCCACCGAGGCCGGGAAGAGGATGTCGAAGTCCACCGGCCGGGCCACCCGCACCCGCGGCTCGCGGGGCACCCGCGGGGACTCGCTGATCGCCAGGGCGGGCTGGGTGCCACGCACCTCCCGCGGGGTCGGCCATGAGCCGGAGAGCTCGGACCACAGGGCCTCCACGAGTACGGAGCTCCCGACGATCGACGAGGAGCGCCTGCTGCGGCGCCGCACGTGAGCGGCGAGCGGGGCCATCGCGTCGACGTCGCCGACGGGGACCATGTTGGCGCCCGCCCAGCACACGGCCAACAGCCGGTCGCCGTCGTCGATCCCCAGCAGTTGCGCGCCGTCGTACCCACGCCCGAGCGTGTCCAGGTGGACCGCCGCGAGGATCGAGGTGACGGGGTCCCGCTCAAGGAGTTCCAGCACCTCGGCGCGATCGGGTTCCGCGAGCGGGCGGACCCGCGCGGAGGCTCGGGGCCAGAGGCCGCGCACTCAGCTCACGGAGACCGCGGGCGAACCCCCGGAGGCTCCCGCGGCTTCCATCTCGGCCGCGATACGGTTCGCCTCCGCGATGAGGGTCTCCACGATCTGGTCCTCCGGCACGGTGGCGATCACTTCGCCCTTGACGAAGATCTGGCCCTTGCCGTTTCCCGAGGCCACCCCGAGGTCCGCCTCGCGCGCCTCGCCCGGCCCGTTCACGACGCAGCCCATCACGGCGACGCGGAGCGGCACTGTCATCCCCTCGAGGGCGGCGCTGACGGCGTTGGCCAGTTCGTAGACGTCCACCTGTGCCCGCCCGCAGGACGGGCAGGAGACGATCTCCAGCTTGCGGGGTCGCAGGTTGAGCGACTCGAGGATCTGGTTGCCGACTTTTACCTCCTCGACCGGAGGAGCGGAGAGCGAGACGCGGATGGTGTCCCCGATGCCGCGGGAGAGGAGCGCACCGAACGCGACGGCGGACTTGATGGTCCCCTGGAAGGCGGGCCCGGCCTCGGTGACACCGAGGTGGAGCGGCCAGTCGCCGCGCTCGGAGAGCATCTCGTAGGCGCGGACCATGACGACCGGGTCGTTGTGCTTCACCGAGATCTTGAAGTCGTGGAAGTCGTGCTCCTCGAAGAGCGAGGCCTCCCAGACGGCGGACTCCACGAGCGCCTCGGGCGTGGCCCGGCCGTACTTCTGCAGGAGCCGCGGGTCCAGGGAGCCGGCATTGACGCCGATGCGGATGGAGGTGCCGTGGTCCTTCGCGGCCTGGGCGATCTCCTTCACCTGGTCGTCGAACTTCTTGATGTTGCCGGGGTTCACCCGCACGGCGCCGCAGCCGGCCTCGATCGCCGCGAAGACGTATCGCGGCTGGAAGTGGATGTCCGCGATCACGGGGATCTGGGACTTCATCGCGATGATCGGCAGCGCCTCGGCGTCCTTGTCCGTGGGGCAGGCCACGCGCACGATGTCGCACCCGGAGGCCGTCAGCTCCGCGATCTGCTGCAGGGTCGCGTTGATGTCCCAGGTCTTGGTTGTGGTCATCGACTGCACGGAGATCGGCGCCCCCCCGCCGACCTCGACGTCGCCCACCCGGATCCTGCGGGTCGGCCTGCGAGGGGCGAGGACGGGCGGCTCCTCCTTGACGCTGGGGAGGCCAAGGCTGATCGGGATGCTCACGGACACCAATGTACCCCTTGCCCCACGTGGGCCGTCGGGCTCAGAGGGTCACGGGCCGAACGATGTCCGCCAGTGCCAGCAGCACGCCCATGCCGACCAGCACCGCGACGACGCCGTACGTGAGCGGCAGGAGGCGCGCCATGTCGACCGGCCGCGGCGCGGTCATGCCCCGCACGCGCGCCCAGCCGCGCCGGGCCCCCTCGACGAGCGCCCCGGCGATGTGGCCGCCGTCGAGCGGGGGCAGCGGGATGACGTTGAAGGCGAAGAGCGCGATGTTGAGGGACACGAGCAGGCCCATCAGGTCCACCGCGCGGGCGGCGATCCCGTACTTGTCGGATTCCACGGAGGTGATCTCCCCCGCGAACCTCCCCACCCCGACGATGCCGATGACGGAGACGTCGCGTTCCTCGCCGGTCACCAGGGACTGGGCAACGCCCCACAGTTGCTGCGGCAGGTGCAGGATCACCCCGAAGGTCTGGGCGGTCACGTCGACCAGGAGCGGCGGCACCGCCGTGATGGACTGCCGCCGGAGCTCGCTGGCGGGGGAGATCCCGACGTAGGGCAGCGCCTCCGTGACGGGGACGCCGTCCTGGAGGACCGCCTTCCCGTTGGCGTCGTACACGGGGCGCTCCAGCTCCACCGGGACCACCGTGAGCGCCACCTCCTGGCCCGCGCGCGACACGACGACGTCCACGGGTGCCGTCCCCCCGTCACGGATCAGGGTGGAGATGTCCGTCCAGGCGGCGACCTCGGTGCCGCCCCAGGTGAGCACCCGGTCACCGGGCTGGAAGCCCGCCGTGGCCGCCGGTGAGGCGGGGTCCGCGGCGGTGCAGTCGGCGCTCGAGACGCAGGGCTGGACCACGGCGAGCGTGGAGGTGGCGAACGACGTGCCGATGCCCACGAGCATCACCGTGAGCAGCACGGCGGCGATGAGGAGGTTCATGAGCGGCCCGCCGGCCATCACCACGAGCTTCCTCGGGACGCTCAGCGCGGAGAACGCGCGGTGCTCCTCGCCGGGCGCGAGGTCCGCGCGGGTGTCCCGCCGCGCCTCCTCCGCAAGGGTCAGCTGGCCGTTCGCCCTGCGCTCGGGCGCACCGGCGGCGGGCGGGTACATCCCCGCGAGGCGGACGTAACCCCCGAGCGGAAGGAGCTTCACGCCGTACTCCGTGTCCCCCCGCCGGGTGGACCACAGCGTCCGGCCGAAGCCCACGGAATATTCCGGCACCTTGACGCCGAACAGCTTGGCCGGGACCAGGTGCCCCACCTCGTGCAGCGCGATGGAGACGAGCAGCCCGATGACGAAGATGATCACGCCGATGGCGAAACTCACGCTGTTCTCCTCAGCCGGCGGCGCGGCGCGCGATCGCGCGCCCCGCGAACTCGCGCGCCCACTGCTGCGCGGCGTTCACGATGTCCAACGTCACGCTGCCCCGTGGTGTTCCCGCGTGCGCCGCGAGGGCCTCGGCCACGACCTCGACGATGGCGAGGTATGCGAGCCGCCCGGCCAGGAATGCCGCGACGCACTCCTCGTTGGCGGCGTTCAGCACCGCGGGGTGCGTCGCGGACTCCCGGACCGCCTGGCGGGCGAGCGTGATCGCGGGGAAGGTCACGTCGTCGACGGGCTCGAACGTCCACGCCATCGGCTTCGTGAAGTCCAGCATGGCCACGGGGTAGTGCCGCTCGGGCCAGGTGAGGCCGAGCGCGATGGGCAGGCGCATGTCCGGGGGTGAGGCCTGCGCGATCGTGGAGCCGTCCACGAACTCCACCATCGAGTGGATCATCGACTGGGGGTGCACCGTCACGGCGATGTCCTCCGGTGGGACGTCGAACAGCAGGTGCGCCTCGATGAGCTCGAGCCCCTTGTTCACGAGCGTCGAGGAGTTGATCGTCACCACCGGACCCATGGACCAGGTGGGGTGGCGCAGCGCCTGGGCGGCCGTGACGCCCGCGAGTTCGGCACGCGTCCGGCCCCGGAAGGGTCCGCCCGACGCGGTGAGGACCAGGCGGCGGACCTCACTGGAGCCGTCCACCTCCGTGGCGCACATCCCGCGCTGGTGGCGCCCGCTGCGCAGCGCCTGGGCGATCGCCGAGTGCTCGGAGTCGACCGGCACCACCTGGCCGGGCCGCTGCTGCGCCCGCCGCACAAGGTCGCCGCCGACGACGAGCGACTCCTTGTTGGCGAGCGCCAGCGTGGCGCCGGTCCGCAGCGCCGCGAGCGTGGGCTCCAGCCCCACCGACCCGGTCATGCCATTCAGCACGCGCCACTCCGGCCGGGCGGTCGCGGCGAGGTCACTGGCGGCGTCGGGACCTTCGAGCACCTCGACCTGGCCGGTGTGCCCGGCGTCCCGCAACGCGTCCCGCAGCTCCCGCGCCGCACCCGTGCGCGCGACGGCGACCACGGGCGGGCGGAAGTGCGCCACTTGGCGTGCCAGCAGCGCGAGGTTCGCCCCGCCGGCGGCGAGGCCCCGGACCGTCATCGCCTCGTGCTCGATCACGTCGAGCGCCTGGGTGCCGATCGAGCCGGTGGAGCCCAGCAGCAGGACGTCGGTGCTCATTCGACCGCGAGGAGCACCTCGACGGCACGGTCGAGGAAGGTGTCGACCACCGCCTCGTCGTATGCCTTGGCGGAGCGTGCGCGCCTGAAGGTGGCACGGCGGACAGCCTGGGCGGAGATGGGGGTGCCGTCCTCGAAGTAGTCGATCAGGCTGTCACAGACGGCGTCGACATCCTCCTTGGCGTAGCCGTGCCCGTTTGCGTCGGCGAACCGCTCCCCGGCGGGGCGCTCCAGCCGCGGGTAGAGGCTGGTGGCGCGAACGATCGCCTCCGCCATCCACTCGTCCTCGGTGCGCTCCGCGGTGAACTCCGCGCGCCGCCGTCGCACCATGGCGGCCTCGAGCCGGTCGAGGGCGGCGTCGACCGTCGCTGTCTGGTAGCCGTCCACCACCATGTCGAAGGCGGCCCCGCGGACGTCCTCCTCCCCCACGGCCTCGGAGCCGGGCTTGCCCTCGTAGGCCGCCCGTGCCCGCTCGAAGAACGCGTCAACCTGACCGGGGTGGTAGCCCCGCTGCCACCTCCGCACCCGCGGGAACAGGTCCTTCATCGCTCTCCTCCCTCGAGAACCTGTGCGGCCAATTGCCCGCACGCGCCGTCGATGTCACTCCCCCGAGTGTCCCGCACCGTCGTCGTGATGCCCGCCTTTGTGAGCGTGTCCACGAAAGTTGCCTCCACCGCGCGGGTCGAGGCCGTCCACATCGAACCCGGGGTGGGGTTCAGTGGGATGGGGTTGACGTGCACCCAGCCGCGGCCGCGGCGGTTGAGCTCGTCGGCAAGGAGCTGGGCGCGCCACTTCTGGTCGTTGATGTCCTTGATCAGCGCGTACTCGATCGAGACGCGCCGACCCGTGGTCTCGAAGTACCGCCTGGCGGCGTCGAGCAGTTCGCCCACCTTCCACCGCGAGTTGACGGGGATCAGGTCGTCCCGCAGGGCGTCGTCGGGCGCATGCAGGGAGACGGCGAGCGTGACGGGGATGCCCTCCGCCGCCAGCCGGTCGATCTGGGGGACGAGGCCGACCGTGGAGACGACGACGCTCCGGGCGGAGATCCCGAAGCCGCGGGGTGCGGGGTCGGTGAGGCGCCGGACCGCGCCCATGACGGCGTTGTAGTTGGCCAGCGGCTCGCCCATGCCCATGAACACGACGTTGGACAGCCGCGAGGGCTCCCCGGTGAGGGTGCCGTCCGCGCAGGTCGCGGCCGCGAGCCGCACCTGCTCCACGATCTCGGCCGCGGACAGGTTGCGGGTGAGGCCCATCTGTCCGGTGGCGCAGAACGGGCAGGCCATCCCGCAGCCGACCTCGGAGGAGATGCAGACGGTGTTGCGCCCCGGGTAGGCCATGAGGACCGACTCCACGGTGGTGGCGTCGTGCAGCCGCCAGAGGGTCTTGATCGTGGCGCCCCGGTCCGCGGTGAGGGTGCGGACCTCGGTCACCAGCGGGGGCAGGAGCGCCTCGGTGAGCCGGTCCCGGACGGCGGCGGGCAGGTCCGTCATCGCCTCGGGGTCGCGCGTGAGGTGGACGAAGTAGTGACGGGAGAGCTGGTCCGCACGGTACGCCGGGAGCCCCGCGGCGACGGCCACCTCCCGGCGCTCGTCCGTGGAGAGGTCCGCGAGGTGGCGCGGCGCCTTCCCCCGCCGCCTGGCGGTGAAGGTGAGCGGGAGGCGGTGGGCCGGGTCGAGGGACTCGACCGGAGCGGCGGTGACGGGTTCACTCATGTGACCACCGCCAGACTGAACACCAGGTAGCAGACGGGGGCCGTCACCAGCAGCGAGTCCAGCCGGTCCATGACGCCACCGTGCCCGGGGAGGATGTGCCCGAGGTCCTTGAGGCCGAGGTCCCGCTTGATGAGCGACTCGGCAAGGTCGCCCGTGGTGGCCGTGAGGACGGTGAGCACCCCGAGGGCCACGCCGCTCCACCAGGGCGCCCCGAGCACGACGGCGAGCATGAACGCCCCCAGGGTGCTCGACAGCACCACGGAGCCGGCGAACCCCTCCCAGGATTTCTTCGGGCTGATCGTGGGGGCCATTGGGTGCCTGCCGAAGAGCACGCCGGCGATGTAGCCGCCGAGGTCGTTGCCGATGACCATGAGGATGAACGTGGCGACCAGCAGCGGGCCGCGGTCGAAGGCCGCCATCAGGACGGCGAAGCCCGCGAGGAACGGCGCGTAGGAGGCGATGAAGATGCCGGCCGAGGCGTCACGGACGGCGTCGAGGCCGCCGCCGTCAAGCAGCCGCCACACGAAGATGGTGCCCGCCGTGAGGACCAGTGCGGTCACGAGCGCCCCGGGCCCGCCCACCCATGCCGAGATCAGCATCCCCACGGTGCCCACCCAGAGCGGCAGGATCGGGACTCGGATGCGCCGCGTCGCCATGGCACGCGTCAGCTCGAAGTCCGCGACCAGGCAGGCGATGATCGCGAACAGCACGAACAGTTCGACGCGGAAGAGGAGCGTGAGTACGACCACGGCGAGCAGGCCGACGCCGACGGCGGTCGCCGCGCGCAGGTCGCGACCCGCCCGCGACGCCGGCGCGGCGGGCTTCGGGGGCGGGGGTTCGACGAGCCGCGATGCAGCCACCTCACGCGCGGCGAGGATGCGGCGCAGCGCGCTGGTGTGGCCTGTGGGTTCGGTCACCGTGTCAGACCTCGAGCAGTTCTTTCTCCTTGCCGACGAGGAGTTCGTCGACGTGTTCGACGTACTTCCGTGTCAGCGAGTCGAGTTCCTTCTCGGCGCGGGCGACTTCGTCCTCGCCGGTGTCACCGTCCTTCTTGAGCTTCTCGAGGACGTCCTTCGAGCGGTGGCGCACGGACCGGATGGTCACCCGCGCCTCCTCGGCCTTGTGCTTGGCCATCTTCACGTACTCCCGGCGGCGCTCCTCCGTCAGGATGGGGAGCACGATGCGGATGTGCGACCCGTCATCGGTGGGGTTCACGCCCAGGTCCGAGTCGCGGATCGCCCTGATGATCGCCTGCGTCGACGAGCGGTCGAACGGGTTGATCAGCACGGTACGGGCCTCCGGGATGTTGAAGGACGCCAGTTGCTGCAGCGGGGTCGGGGATCCGTAGTACTCCACGCGGATCTTGTTGAACATCGCGGCCGTGGCCCTGCCTGTGCGGATGTTCGAGAACTCCTCGCGCGCGAAGGCGACAGCCTTCTCCATCTTCTCCTCGGCCTCGAAGAGGGTCTCGTCGATCACGTTCACTCCTTGTGGTCTGTCAGGTGGGGGAGACCAGTGTGCCTATCTTCTCACCGCGCAGGGCGCGTGTGACGTTCCCGGGCTCGCCCATGCCGAAGACGCGCATGTCCAGTCCGTTCTCCATGCAGAGGGAGAACGCGGCGGCGTCCACCACCTTGAGGCCGCGGGCGAGCGCCTCGCGATAGGTGATGTGGTCCAGCTTCTCCGCGGTCGGGTCCGTGCGGGGGTCCGCCGTGTACACGCCGTCCACCCCGCTCTTGCCCACCAGCACCTCGGTGCAGTGGGTCTCCAGGGCACGCTGGGCGGCCACGGTGTCCGTCGAGAAGAACGGCAGGCCCGCACCCGCGCCGAACACCACGACGCGGCCCTTCTCCAGGTGTCGGATCGCTCGCAGCGGGATGTACGGCTCCGCCACCTGGCCCATGGCGATGGCGGTCTGGACCCGCGTCCGCACGCCCGCCTGCTCCAGGAAGTCCTGCAGCGCGAGCGCGTTCATCACGGTGCCCAGCATGCCCATGTAGTCGGCGCGGGACCGGTCGAGCCCCCGGCGGGACAGTTCCGCGCCGCGGAAGAAGTTGCCCCCACCGACCACGATCGCGATCTGGATGCCCTCACCGTTCGCCACCGAGATCTCGCGGGCAACGGCGGAGACCACGTCGGGGTCCAAGCCGACGGCCCCGCCGCCGAAGACCTCGCCGGACAGCTTCAGCAGCACTCGCCGTGATTCCTCGCTCATGAGCGTCCTCTCTCGTTGTGGTATGGGTGTGGCCCCGGTCCGTGCGGTCCGGGGCCACCATGCGTGCGTCAGGCTCCGACGCGGAACCTCACGAAACCCAGGATCGTGCCGCCGGAGGCGGCCACGACCTGGCTGATCGTCTGCTTGGGGTCGCGGGCGTAGGCCTGGTCCAGCAGGACGTTCTCCTTGAAGAAGCCGTTCATGCGGCCCTCCACGATCTTCGTGAGCGCCGCCTCCGGCTTGCCCTCGTTGCGGGCCGTCTCCTCGGCGATGTGACGCTCGGACTCGATCGTCGCCGCGGGGACGTCCTCGCGGGAGAGGTAGAGCGGGGAGTACGCCGCGATGTGCATCGCGACGTCGTGGGCGACGGCCGCACCAGCGGCGTCGGTGGCCACGAGGACCCCGACCTGCGGGGGCAGGTCCCTTGCCGTGCGGTGCATGTACGCCTCGACGTGCTCACCCGTGACATGCGCGATCCGGCGCACCTGGAGCTTCTCGCCGATGGTGGCAGCGGACTCCGTGATGCTGAAGCCGGCGGCCTCGAGGTCAGCGGGGCTCGTGGCACCGCTCTGGGCGGCGAGCGCCACGGCCTCGTCGCCCAGCGCGACGAACTTCGCGTTCTTGGCGACGAAGTCGGTCTCGCAGTTGATCTCGACGAGCGTGCCGACCTGCCGGCCGTCAACGTCCCGCACCTCAGCGGCGACTAGGCCTTCGGAGGCCGCACGGCCCTCGCGCTTGGCGATGCCCTTCAGCCCCTTCACGCGAATGATCTCCAGCGCCTTCTCGGCGTTCCCCTCGGCCTCGTCGAGGGCCTTCTTGACGTCGAGCATGCCCGCGCCGGTCTTCTCGCGCAGTGCCTTGATGTCAGCGGCAGTGTAATTGGCCATTGTTACCTTCTCTT
>JADGOQ010000106.1 GCA_017882885.1 Actinomycetales bacterium | reverse complement strand
CCCCAGCCGCCGAGCCCGAGCCCGCTGCCGCCGAGCCCGAGCCCCCAGCCGCCGAGCCCGAGCCCCCAGCCGCCGAGCCCGAGCCCCCAGCCGCCGAGCCGGAGGCAGAGGAGACTCCCGCCGAGGACGAGGAGACGTCGTCGAGCGCGAAGACGAAGGCGGCGGCCGTCGGAGCCTCGGCGGTGGCGGCCGCGGCTGCCACCGCGACCTTCGCCAAGGAGGGCGCCCACAAGGCCCACGAGCAGGCCGGGAGGGCCTACGAGGCCTCGGTGAAGGCGGCCGACGTGTCGATGAAGAAGCTCGACACGTTCATCTCCAAGCACGACATCCACGTGCCCGGCGAGCTCGAGACCGAGGACAACGCGTCACTGCCGTTCTCCCAGCGGCGTCTCGACCCCGGGCCCTTCGTGATCGCACTGATCCTGGTCGTGGTGGTCGTCGCCACCGTGCTGGCAATCCTCAACCTCCTCACCGTCGGCAACGACGGCGCCTCGACCGACGGGGTGACCACGCCCGCGGCCGTGACGACGACGGCGGCGGCCCCTGACGCGGCCCCGGCGGAGGAGGGCGCCGCGGCTGCGACCGAACCGGCGGCGGGCGACGTCGTCGTCGTGCCGGCGATCGCCTCGATCGGCGTACTGGACCCGCAGGGCGACGGCGCCGAGAACCCCGACCTCACCCCCAGGGCCACCGACGGCGACCCCACCACCTTCTGGCGTTCCCGCTCCTACGTGAACCCGGCGTACGGGATGAAGGCGGGATTGGGCCTCGACCTCGTGCTGGCCGAGCCGGCCCTGGTGACCGAGGTGGAGATCACCCTGATGGGCAACGGCGGCCACGTCCAGCTGAAGGCCGATCCCGCGGACGCGGTGAACGGAGCCGTGCTCGCCGAGGCGGACATGGGCCCCACCACCGTGATCACGCTCCCGGAGCCCACGCAGCTCAGCCATGTGGTGCTCTGGTTCACGTCACTTCCGGTGGCGGACTCCGACGGCAAGAACCGCCTGGAAGTTGCCGAGGTCGTCGTCCGCTAGATACCCGGAGGGGTATCCGCTCGGGGGGAATACCCTGACCGTGCACACTGTTTGACCGAGTGAACCCCCACGAAGGAAGACAATGCACGACGTCATCATCATCGGATCCGGCCCCGCCGGGTACACCGCCGCCATCTACGCCGCCCGCGCGGGCCTGAGGCCCATCGTCTTCGCGGGTGCCATCACCGCCGGTGGTGCGCTCATGAACACCACCGAGGTTGAGAACTTCCCCGGGTTCCCCGACGCCGTCATGGGCCCAGAACTCATGGAGAAGATGCAGGCGCAGGCCGAGAAGTTCGGCGCCGAGGTGCGCTTCCAGGACATCACGGCGGTGGACCTGACCGGCGAGGTCAAGTCCGTCACCACCGACGAGGACGAGGTCCTGACCGCGAAGTCCGTGATCCTCGCGCTCGGGTCCGAGTACAAGAAGCTCGGGATCGACTCCGAGGCGAGGTTCTCCGGCCACGGTGTGAGCTACTGTGCCACCTGCGACGGCTTCTTCTTCAAGAACCAGCACATCGCCGTCGTGGGCGGCGGTGACTCCGCGGTGGAGGAGGCCACCTTCCTAGCCCGCTTCGGCTCGAAGGTGACGATCATCCACCGGCGCGACGAGCTGCGTGCCTCGAAGATCATGGCGCAGCGCGCGATCGATCATCCCAAGATCGAGTTCGCCTGGAACTCCGAGGTCGCCGAGATCCACGGCGAGCAGAAGATGACCGGCCTCACGCTGCGCGACACCGTCACCGGCGAAACCCGCGAGCTGGACGCCACCGGGCTGTTCGTCGCCATCGGGCACCTGCCCCGCACGGACATCGTCTACGGCCAGGTCGAGCTGAACGACGAGGGCTACGTCGTCGTGGACCACCCCACCACGCGGACCTCGTTGCCCGGCGTGTTCGCCTGCGGCGACGTCGTCGACCACATCTACCGGCAGGCGATCACCGCCGCCGGGACCGGGTGTGCGGCCGCGCTGGACGCGGAGCGTCACCTCGTGGCCCTCGAGGACACTGACGCCCGGCCGCTCGGGGCGGCCGACGACACCGCCCTCGCCGTCGCCGTCGCCGTCGCCGAGGAGCGCGGCCTGCCCGTCCCCATCCCTGAACCCACTGACCACCCGAAAGGCAATCCCATGGCCAGCAAAGCCCCCGCCGTCACCGACGCCACGTTCAAGGCCGAGGTCCTCGACTCCGACAAGCCCGTCCTCGTGGACTTCTGGGCCGAATGGTGCCCGCCCTGCCGCATGATGGGCCCGATCATCGACGAGATCGCCGCCGAGATGGGCGGCTCCCTCAAGGTGGTCAAGATCGACACCGACGACAACCCCATGACCAGCCGCGACTACGGCATCGTCTCCATCCCGACGTTCAACATCTACAAGGGCGGGGAGTTGGTGGGATCCGTCGTCGGCGGGCAACCCAAGCGCAACCTGGTCAAGGCCATCAACAAGGCCATCGGCCGGTAGCACCCACGCCACACGAAGACGGGTTCGGGCTCGCGACACACGGTCGCGGGCCCGAACCCGTTCTGCCTCCGCCTCGGTTGCTCCACCACGGGCGAAGGCCCCTCCTCGGAGCGAGTTCCAGCCACTCCCCTTAGAGCTTGGGACTCACGTCGACGAGGAGGCTCACTCGCATGTTACGAAGCGTGGGGCGAGTCGACACGTCGCACATTGGGGGGACACACAACGCGCGTGGAGACCGGAATGAGGGCCGGGTTGACGCGGGTGCAAGGCGCTCGCACTCGCTATGGGGCCACCCCAAGTAGTGGCAGACTCGTCCTGGCGCCTCTCATGCGCCGTCCCCATTCACCCGAAGGAGGCACGCACTCGTGACCGACTCGCATCTGCCCGCCAAGGGAACCCGTCTCGACCCGTGGTTTGACGCCTACGCCGAGCGAGCCCACGGCATGCGAGCCTCGGAGATCCGGGCGCTGTTCGCCGTCGCCTCCCGCCCCGAGGTGGTCTCGCTTGCCGGTGGGATGCCGAACATCAACTCGCTCCCGCTCGACTACCTTGCGGATCTCTCGGCCCGCATCATGCGGGAGCGGGGCGCGAAGGCCCTCCAGTACGGTTCCGGCCAGGGCGAGATCTCCATGCGGGAGCAGATCGTGGAGGTCATGCGGTATGACCACATCCACGCCCACCCGGACGACGTCGTCGTCACCACCGGCTCGCAGCAGGCCCTCGACCTGGTCACCGAGATCTTCATCAATCCGGGCGACGTCGTGGTGGCCGAGGCGCCATCCTACGTCGGGGCGCTCGGGGTGTTCCGTGCCTACCAGGCCGACGTGGTCCACGTCCCCCTCGACGACGACGGGCTCGTCCCTGCCGAACTGGACGCCACCCTCACCCGCCTCCGGGCCGCGGGGCGGCCCGTGAAGTTCCTCTACACGGTGCCGAACTACCACAACCCCGCGGGCGTGACGCTCTCCGAGGAGCGGCGTCCCCAGATCGTGGAGATCTGCAAGCGGCATGGGGTGCTGATCCTCGAGGACAACCCCTACGGACTCCTCGGCTTCGACTCGGACCCGCTCCCCGCACTGAAGTCCTTCGACTCGGACCAGACGATCTACCTCGGCTCGTTCTCCAAGATGTTCGGTCCCGGCTACCGGATCGGCTGGGCCGTGGCGCCACACGCGGTGCGCGAGAAGCTCGTGCTCGCCTCGGAGGCGGCCATCCTCTGCCCCGGGATGTGGGGGCAGATGGCGATGACCGCCTACCTCACGGAGTACGACTGGTACACGCAGGTCAAGGAGTTCCGTGGCGAGTACAAGGCGCGCTGCGACTCCATGATGTCCTCGTTGCACGAATTCCTGCCGGAGTGCTCGTGGACCGTCCCCACCGGGGGGTTCTACACCTGGGTCACGCTCCCCGACGGCCTGGACGCCAAGGCGATGCTGCCACGCGCCGTCACCAATCTGGTGGCCTACGTGTCCGGCACCGCCTTCTACTACGACGGGCAGGGCGCGGACCACATGCGGCTCTCCTTCTGCTACCCCACCCCGGAGAACATCCGCGAGGGCGTCCGGCGGCTCTCCCACGTGATCCACGACGAGCTGGAACTCGTCGACATGTTCGGCACCAAGGCCCGCGGCCACGTCGCCAAGGGCGTCGAGATCCCCACCCCCGACCAGGTCTAGGAGAACGCAATGGCACTCAAGGTTGCGATCGTCGCCGGTGGCCTCGCCCACGAGCGTGACGTCTCGATCCGCTCGGGGCGCCGCGTGGCGCAGACGCTGCGGGACGAGGGCATGGACGTGCAGGTCTGGGACCTGGACTCCCACCTCATCGGCCGAATCGCGGAGTGGGTGCCCGACGTCGTCTGGCCCCTCGTCCACGGCGCCGACGGCGAGGACGGCTCGCTGCAGGACCTCTTCGGCCTGCTGGGGGTGCCGTTCGTGGGCGCCGACGGCCACCAGGCGCGCCTCGCCTCCCACAAGCCGACGGCGAAGGCGCTGATGCGCGCCGTCGGCCTCGCGACGCCGCCCTGGGTGACGCTGCGGCAGTCGCTGTTCCGGCAGGTGGGCGCGAAGGGCGTGCTGGAGGCGATCGTGGCGACGATCGGCCTGCCCGTCGTCGTCAAGCCCGCCGACGGCGGCTCCGCGCTCGGCGTCTCGGTGGTCCGTGACGCCGCAAAACTGCCGGAGGCGATGGTGAACTGCTTCGCGTACTCCGACGAGGCGCTGATCGAGGCCCACGTGACCGGCACCGAGATCGCCGCCTCCGTGGTGCAACTCGACGGCGAGACCCGCGTGCTGCCGCTCGTCGAGATCGAGACCGAGGGGCTCTACGACTACGACGCCCGCTACAACGCGGGACGCTCGGAGTACTTCGTGCCCGCCCGTCTCCCCGAGGCGCACGCTGAGGCGGTTCGCGCGGCCGTGACCAAGGTCCACGAGACGTTCGCGCTGGGTGACCTGTCCCGGGTGGACGTCCTCGTCTCTCCCGACGGCGTGGTGTGGATCATCGACATCAACGTGGCCCCCGGCATGACCGAGACGTCGCTGTTCCCGCAGGCCGCGGCCTCGGAGGGTGGGCGGATCTATGTGGACATCGTGGAACGGGCCGCCGCTCGGGGGCCCTCCCGTGGCGCGGGGATCAGTCCTGACCTCGCCCGGCCGGTGCCCTCACTCAGCTTCGGCGACTTCGCCGCGATGAACGAGCCCAACGACCTCTGCTGAACCGGGCCACCAGGCTACCGCCGGGCGTGCAGCTCAGGCGGTTTCCGCCGCCCGCTCCCCCGGCGCCAGCACCCCGAGGATCCGTTCCAGGTCCTCGAGCGACGCGAAGTCAATGTTGATCCGTCCCCGCCGCGCCCCCATCGTCACCTTGACGCGGGTGTCGAAGCGGTCGGCGAGCCGCATGGCGAGTTCGTCCAGGTGTGGTGCGCTGCCGCTCACCCGCGTGCGACGGCGGAGCTCCGGCCTGAGGGGCTCCTCCCCCATCGCCACGATCTCCTCGGTGGCGCGCACCGAGAGTCCCTCGGCCGCGATCCGTTGTGCCAGGCGCTCCATGGCGGCGCCGTCGGGAAGCCCCAGCAGTGCGCGCGCGTGCCCCGCGGACAGCACGCCGGCCGCCACCCGCCGCTGGACGAGGGGTGGCAACTTGAGCAGGCGTAGGGTGTTGGAGATCTGCGGCCTTGAGCGGGCGATCCGCGAGGCGAGCACCTCGTGGGTGCAGGAGAAGTCCTCCAGCAACTGCTGGTAGGCGGAGGCCTCCTCCAGTGGGTTGAGCTGGGCGCGATGGAGGTTCTCGAGGAGTGCGTCCCGGAGCATGACGGTGTCGTCCGTCTCGCGGACGATTGCGGGGATCGTCTCGAGCCCGGCCAGCACGACGGCGCGCAGCCGGCGTTCGCCCATGACCAGTTCGAAGGGCGTGGGGCTGCCTCGTGGGGCCGGCCGCACCACGACGGGCTGGAGCAGCCCGACCTCCCGGATGGACGCGGCCAGCTCGTCGAGGTCCTCCTCGTCGAAGACCTGGCGGGGCTGGCGGGCGTTGGGGGCGATGTCAGTTACCGGGATCTCGGCGGCGTAGAGCCCCGGGACAGGGACCAGACCGGATGGTGTGGGCGCCTGCCCTCCGGCGGTCACGCGCCTGGCGATCCCTTCCGTTCCGGCGCTGGGGTCCGGGCGATCCTCGCTGTGCTCTTCCCAGCGGTCTCCGGGAAGCTCTACGGGCCCGCGACCTGTGGTGTTGCTGTCCTGCGAGAAGAAGATGTCCGAGGGGCGGTCGGGTGAGTCGATGGTCGGGATGAGGGCGCCGATTCCCCTGCCGAGTCCCCGTCGTTTCTCAGCCATGCGTGGTCTCCTTCATTCCGCGATCCGCCATCTCGCGGGCCGCCATGCGATACGCGAGGGCGCCCGTGGAGGATGGGTCATAGGTGATGATCGTCTGGCCGAAACTCGGGGCCTCGGAGATGCGGACCAGCCGGGGGATGGTGGTCTCGAGTGTCTGGATCGGGAAGTACTGGCGCACCTCGTCCGCGACCTGTCGCGAGAGGTTCGTCCGCTTGTCGTACATTGTGAGCAAGATCGTCGACACGTGTAGCCGACTATTGAGATGTGCCTTGATGAGCTCGACGTTCTTCAGGAGTTGTGACAGCCCTTCCAGCGCGTAGTACTCGCACTGGATCGGGATGAGCACCTCCTCCGCCGCGACGAACGCGTTGATGGTCAGGAGACCGAGGCTCGGCGGGCAATCGATGATGATGTAGTCGAAGGGTTCCGCCCGGCGGGCCTCCATCAACTGCTCGATCGCTGTCCGCAACCGGTTCTCCCTGGCCACCAGGGAGACGAGTTCGATCTCTGCCCCCGACAGGTCGATGGTTGCCGGGGCGCAGAACAAGCCGTCGACGGATTCGCATCGCTGGACCACTTCCGTGAGCGGCAGGTCGTTGATAAGGGCGTCATACACCGAGTTCGTCCCGGCGTGGTGGTCGATCCCCAGAGCGGTCGAGGCGTTTCCCTGGGGGTCGTTGTCGATCACCAGGACTCTCAGCCCGCCGGCGGCGAGGGCGGCCGCGATGTTCACGGCCGTGGTGGTCTTGCCGACCCCGCCCTTCTGGTTCGACACGGTGATCACACGGGTGCGCGCGGGCTTCCGGTGCCGCATGCCCCGCAATGAGATCTTCCGTTTGGCGTCCTCGGCCACCTGGGCCGCCAGGGGCGTGGAGTCGTCGACGTCCGGCAGTGAGTTGATGAGGTCTTCGTGGTCGCTGCGACTTGTCACAACACCAACCTTCCTGTTGGGGCGAGTTTATTCTACGTTGACGTGGCAGCGATGTTTCACGTGAAACACCTGCGTGGCCCAAGGCACGTGAGTGCAGGGAAGTTCGGTGGTCCTGGCCCGTGTCTTGCGGTCACGCGGCGCGAAGCCTCGGCGGCGGCGTGGCCTCTGTCTGCGCGATGTTTCACGTGAAACATCTGCAGCGCCAGCGGCGTCATGTGGCGGATGGAGCCACTTCCCATGAATACCGGGTGATGGTGGGCGGATGCCGTGGAGCAGGGCTAGCGCGCAGCCCGCATACCGCCGATGTTTCACGTGAAACATCGGCGGTATGGTGTGGACCTTCCGCGGATCGCCCTGGGCGCAGGTATCGCCCCCGTCCCGGACGCGGCCCGCCCGCGCCGGGCCAATGACCTGGGGCGGCGAGATGACGCGGGGAGTCGTCGCGGTGCGGCGCGGCACCCGCGTTTCCGCACAAGAGTCGGTCCGTGAGAGTGCTCACTCGGAAGAGGTGGCGGTCACCGGAGAGGACTTCCTCTTGTCGCACTCGGCGTTCGGCGAGGAGTTCGTGAAGGAGTGGCTGGGACGGATCAACTCACTCGTCAACGACGGCGCCCTGACGGACGTGCCATGGGAGCTCCTGCCGCGCCGGTCGCGCCGACTGCGCGTTGACCCACCGGGCACCCCCTCCGCTGTCCAGCGCCACTTCACGATCTCAACAACATGTGTCTCACGATCTCAACAACATAAGTTGTCGAATCGTCGAGGGGCGACGAGACCGCGTGGACCGCGCCCGTCCGGGCACCAAACCCCAGGAACACGCTCTCCGCTGGGTGCGTCCGCGTCCCACGCGCCTGAGCAGGCTCAGGCGGGCGCGATCTGTTGCCGAAGTGCGTTCCCGTCAGCCTCACCCCAGCGCTCGACGACCCGGCCGTCGGCGATGCGCAGGATCTCTATTCCGGTCAGGTGCACGGTGCGGTGGGTTGCCGCTCCCGGCCCTCGCCCTGTCCGTCGGATCTCGCTCAAGTCAGTGCCCATGATCCCTCCCATTCTCCCCTGCGCCATCTATGTGGCAGAGATCACATTGTTAGGAACCTACGTCGATCGTTGGGAATACCCCAGTCTTGGCCGAACCCGCGCGGGCGCTGGCCCTCGCCTTCGAGGTGCGGCCGGGCTAAACGCGCGATGAACCCGCGGATCCTCAAGCCCGTCCGCTCAACTCCACTTCACAATCTCAACGACATATGTGGTCGACCCGTCGAGGGGTGACGAGACCGCGTGAACCGCGCCGGTCCGGGCACCCAGCGACCGGAACACGCTCTCCGCCGCGTCGAACTCCTCGCCGGCGCGGGCGCCCTTCAACGCCAGCAGCCGTCCACCCGGCTCAACCAGGGGGAGGGTCCATCGGGCCAGTTTGTCGAGGGCCGCGACCGCCCGAGCGGTGACCACGGCGAATTGCCCGCGCCCGTGGAACTCCTCCGCGCGCGCGTTGATCACCCGGACGTTTTCGAGCCCGAGGTGCAGCCGCACGTCCTCGAGCCACTCGCAGCGTCGTTCCATGGATTCCACGAGCGTGAGACGGGTGTCGGGCCGCGTGATCGCCAGCACCACGCCCGGGAAGCCCGCGCCGGTCCCGACGTCCGCCACGCGGGCGCCGTCGGCCACGAACGCGTTCAACGCCATGGAGTTCACGATGTGCCGCGACCACAGCCGCGGCATCTCGCGGGGCCCGATCAGGCCACGCGTCTCACCCTCGGCGGCGAGCATCGCGGCGAAACCACGCAGCCGCTCCCATGCCACGTCCGAACCGGCGGCCTCGCGGACGGCCGGGGGGAACGTCGTCGGGTCCTCGAGCGGGCCCTCGCGGCCCCCGCCGTCGGGCCCCACGTTCAGTGGCCGGCGGGCTGGATCACGACATGGCGCCGGGGCTCGACTCCCTCGGACGCGGACACCAGGCCCGCCTCCTTGACGACGTCGTGGACCACCTTGCGCTCGAACGGGTTCATGGGCGGCATGGAAACCGGCTCACCGGACTCCTGCACGCGAGCCACGGCCACCCGGGCATCCGCGGCGAGCCGCTCCTTGAGCGCGCGGCGGAACCCGGCGACGTCGAGCATCAGCCGCGAGCGCTCCCCGGTCTTCGCCTGGACGGCCAGTCTGGTGAGCTCCTGCAGGGCGTCGAGCACCTCACCATCGTCGCCCACGAGCTTCCGCAGCCAGCGGTCGCCGAACTCCTCGGACACGATCTCCAGGGCGGCCCGACCGTTCTCCACGTCGATGTCGATGTCGCCGTCAAGGTCGGCGATGTCAAGCAGTTCCTCGAGGTAGTCGGCGGCGATGTCGCCTTCTTCCTCCAGTTGGGCGATTGGGCCCTTTTCCTCAGCCATGAGGTCCTCCTCGGATATCGGGGGTTGTATGGGGTGTGGAACCTGCCGGCTCCCGACGGCGCAGCCGAGTTGCGGCGGCTACGCGCCGTCCTTGTTGTACTTGCCGTGGCCCTCGCCCTGCTTGCGGCGCTTCTCGGCGGCCAGGCGCTTGTCACGCGCGGCCTTGCGTTCCGCGGCCCGCGCCGCGTAGCGCTTGCGGGCGCGCTCCTCGTCGGTGAGCCCGTCCTTCCCGCGGACGGCGTCGTCCGACGACGTCGCCTCCACGGGCGCGACAGCAGGCGCGGGGATCGGAATGGCCTTGGGAGTCGCCTTGGGGGCGGGCGTGGCTTCCTCTTCCGGCTCGTCGACGTCGGCCGCGGCCGCCAGCGTGTCCGGGGCCTTCTTCTTGGCCCGGTCCTTGCGCATAGGCTGGACGCGCTGCCCGGTGGGCTGGATCTCCTCGGTGGCGGCGGAGTCGTCGGAGAGCGGGGGGAGGCCCTTCTTGGCGCGCTTGGCGGCGTCCCTCTCCTGCTTGTGCTTGTAGGCCTCGGAGCCGGGAGCCGGCATGCGGTTGATGGTGTAGACCTGCTGGCCCATGGACCACACGTTGGTGGTGGTCCAGTAGATGAGCACGCCGATGGGGAAACTGACGCCCGAGATCGCGAACACGACCGGCATCGAGTACATCATCATCTGCTGCTGTTTCATCATCGGGTTGTCCATGGCCGACGCCGGCATGTTCTTCATCGTCAGTTGTTTGGTGGTGATGAAGGTGGTCACCGACATGGCGATGATCAGGACCACCGCCACGATCTTCACCTGGGTCACGTCGCTCGAGAGGAAGGTCGTGGACAGCGGGGCACCCAGGAGTGTGGAGGCCTCGACGTCCTTGGCCAGCGACGCCGTCAGCGGACCCATCGAACGTGTCCCGTCCGCGATGCCCGGCAGGTAGTTCAGCACCCGGAAGAGGGCGAAGAAGATCGGCATCTGGAACAGGATGGGCAGGCACGAGGAGAACGGGTTCGTGTTGTGCTTCTTGTAGAGCTCCGTCATCTCCTGCTGCTGCGCCTGGCGTGAGACCGGGTCGGTCTTGCCCTTGTACTTCTTCTGCAGGGCCTGGAGCTCGGGCTGCATCATCTGCATGCCGCGCGAGGCCTTGATCTGCTTGAAGAAGAGCGGGATGAGCAGCGTCCGGATGACCATGGTCAGCCCGACGATCGACAGCACCCAGGCCGCGCCGGGTCCGTCCTTCCCGATCAGCGTCAGCAGTTCATGGATCTGAACCATGATCCAGGCGACCGCGATTTCAATGGGCCGGAGGATTGCATCCATCAGTGTGTGTGCTCCGCATTCGTCATGTCGTCCGGGGGGTCATCCGGGGGGATTGCTACAGCCATTGTGCTCCCTGGCGGGAAGTCCACCCCACCACGCGACCAGGGATTGCAGCGCAGGACCCGCCACACCGCAAGCCCGGTGCCCTTGAAGAATCCCTGCACCCGGATCGCCTCGATCGCGTAGGCCGAGCAGGACGGGTAGTACTTGCAGCTCGGTGGGAAGAGCGGGGAGATCAGGAGTTGGTATCCCTTGATCAGGATCGTGCCCACCCATTGCAGGGGGTTCATCGCCGCCGCCCGTCGCGCCGGCGCCTGGCCCGGCCCAGCGCGCCGCGGAGGTCGGCGTCGAGCTCGGCGCTCGTCGCGCCGGCGGCTGCGGGCAGCGCTCGCACCACCACCCGCGTGCCGGGTTCGAGCTGCCCGACAACGTCGCGCATCAGGTGCCGCAGCCGGCGCTGCACGCGGTGCCGGCCGACGGAGTTGCCCACGGCCCGGGAAACAGCGAACCCCACCAAAGGGTCCCCTTCGGTGAGGTTGGCGTTGAGGTGCACGATCATGGTGCCGGAGGTCCCCCGCACACCGCCGCGCAGCGTGTCGGAGAAGTCATCCGACCGCCGCATCCGGTTGCGGGCGGATAGCAACCTCAGGCAGAAATAGTCTCGCGGCCCTTGCGCCTCCGCGACGCGAGGACTGCGCGGCCGGCGCGGGTGCGCATGCGCAGGCGGAATCCGTGCACCTTGGCGCGGCGCCGGTTGTTCGGCTGAAACGTACGCTTGCTCACGGCAGTCTCCCAGGAGTGTTACGAAAAGCGGTGCCGCCTCAGGCCAGGTGGTGCCTGCGCGCGGGGGCGCAGGCCGTAGGTGCGGCCTATCAACGGTACGGGAAGTCACGGGCGGGGGTCAACTGACGTGCGCGTGGAGCCGGTCACTTTCCGGCTCGTGCCGGCGGTGGAGTTCGAACCAAGCCTAAACGTCAGTGGAGGGCGATCGTCGTCTCCCGCCCCGCCGCCGTCGTCGTCGTCAGGGCGAACCAATACCCGGTGGGTCATTCGTCTCATTGTGGATATCGTTGACGTGTCGTGTTGACAACCGACGTGCTGGACCACTCAGAAGCCCGCCGCCAGCGGTTACGATGAGTGGCCGGTTACCCACATTCTGTGGAAAAGGTGTATATGGGTCCATGGTCATGGGCTCCGGGGAGGGACTGACAGTGTCTGGGAGCGTGCCATCGCAAGACCTCTGGAACGACATCGTTGAAGTTCTCGGCTCCCGCAGTGACCTGAACCCCTCCGACCTGGCCTTCGCCAAGCTCGCCAAGCCCCTGGGCGTCATCGACGGCACGCTCCTCATAGCCGTCCCGTCCAACCTGGTGAAGGACCGCCTCGAGACCCGCATGCGGCCGGCACTTCTCGCCGCCCTGCAGGTGATGCCCAACGACGTCATCGAGCGGTACGCGGTCACCGTCGACACGTCGCTCGAGGACGCCGTCACCGGGGCTTCGCCGGCAGAGCCCCACGAGCCGGTGAGCAGCGCCTCATCCGGCCGCATCCCATCACAGCGGCCGATGCACCCCACCCCGATGGAGGTGGACCGCTCCCGCCTCAACCCGAAGTACACCTTCGAGACCTTCGTCATCGGCCCGTCCAACCGGTTCGCACACGCCGCGGCCCGCGCCGTCGCGGAGGCACCGGCCAAGGCCTACAACCCGCTGTTCATCTACGGTGGCTCCGGGCTGGGCAAGACGCACCTGCTGCACGCGATCGGTCACTACTCCCGGAACCTCTACCCGGGGATCCGGGTACGCTACGTCAACTCCGAGGAGTTCACAAACGACTTCATCAACTCGATCCGGGACGACAAGGCGGAGAACTTCCAGCGCCGCTACCGCAACGTGGATGTCCTCCTGGTGGACGACATCCAGTTCCTTGGCGGCAAGGAGCAGACGGTCGAGGAGTTCTTCCACACCTTCAACACCCTGCACAACGACAACAAGCAGGTGGTCATCACCTCGGACACCCCGCCCAAGAAGCTGCAGGGCTTCGAGGAGCGGCTCATCTCCCGTTTCGAGTGGGGCCTGCTCACCGATGTGCAGCCGCCGGACCTCGAGACCCGCATCGCGATCCTGCGAAAGAAGGCCCAGGCGGAGAACCTGCAGGCGACGGACGAGGTGCTGAGCTACATCGCATCCCGCATCTCCACGAACATCCGGGAACTCGAGGGCGCCCTCATCCGTGTCACGGCGTATGCGAATCTGAACCGGGCGCCCGTGGAGCTCACGCTCGCCGAGCTCGTGCTCCGGGACCTTGTCTCGGACGTGGACATGGAGGAGATCACCCCGGCGCTCATCATGAAGGAAACCTCGGAGTACTTCTCAATCACGGTGGACGCCCTCTGCAGTGCCGACCGCTCCCGGGTCCTCGTGACGGCCCGGCAGATCGCCATGTACCTGTGCCGCGAACTCACCGACCTCTCCCTCCCCAAGATCGGCCAGACCTTCGGCGGCCGCGACCACACCACCGTCATGCACGCCTATCGCAAGATCTCAGAGCAGATGGCGGAGAAACGCGCCATCTTCAACCAGGTCACCGAACTCACCAACCGGATCAAGCACAACGCCCGCCACCCCGCGTGACGTCCCGGACCACACGCACCCTCCGCTCCCTCCACAGCAACTGTGGACCGGACGTGAATGACACGGGATCTCCTGTGGTTCGGGGTGAGTCCGTAGGGGACCGGGGTTGTGGACGGAGCCTCCACCCACAGCACCTTCCGTCCGAAGCAATCTCCACCCACAGGACGTCCACAGGCTGGCGCACCGCTCACCAGCGGAAACGGGGGTTATCCACATGATCCCCAACTGCTACGACTACTACGAAACCATCCATTGAAGAGAAATCAGAACCACCACCACTGCTGGGACGGGGCACCTTCCCGATCCAGCCACAAGCCGCGAAACCCAAGCCCGATCCATGACATTCTTGGAACAGTGCATCGCGGATCGCGTGGGGTCCTGGAGGAAGAGGTCAAGTCGTGAAATTCCGAGTCGATCGAGACGTCCTGGCTGAAGCCGTCGCCTGGACAGCGCGGTCCCTGCCCACGCGTCCGGCCGTGCCGGTCCTCTCGGGTGTGTTGCTCGATGCGGCGGCAGAAGGGGTCCTCACGATCTCGAGCTTCGACTACGAGGTGTCGGCCCGGTCCGAGGTTCCCGCCCACGTGTCGGTCGCCGGCGTGGTCGTGGTCCAGGGGAAGATCCTCGCGGACATCGCCAAGGCCCTGCCGTCCAAGCCGGTGGACCTGGAACTGGACGGCACCAAGCTGATCCTCACCTGTGGCGCCTCACGCTTCTCTTTGCACACGATGCCGGTGGACGACTACCCCACCCTGCCGCAGCTGCCCGAAATAGCGGGAACCATCGACTCCGGGGCATTCAACGAGGCGATCCTGCAGGTCACCACGGCGGCGAGCCGTGACGAGACCCTGCCACTCCTCACAGGAGTCCGGGTGGAGATCGAGGGTGAGACGATCACGCTCCTGGCCACGGACCGCTACCGCCTCGCCATGAAGGAGATCACCTGGAGCCCCCGCCGGCCGGACATCTCCCAGGTGGCCCTGGTGCGCGCCCGCACGCTGTCCGACGTCGCCAAATCGATGACCCAGGCCGGCACGATCGACATCGCGCTGCAGACCGACGGCGGCAAGCAGATCATCGGCTTCGAGGCGGCGGGCCGGAGGACCACGTCCCAGCTGATCGAGGGTGACTACCCTCCCGTGCGGCGGCTCTTCCCCGAGTCCACGCCGACGTACGCCGTCGCGCGCACGGCCGACATCATCGAGGCCGCCCGCCGCGTGGCCCTTGTTGCCGAGCGCAACACCCCGATCCGCCTCACCTTCACCGAAGGCCAGGTTGTGCTGGAAGCCGGCCAGGGCGACGACGCCCAGGCCTCCGAGGCGCTGGAAGCGACGCTCGTGGGGGAGGACATCACCACGGCGTTCAACCCCCACCTGTTCCTCGATGGCCTCGGTGCCCTCGGCACCGAGTTCGTGCGCCTGGGATTCACCCACCCCACGAAGCCGGTGCTGATGTCGGGGAAGAGGAGCGCGGAGGGAGAGGAGCAGGAGGAGTTCCTCTACCTGCTCATGCCAATTCGATTTGCGAGTTAGGGAAGGTCATGGACCTGGGCATGGTTGGTCTCGGACGGATGGGCTTCAACATGGTGGCCCGGTTGCGCGAAGGGGGCCACACCGTCGTGGGATTCGACGTCAACCCCCAGAACTCGGAGGTGGAGAGCCTCGCGGCGTTGCGGGACGCCCTGCCGGCGCCGCGGAACGTGTGGGTGATGGTGCCCGCCGGGAAGCCGACCAAGGAGACGATCGCCCAGCTCGCCGAGGTCCTCGAGCCGGGTGACGTGGTGATCGAGGGCGGGAACTCGCGGTTCAGCGACGACCGGCCCAATGCGGACCTTCTCGCGGAGAAGGGCATTGACTACGTCGACGTCGGTGTCTCCGGCGGCGTCTGGGGGCGCGAGAACGGCTACGCGATGATGGCCGGCGGGGAGAAGGACGTGGTGGAGCGGCTCATGCCGATCTTCGACGCCCTCCGCCCGGAGGGCCCCCGCGAGGAGAGTTTCGTGCACGCCGGGCCGGTGGGTGCCGGGCACTACTCCAAGATGGTGCACAACGGAATCGAGTACGCCATCATGCAGGCCTACGCCGAGGGCTACGAGCTGCTCACCACCCAGGACGAACTGGTACCGGACGTCCCGGCCGTGTTCGAGGCCTGGCAGCGGGGCACCGTCGTGCGCTCGTGGCTGCTCGACCTGATGGTGCGCGCGCTCAAGCAGGACCCCGAACTGTACGCGATCGAGGGCTATGCGTCGGACTCCGGCGAGGGTCGCTGGACCGTCGAGGAGGGCATCCGCAACGCGGTTCCCCTGCACACCATCGCGGCCTCCCTCTTCGCACGCTTCGAGTCCCGCCAGGAGGAGTCGCCGGCCATGAAGGCCATCGCGGCGCTCCGGCAGCAGTTCGGCGGCCACGCGGTCAAGCCCGCCGACTAGGTTGTACATCTCCGATCTCGCCCTCAGCGACTTTCGCAACTACCGCGAGGCGGTCGCGAGGTTCACCGAGGGCGTGATCACCATCGTGGGCGCGAACGGCCAGGGGAAGACCAACCTGGTGGAGGCCATCGCCTACCTCTCCACGTTCTCGTCGCACCGGGTCTCCGCCGACGCCGCGCTCGTCCGGGCGGGCGCGGCGGGAGCCGTGGTCCGGGCGAAGGTGATGAGCAACGGGCACCCCACGGTACTTGAGTTGGAGATCATCGCCGGGAGGGCGAACCGCGCCAGGATCAACCGTGCGCCGGCGCGAACCCGTGACCTGCTGGGAGTCATCAGGACCGTGGTATTCGCGCCCGAGGACCTGGCGCTCGTGAAGGGCGACCCCGCGGAGCGGCGCCGCTACCTGGATGACCTGGTCGTGGCGCGCACCCCGCGCCTCACCGTGGTGCGCGGCGAGTACGAGAAGATCCTGCGGCAGCGGTCCGCCCTGCTGAAGTCAACCGGCGGGGGGCGGCGGGTGCCGGGGGCACTCATGTCCACCCTCGACGTGTGGGACGGCCACCTTGCCGCCGCGGGTGCGCAGATGATGGCTGCCCGCAGTGCGCTGGTGTCCGAACTCGCGCCACTCGTGGCGACCGCCTACCGGTCCGTGTCCGACGGCGCGGACGAGGCCACCATCGAGATACGGTCCTCACTGGAGAAGGCCGAGCAGCGGGCTGCGGAAGGCGACAGTGAGGCGGGCCAGCCGCCCACACCGGATCCCCTCGACATCGACGCCCTCACCGCGCGGCTGGTGGACGCGATGCACCTGCTGCGCCCCCAGGAACTGGACCGCGGGGTCTGCCTGGTGGGGCCCCACCGGGACGACCTCGTGCTGCGGATCGGGGACCTCCCCGCCCGCGGCTACGCCTCGCATGGGGAGTCCTGGTCCCTCGCGCTCGCGCTTCGCATCGGGGCGTTCGAACTCCTGCGGGAGGACGGGCCCGCGGGGGAGACACCCATCCTGATCCTCGACGATGTCTTCGCCGAACTGGACATGAAGCGCCGCGCGCGGCTGGCGAGCATGGTCGGCGAGGCGCAGCAGGTGTTCATCACCGCCGCAGTCCCGGAGGACATTCCGGCCGAACTCACCGGCCGACGCTTCCGCGTCACGGACGGCGTCGTGGAGTTGGAGGAGGAAGCGCCGCCCGGAGCCGGGGACAACCCGTGACCAGCGACGACGCCGCCTCCGAGGCCCTCCGGCGCGCCCGGGAGATGGCCGCGGCGCCCGGGTTCAAGAAGAGGAAACACCGCAGGAGGCCCGAGCCAGGGGGAATTCCCGGGGGGCCCGGCCTCGGCAACGCCGGCAGCGGCGCCCGCCCGTCGGACCGGGACCCGCAGCGGCTGGGGGAGGTTGCCGACGCCCTGATGGACGTGCGCGGGTGGCGCGAACAGTTGGAGGTCGCGAGCGTCGTCGGGCGCTGGCGGGAGATCGTGGGAGACGCCGTCGCGGATCACACCACGATCGAGAGCTTCGAGAACGGGACGCTGGTGCTGCGTGCGACGTCGACGGCGTGGGCCACGCAGGTGAAACTCCTGCTGGGGCAGCTGCGCACGCGGATCGCGGCGGACGTGGGTCCGGACCTGGTCAGGGAGATCGTCATCCTCGGGCCGGCGGGGCCGTCGTGGAAACACGGGCTGCGCAGCGTTCGGGGGCGCGGGCCGAGGGACACCTATGGGTAGAAGTGCCCAGATTCGCCGCTGCGGCTCGCGGGGGTCTTTCTGGTGGGTATGCCCAAAACCTGTGGACAGGCGCCCAGCGGCCGTTTTCGGGAGTAGAATGGAAACCAGCAGCCCGCCCCGATGACGCTCCGGACATCGCTCCGGAGTTCCCCGCGAGGACCGGGCTGTGGTGGTGTCAGGGGATGGCGCCGACGATGATTGAGGAGATCCTGCGTGTCTGACCTTTCACGGCAAGAGCAGGCCTACGGCGCGGCGGACATCACGGTACTCGAAGGGCTCGAGGCCGTCCGTAAGCGCCCTAGCATGTACATCGGGTCGACCGGCGAGCGCGGCCTGCACCACCTCGTCTACGAGGTTGTGGACAACTCGGTGGATGAGGCGCTCGCGGGGTACTGCACCCACATCGAGATCACCCTCCAGGCCGACGGCGGCGTGCGGGTGTCCGACGACGGCCGCGGGATCCCCGTGGACATGCACCCGACCGAGGGCCGGCCCACGGTCGAGGTGGTCATGACGATCCTGCACGCCGGCGGGAAGTTCGGCGGCAGCGGGTACGCCGTTTCCGGCGGCCTGCACGGCGTCGGCATCTCTGTGGTGAACGCGCTGTCCGAGCGGGTGGAGACGGAGGTCCGCCGGCAGGGGCACGTGTGGCGCCAGACGTTCGGCAACGGCGGGAAGCCGTTGACCACGCTGGTCATGGGCGAGGAGACGGACGAGACCGGGACGACCCAGACGTTCTACCCGGACACGACGATCTTCGAGACCACGGACTTCAACTTCGAGACCCTCCGGGTGCGCTTCCAGCAGATGGCGTTCCTCAACAAGGGGCTCAAGATCACGCTCACGGACGAGCGACCCAAGGCCACCGACGAGGGCGACGAGATCACCGGGGATGCCGGGGGTTCGGCGGATGACCCGCAGCCCGGCCACCGCGAGGTTGCCTACCAGTACCAGGGTGGCCTGGTGGACTTCGTTACCTACCTGAACTCCATGAAGAAGGCCGAGGTGGTGCACCCGGAGGTCATCTACCTCGAGGCGGAGGACACCGAGCGCCGCATCTCGCTCGAGATCGCCCTGCAGTGGACCAACGGGTACTCCGAGTCGGTGTACACCTACGCGAACACGATCAACACCTCCGAGGGCGGCACCCACGAGGAGGGCTTCCGGGCGGCGCTCACGTCGCTGGTCAACAAGTATGCCCGGGACAAGGGCCTGCTGAAGGAGAAGGACGAGAACCTCACGGGCGACGACATCCGCGAGGGCCTGACCGCCGTCGTCTCGGTGAAGCTCGGCGAGCCCCAGTTCGAGGGGCAGACCAAGACGAAACTCGGCAACACCGAGGCGCGCACGTTCGTGCAGACCCAGCTGTACGCCCACCTGGGCGACTGGATGGACGCCCACCCCACCGAGGCGCGCGACGTCATCCGGAAGGCACAGCAGGCCTCGGCCGCCCGGATCGCGGCCCGCAAGGCCCGGGAGGCGACGCGGCGGAAGGGGGCGCTCGAGTCCGCGTCCATGCCCGGCAAGCTGAAGGACTGCACCTCCCGGGACGCCACGGTCTCCGAGATCTTCATCGTGGAGGGTGACTCCGCGGGCGGCTCGGCCGTGCAGGGCCGGGACCCGGAGACCCAGGCCGTCCTGCCGCTGCGTGGCAAGATCCTGAACGTCGAGAAGGCCCGTCCCGACCGGGCGATGGGCAGCGAGGCCATCCAGTCCCTCATCACCGCCCTCGGTTCCGGGGTGGGGGAGGAGTTCGACCTCGCGAAGCTGCGGTACTACAAGATCGTGCTGATGGCGGACGCGGACGTCGATGGGCAGCACATCACCACCCTGCTCCTGACCCTGCTGTTCCGGTACATGAAGCCGCTCATCTCGGAGGGCCACGTCTACCTTGCCCAGCCCCCGCTGTTCCGCATCAAGTGGACCAACGCCCCGCACCAGTATGTCTACTCCGACCGCGAGCGGGACGCCTTCCTCGAGATCGGCGCGAAGGCCAACCGGCGGTTACCGAAGGAGGGCGGCATCCAGCGGTACAAGGGCCTCGGCGAGATGAACGACAACGAACTGTGGGAGACCACGATGAACCCGGAGACCAGGACCCTGCGCCAGGTCACCATCGGTGAGGCGGCCGCGGCCGACGAGATCTTCACGATCCTCATGGGCGAGGACGTCGACTCCCGCCGCAGCTTCATCCAGCGCAACGCCAAAGACGTGCGCTTCCTGGACATCTGACAAGCAGGGGACGAAGGACGAACGTGAGCGACGAGACCTACGACGACACCACGGAGATCGACGTCTCCACCGCGGGGCGCGACCGCATCGAGCAGGTTGACCTGCAGGGCGAGATGCAGCGCTCCTACCTCGACTACGCGATGAGCGTGATCGTGGGACGCGCCCTCCCGGACGTGCGGGACGGCATGAAGCCCGTCCACCGCCGCATCCTGTACGCGATGTACGACGGCGGGTACCGGCCGAGCGCCGGGTACTCCAAGTGTGCGCGCGTGGTGGGCGACGTTATGGGCACCTACCACCCGCACGGCGACATGGCGATCTACGACGCCCTCGTGCGCCTGGTCCAGCCCTGGACGATGCGGTACCCGCTCGTCGCGGGCCAGGGGAACTTCGGATCCCCCGGCAACCAGGGCGCCGCCGCCCCGCGGTACACCGAGTGCAAGATGCAGCCGCTGGCCATGGAGATGGTGCGCGACATCGACAAGGAGACCGTCGACTTCCAGGACAACTACGACGGCCGGGACCAGGAGCCCGTCGTCCTCCCCTCCCGGTACCCCAACCTGCTGGTGAACGGCTCGGAGGGCATCGCCGTCGGCATGGCCACGCGCATCCCGCCGCACAACCTGCGCGAGGTGGCCGAGGGCGTGCAGTGGTTCCTCGACCACCCGGACGCCTCCAAGGAGGAACTGCTCGGCGAGATGATGCTGCGCATCAAGGGTCCCGACTTCCCCACGGGCGCCACGATCCTCGGCCGCCGGGGCATCGAGGACGCGTACCGCACGGGGCGCGGCTCCATCACCCAGCGGGCCGTGGTGTCCGTGGAGGAGATCCAGAACCGGCAGTGCCTCGTGGTGACCGAACTGCCCTACCAGGTGAACCCGGACAACCTCGTGGACAAGATCGCCATGATGGTCCGCGACGGCCGCCTGACCGGGATCGCCGACCTGCGGGACTCGAGTTCCGGCCGCGGGGGCCTGCGCATCGTCATCGTGCTGAAGCGGGACGCCATCGCCAAGGTGGTGCTCAACAACCTGTACAAGCACACCCAACTGCAGGACAACTTCCCGGCGAACATGCTCGCTCTCGTGGACGGCGTGCCGCGCACGCTCTCCATCGACGGCTTCGTGCGCCACTGGGTGAACCACCAGCAAGAGGTCATCGTGCGGCGGACCCGGTTCATGCTGCGCGAGGCGCGGAACCGCATCCACACCCTCGAGGGCTACCTCAAGGCGCTGGACATGCTGGACGAGGTCATCGCCCTCATCCGTGCCTCACAGACGACCGAGGACGCGCGCACGGGCCTCATGCAACTCCTCGGCGTCGACGAGGGCCAGGCCGAGGCCATCCTCTCGCTCCAACTGCGGCGCCTTGCCGCCCTCGAACGCCAGAAGATCCTCGAGGAGCACGCCGCCCTCGAGGCCCGGATCCTCGACTACGAGGACATCCTGGCCCGGCCGGGACGGCAGCGGGAGATCATCGGCGTCGAAATGCAGGAGATCGTAGCCCGCTACGGCGACGAGCGCCGCACGACGATCCTGCCCTACGACGGCGACATGTCGGTCGAGGACCTCATCCCCGAGGAGGACGTGGTCGTCACCATCACCCGCGGCGGGTACGCCAAGCGCACCCGTGTCGACAACTACCGGTCCCAGCACCGGGGCGGCAAGGGGGTGCGTGGTGCGACGCTGCGCGAGGACGACATCGTCGACCACTTCTTCGTCACCTCGACGCACCACTGGCTGCTGTTCTTCACCACCCTGGGGCGGGTGTACCGCGCGAAGGCGTACGAGCTGCCCGAGGGCGGGCGGGACTCCAAGGGGCAGCATGTCGCGAACCTGCTGGCCTTCCAGCCGGGCGAGCGCATCGCCGGCGTCGGCGTCATCCGGAACTACGAGGAGGCCGAGTACCTGGTGCTCGCCACCCGGTCGGGGCTGGTGAAGAAGACCCGCCTGTCAGAGTACGACTCGAATCGGTCCGGCGGCGTCATCGCGATCAACCTGCGCGACGTCGACGGCGAGCCGGACGAGTTGGTGGCCGGCGCCATCGTGAACTCCGACGACGACCTCATCCTGGTGTCCCGGCACGGCATGTCCATCCGCTTCCAGGCCGACGACGAGCAACTGCGCCCGATGGGGCGGGCGACGTCCGGCGTCGTGGGCATGAAGTTCCGCGAGGGCGACAGCCTGCTCGACATGCAGAAGGTGGACCCGGCGGCCGACCTGTTCGTGGTCACCGAGGGCGGGTTCGCCAAGCGGACGGCCCTGGCGGAGTACCGCGTGCAGGGCCGCGGTGGCCTGGGCATCAAGGTCGCCAACCTCGTGGAGGCCAAGGGCGACCTGGTGGGCGCCCTCGTGGTGCGCGACGGCTGCGAGGTGCTTGCCATCATGGAGAAGGGGAAGATCATCCGCTCCTCCGTGGACGAGGTCAACCGGACCGGCCGCAACACCCAGGGCGTCACGTTCGCGAAGCCCGACGACGGCGACCGCATCATCGCCATCGCCCGCAACACAGAGGACGCGGAGGACGTCGGCGCCGGCGATGGCGTAGCGTCTGACAGTAGCAACGAACCCGCAGAGGACAACGGAGAGACTGCATGAGCAAGGACGAGACCAGCGTGAGCACCCCGCCGCCGCCGCCCATGGTGCGGGAGTCCACCCGCGTGATGGCCGCCGACGGCGCACCACGGACCCAGGCCGGCTCGGCGCCGTCGCCCTCGGCGCCGTCGCCCTCCGCCGCGACGGCGGCCCCGACGGCAGCCGGGCGGGCGCAGGCCGCCGCCCAGGACCATAACCAGAAGCAGGGGTTGTGGGGCCCGCGGCGCGTGCGGCTCTCCGTGGCGCGGCTGGACCCGTGGTCCGTGATGAAGCTCGCGTTCCTGCTCGCGGTGGCGATCGGCATCATGATCGTGGTCGCGGCGGCCCTTGTCTGGATCGTGCTGGACACGATGCAGGTGTTCGGCAACCTCAACGAGTTGCTCACGCAGATCGGCAGCCCGAAACTGCTGGGGTTGATGGAATACGTTCGGTTCGACCGCGTCATGTCCATGGCGACGATCGTCGCCGTGGTGGATGTGATACTCCTGACCGTGCTCGTGACCCTGATGGCGTTCGTCTACAACATCGTGGCCGCACTCGTGGGTGGGCTGCACGTCACGCTGACGGACGACTGATCGACAACCGTTTTGATGAACGGGCGTGGTGTGCGATAGTCTCATCCGGCGTCCTCACGCGTGTGAGGTGCGATCCGGGCCTATAGCTCAGTCGGTTAGAGCGCTTCCCTGATAAGGAAGAGGCCACAGGTTCAAGTCCTGTTAGGCCCACCGGATGTTGACAGAAGGGGCCAGTGTGAAGAGATTCCTCTGGGCGGTGACCGGCGCCCTCGCCGGCTGGATCGTCTGGTCCAAGGTCCAGGAGGAGCGCGAGGAGCGCGACCTCTGGGCCGAGGTGACCGACAGCTTCGGCGAAACCCCTGACGGCAACATCCCACCGGTGTCCTGAAACCCCGCACCCTCGGGAGTTCCAGGGCAGGGGAGGACGCGGCCCACAAGGCCCGGCCTG
>JADGOQ010000105.1 GCA_017882885.1 Actinomycetales bacterium | reverse complement strand
GACACGACCACGTCGGCCCCGAACCGGCGGCAGAGCAGCCGGAAGGGCGCCTCCGAGACACCGGCCATCGGAGCCAGGAACAGCGGAACCGGTGCGGCCGCGCGGAACGGGAACCCCATGGGCCGCAAGCTATGCCGCGTTCCGGAGCCGGGCAACAGGATGTGTTTGACCGCCTCCGCGACGCTTGGTAGCTTTGAGAATGCTGCTACGCGAATTCCTCCGCGACGACGCGATCAGCCTGTCCCTCGCCGCCCACACCAAGGACGAGGTCCTCAAAGAGCTGATCCACCTGCTCCAGCTCGACGAGAAGGCCGAGGGGATGCTCTACAAGATGCTCAAGCGCCGGGAGAACCTCGGCTCGACGGGCATCGGCCGCGGCATCGCGATCCCCCACTGCCGGTCCCTGGTCGTGAACAACCTGCGACTGGCGTTCGGCCGCCGGCTGGAGGGCGTCGAGTACAAGTCCATCGATGAGAAACCGGCCCAGTACTTCTTCCTGATCGTGGCCCCGCCGCTCGAGGTCTCGAATCAGTACCTGCCGGTGCTGGGGAGGATCGCCCAGTTCGCCAAGGAAGAGGACGTGCCGCGCCGCCTGGCGACGCTGCAAACGCCCGCGGAGTTCCTGCAGCTGGTGGAGGAAAAGGGGCTCTGAGCCGGGAGCCCCTGCACCCTACACCCCGTTTCCCTCACTCCCACTCGATCGTCGCGGGCGGCTTCGAGCTCACATCGTAGACCACGCGATTGACGTCCTTCACTTCATTGATGATCCGGGTCGCGATTGCCCCCAGCACGTCGTGGGGGAACTGGTACCAGTCGGCCGTCATCCCGTCCTGGCTCGTGACGGCCCGCAGGGCGACGACGTTCCCGTAGGTCCGGAAATCGCCCATCACCCCCACGGAGCGCACCGGCAGCAGCACCGCGAACGCCTGCCAGATGTCGTCGTACAGGCCGGCGGCGCGGATCTCTTCGAGGTAGATGGCGTCGGCCTGCTGGAGCGTGGAGACCCGTGCCTCGTCCACCGGCCCCAGGATTCGCACGGCGAGCCCCGGCCCCGGGAAGGGATGCCGCCGGACGATGTCCTCCGGCAAGCCCAGCTCCCGACCGACCTGGCGCACCTCGTCCTTGAACAGCTCGCGCAGCGGCTCGATCAGCGCGAAGGGCAGGTCGGGCCGGAGCCCCCCGACGTTGTGGTGCGTCTTGATGGTCGCCGACGGTCCTCCGCGCGGCGAGACCGACTCGATGACGTCGGGATACAGTGTGCCCTGAACCAGGTACCCGACGTCGTCACCCACCTCGCGGGCCGCCTCCTCGAACACGTCAATGAAGGTGTGGCCGATGCGACGCCGCTTCTCTTCCGGGTCCTCGATCCCCGCCAGCTCACCGAGGAACCGCCGCGACGCATCCACCACCCGCAGGTCCGTGTTCAGCTCCCCCCGAAAGGTGCGCTCCACCTGCTCGCGCTCCCCGCGCCGCAGCAAACCATGGTCCACCAGAATACAGGTCAGGCGCCGGCCGATGGCGCGCTGCACCAGCGCGGCGGCCACCGCCGAATCCACGCCGCCGGATAGGCCGCAGATGGCCCGCCCTGTCCGCACGCGGTCCGCGATCTCCCGCACCGTCCGCTCGACGAAGTGGCCGGGCGTCCAGTCCGGCCTGGCACCGCAGATCCGGAACAGGAAGTTCTGCAGGATCTCCGGGCCGCGAGGCGTGTGCACGACCTCCGGATGGAACTGCACCCCGAACAGCGGCTTGGTGCGATGCCGGAACGCGGCCACCGGGGTGTTCGCGCTCCGGGCGAGCACCTCCCAGCCGGCGGGCGCCACGTCCACCCGGTCGCCGTGAGACATCCACACCGGGGTGCGGGAGCCGGTGGCGAACCCCTCGAACAGGCCCTCGCCCTTCAGGATCTCGATGTCCGCGCGCCCGTATTCCCGCTCGCCCGCCTGGCGCACTTCGCCGCCCGCGAGGTGGGCCAGCAGCTGCATGCCATAGCAGATGCCGAGCACTGGAACGCCCAGCTCGAGCAGCGCGGGGTCCGCGGTCGGGGCGTCAAGATCGTAGACGGAGCTGGGGCCGCCGGATAGGATGATGCCCGTGGGGGCAAAGTCGCGTATCCAACCGATGTCCCGCGTCGGCGGGTGGATCTCGCAGTAGACGTGGGCCTCGCGGACCCGCCGGGCGATCAACTGCGTATACTGCGCGCCGAGGTCCATGATGAGGATGCGCTGCGTCGCGCTCACGCCTGGTCCCGTCGCCACAGCGGGGCCGACGTCTCGCCTTGCATGAGGTCCTCCACGCTCTCCCTCGATCGCACCACGGCCCAGCGGTCACCGTCCACCAGCACCTCGGGCGGCCGCGGACGCGCGTTGTAGGTGGACGTCATCACGAAACCGTAGGCCCCCGCACCCCGGACCTCGAGCAGGTCTCCACGCTCCAGCGTCGGCAGCTCGCGGTTCAAGGCGAAAAAATCGCCCGACTCGCAGATCGGACCCACCACGTCGTAGTGGACGAGCGGTCGGGCCGCGGCACCGTCCACCAGCCGGATGTCGTGATACGAATCGTAGTGACTCGGGCGGATCAGGTCCGTCATTCCGGCGTCCACCACGGCGATGTGCCGCCCTCCGGACCGCTTCCGGTAGAGCACGCGCGTGAGGAGCACTCCAGCGCCGCCGACAAG
>JADGOQ010000104.1 GCA_017882885.1 Actinomycetales bacterium | reverse complement strand
GTGTGGTGCGCGAGGCCATCATCGGCGAGCCTCGCCCATTCACAACTGTGTCCAGCAGCATGCCGGAGTCGCTCAGGACGCGGTCGCCGGGGCGATCTTCTCCACCTACGAGCGCGTCGGCGGGATCTGCACGGCTCGTACTGAGCGCTCGGGCGGCGCCCCGCAGTGAGGCGAGGGCCGCGCAGTCGGTGGTCCGCAGGTTCAGGGCCCGGGATCGACCGGTAGGGGCGAGCCCGAGATGCGGTGGAACGAGTCTGCGAGAAACCGCGCCGCGGCCCCGCTGTGCGTCACGAGCATGGGGAACGGGAAGATGCCCTGCTTGACGGCGTCGCCGAGGACGGAGACATACGCCTCTTCCACCCAGCCGCGCCCCGTCGGGCCCACGGCCACGAGAGTCACGAAGACCCCCCGGAAACCCGCGGCCGCGATGCCGGTGAGAGCGTCGGCGACGCTGTTGACGTCGCTCACCGTCGTGACCAGGTGCTTCGTGCCGTCGAAGGGCAGATCCGCCGCCGCCGACTTGCGAGACCGCAACTCACCATCCTCGGCGCCGTACAGGGCGGCGAGGCCGCCGTACACCGGCGCCCCGACTTTCAGCAGGTCGTAGTATGCGCGGATCAGGCTTTCGTTCCCGCTGCAGATGAAGTAGTAGGTGAGGTCCTGGGCCGGCTTCACGGTGCGTTTGGCGACGTCGAGCAGCGCGGCCTCGGCCTCTGCGAGGGCCGCCCTCTGGTCTGCGGAGGGAGCGACGGCGGGCGACGGCGCGGACGAAGCCCTCACTGCCGGTGGCGCGGAGGGCCGAGGTCCGGGCGCCGGTGGTGACGACGCGCGTGCCTGCTGTGCGGCAACGCGTTCGGCCCGCCGCTTCGAGAGCCCCCACACGAGGAACCACGCGCCCAGGGCAACGATCGCCACCGCCAGGACCAGCACAATCGGTTGCGATGTGGCGACCCAGGTGATTACGAGGAAGGCGCCCGCCGCCACAATGACTCCCCCTCCGAGAATGAGGCCTTGCGAGGCTGGCTGCAGCTTCATGATTGCCCCTTTGGACGTGGCGAGTAGAGCTGTGACCCACATCATATCGAGACGGCGATAGTGCCCGTACGGTAGTCGGTGGACTCAAATGGTCGCCCTCAGCAGGGTCCCCGGCGTGTCAAATGGCAATTCGCGACCACCGAAGGTTTGGCGTGCGCGGAAAATACTCGGGCTCTCCTGACTGATCCGTGGGTCATTTCCGGCCTGGGAGGGTGGGGTGGTGGCCGCCGAGGGTGAGCATGGCCAGCGCGATGAGGGCTTCGGGTGAGTGGAATCCGAATGCGACGCGGGTGATGAGACGGATCTTGGTGTTGACGGACTCGATGGCGGGCCCACCCGATCCATTTCTCAAGCGCCGCGGGGGCCTCGTGGGCGGGCAGCTGGAACACCAGGCGCAGTCCTTCCTTGAGGAGGTAGGCCCGGTGCAGCCTGGGGTCGGTCTTGGCGACCCAGGCCAGTTTCGCCTGTTGCCGGGTGGTGAGGTTCTCGGGGTTCTTCCACAACGCGTACCGGGCACCCTTGAGTGCTTTCGCGTGCCCGGACGCCCGGCTGGCGGCGCTCAGGCGAAGTGCTTCACCAGCACGCTCGCCTGGCGCGCGAGGAATTCCGAGACCTCGCGCGGGAGCCTCGCACGGCTCTGCAGTGAATCCGCCAGCATCCCGAGCGTCGGGCCATCGCCCTCCAGCTCCAAGGCGTCCGGCCGCAGATCATTCGCCTTTTCCAACTCGAAGAACTCGAACGGGCTCTCACGGTCGGGGAAGTGGACGGCCACGATCGCACGCTGCAACCCATGACTCTCGAACCGGCGCAACAGCGCACGGGTCGGTTCCGAGGCGTGGGCGGGCAGCAGGTTTGTCCCGTTCTCGTAGCCGTGCCGTCGCATGAACTCCATCCCGGCCACGGTCCCGAGGTATCGGCCGAGCGCTCGGGCCGCCTCCGATTGCACGTTCCTATTCATCCCTCCACCTCCTGAACCGCTCGTCGGAGTACTCCGTGATGTCATCGATCGCTTCGCCGTACGAACGGTCGACCATCTCCCACGACTTCTTCGGTGGGATTCTCTCGATTGTCACACGCCGCACTTCCCCCCGGGAAGACGTGAAGTAGTGGCGGTGGATCTCCCCGTGCGACGAATCGATCCGATGGATCGGAACCCAGCCATCCGGCGACGGCCCTTTCCTGTACTCCTGCTGCACACTGAAGTCGACCACCATGTTGTGGTAGAAGGACACGCGGACGAAGTACCGGTGAAGACCCGCATCACCGATCGGCACCGGTACTTCAAGTATGTCCTGCAGCGCAGACCTCGGCGGAGGCCTGTAGACCTCATCATTGTATTCGCCGCACTCCACGCCGCCATACTAGGCGTCGGATCCGACACGCTTTCGGCGGACGCCGCCCCTGTGCACAACGCGGCATGGGCGTGGGCAGCCGTGCGCTCGAGGAGCTGGCTGTGGGCGCGGCTCCCGCGTTTGAGCGGCGGAAGGGCGCTCTCCGGAACCGCATTCCGGCGGGTACCTGACCCCACGGGACACAGTTGTGACCGCGATCCGGGTCCCTGTGCGCCTGGACGGCGGGACGGATCTGCAAGCAGAGCTGTGACCTGCGGGTTTGGCGGGCTTCGGGCGGTGTGGGGCGCGAGGCCATCATCGGCGAGCCTCGCCCATTCACAACTGTGTCCAGCAGCACGCCGGAGTCGCTCAGGACGACGCGGTTCACGATGCCCACGACGCTCACGATGCCCACGACGCCGGCGAGAGCGAGCGGTTCCGGTCCGAACGTGCTTCGCCGGCTGTCAGGCGCACCTTCGGGCGCGCGCGGTCCCCGCGGTCAGCGCTCCTCGGACGGCACCCAGTCCCGCTGCCCCGAGCCCACGTAGATCTGCCGCGGGCGGTAGATGCGCTGGGCGGGGTTGTCGTACATCTCCTTCCAGTTGGCGATCCAGCCGGGCAGGCGGCCGATCGCGAACATGACGGTGAACATGTCCAGCGGGATGCCGAGGGCGCGCAGGATGATGCCGGAGTAGAAGTCGACGTTCGGGTACAGCTTCCGCGACACGAAGTAGTCGTCCGCGAGGGCAGCGGCCTCGAGTTCGCGGGCGAGGTCGAGGAGCGGGTCTGTGACGTGCATCCGGTCGAGGAGGTCATCCGCCGCCTTCTTGATGATCTTCGCGCGCGGGTCGAAGTTCCGGTACACCCGGTGCCCGAAGCCCATCAGCTTGGGCGCCCCGGCCTCCTTGGACTTCACCCGCGCCACGTACTCCGTGACCGATGCCCCGCTGGCGCGGATCTCCTCGAGCATCTCGATCACAGCAGCGTTCGCGCCGCCGTGCAACGGCCCCCACAGCGCGCAGACCCCGGCCGCCGCGGAGGCGTACAGGTTCGCCTGCGAGGAGGCCACCATGCGGACGGTGGAGGTGGAGCAGTTCTGCTCGTGGTCGGCGTGCAGCACCAGCATCATGTTGAGCGCCCGCGCCGCCTCCGCGGAGGGGACGTGCTCGCGGTACGGCTGCGTGAACATCATGTGGAGGAAGTTCTCCGCGAAACCCAGGTCGTAGCGGGGCCAGACGATCGGCTCGCTCTTGTGCGCCTTGTACGCCGCCGCCGCGATCGTCCGCACCTTGGAGAGCAGCGAGGCGGCCGCGAGCTCGAACTCACCGTCGGACTCGATGTGGATTCCCGGCAGGTCATGGCCCTGCAGGGCGTTGATCATGCCCGACATGATCGCCATCGGGTGCGCGTGCGCCGGGAACGCGCCGAAGTGGCGCAACATGTCCGACGGGATCGCCGAGTTCTCCGCCAGCAGCGCACTGAAGTGGTCACGCTGCGCCGGCGTCGGCAGCTCTCCCCAGATCAGCAGCTGGGCCGCCTCCACGAAGGTGCTCTTCTCGGCCAACTGCTCGATGGGGTAGCCGCGGTAGCGGAGGATGCCGGCGTCGCCGTCGATGAACGTGATCGCCGACTCGCAACTCCCCGTGTTGCCGTACCCGTCGTCCAGCGTGATGTAGCCGGACTGGGCGCGCAGCTTGCTGATGTCGACGGCGTGCTCCCCTTCCGTCCCGACGACGACGGGCAGCTCATAGGCCGTCCCGTCCAGTTCGAGCTTCGCGGTGTCGCCCATGATTCCTCCGGTGTGTCGTTCGGTTCCACGACGAGACTATTCCAGCCGGGCCCCGGCCGCCCGGTTCACCGCCGCCGGTGCCTCCGGTACCGCAACCGAGGGACCCGCCGTCACACGAGACCGGGGCGGTGCTCCCGCACGGCGGCGACGAGGTACGGCAGGTGGCCGCGGTGGTCGAGGTACTCGATCAGCCGCAGCACCTGCACGGCCTTGCTGCCGCCACCCACCATGTCGAGGTTCACCTGCAGGCCGACGCCGCCAGCCGCAAGCGCCGCCTCGACGTCGCCGCACAGCACCACCAGGTCTTCCGTCGCCGATGGATGTCACACGTGGCGAAGCGAATTCGCCCCCACCTCACGGACCCGTGCCCCTGTGTGCGCTTGCCCCGTCGTCGGGCCGAACTTCTTGCCTTATGGGCACACTTCTCACCCCAACAATGGGGTGGTGAGGGTTTCAGCGTGGGTGGTGAGTAGTTTCGGGCAGTTGGAGACGTCGGTGACGGCCCACTCCCGCATCGAGGTCGCCAGATGACGGTTTGAGCCGCGATTCTGGCCCGCAAACGGGCAGTTGGCGCCCTCGATCCGGCTGGCCCCGCGCATCGAGGGCGCCAACTGCCCGAAACCCGGGAGCATCCCAGCCCCTGGCCCCCCGCGGCCACTCGTTCCAGTGGTGCTCCAGCCGCCGGATACCTTGGAGTTGGAGTTGGAGGTGATAGGTGTGAAGGCCAGCGTTGGCGACAAGGTCATCATCCGGGGAAAGGCTGTCGGGAGCGCAGACCGCCACGGCGTGATCACGGAGGTGAAGGGAAAGGACGGCGAACCGCCCTGGACCATCAACTTCGAGGACGGCCACAAGAGCTTGGTCTTCCCCGGGTGCGACTGCGTGGTCGAGCATATGGGTGTAATGGCCGAAGG
>JADGOQ010000103.1 GCA_017882885.1 Actinomycetales bacterium | reverse complement strand
GGGGCCCCCACCTCCTGCCCGTTTCCGAATCATGATCGGTCGTTTAGGCTGCCCGGGTGATCGAGACCTTCCTTTCCCGATACGGGTATCTGGCCGCGTTCGGTCTGCTGGTCGGGGCCGGCGTGGGCGTGCCCTTTCCGGAGGAGCCGACCCAGCTGGTGATGGGGGTCCTGGCCCAGCGGGGGCTCGTCTCGCTGGTGCCGGCGATGGCCACCTGCTGGGCGGGGATCGTGGTCGGCGACTTCCTGTGGTTCCTCCTCGCGCAGCGCCTCGGGCCGCTGGCGCTGGAGCGAACGGTGCTGCGGAAGGTGCTCACCCCCCCCCGCCGGGCGCGGATCGAGGCGCACCTGGCGCGACGCGCCTTCCTGACCGTGCTCATCTCCCGACACCTTTCGGGACTTCGGCTGGCTGCGTTCGCCCTCGCAGCGACGCACGGCGTCCGCCGGCGCACGTTCCTCCTCGCCGACGGGCTCTCCGCGCTCGTCTCGGTCCCGCTCGTCGTCTCGGCCGGGTATCTCGGTGCGGACCATCTGAGCCGGGCCCGCTCCGAAGTCCGGACGGTGGAGCTGGTCATCCTCGGCCTGGTGGTGGCGGGCGTGCTGGCGATGCTGATCGTGCGCCGGCTGCGCCGTTCCCGCGCGTCCGGCGAGGCCCCGGCCCCTCGCCGGGAGGCATGACGCTCCGCGGCGGAGCCGGCCGGGGGCCCGGGAGGGGGCGTCACCGAGCGTGACGTTGTCACCCGCACGGGAGGACGCGACGCGTCATGCAGTGAGGCAAGCACGGGGGTGGACTTTTCTGCCTGCGCCGGCTTGACTTCGCGGTCAAGCCGGCACAATTAGGGAAACCATTCCTCTCCCCATTCACTACGCGTCGATTTCACCGAGGAGGCCGCCCATGTCCCTTCGCCGATCCGGGTTCCTGGCCCTCGCCCTGGTTCTCGCTGCCGGGTGCAAGGAGGTCAGCAAGCGGGCCCCAGTCCAAACGGTCTACCTCGCCGCGTTCGATTCGACGACCGGCACGGTTCCGCTGCCCAACGACCTCGCCCTGCAGGCCGCTCCTGGGCAACCGCTCGGCAGCATCCCGCGCAACCTCCTCTTCACGTACGTCGGCGGAAACGGCTGGCCTGGCGACCAGGTCATCACCGTCCCGATCCGGACGATCACCTACGACGCCGCGGCCAACAAGTACGTGAACTCGGCCACGCCCGCTCCGGGGATCGACGCGGCCACCATCAACGCTCACACGGTCGCCATCGTGCGGGTGAGCGACTCGCCGCCCACCGTCCTCACACCCCAGTTCCTCGCCTACGGCCCCGACAGCGTGAACCCCGCCATCGGCGTGCTGCGCATCCGACCGGTGGAGGGCCTGGCGGTGGGCCGCTACGTGGTCGCCATCCGCGGGGGCCCGCTCGGCGTGAAGGCCACGGACGGCCTTCCCATCGGCGCCGACCAGGTCATCGCGCTGCTCGCGCCCAACAAGGACCTCGCCAACCCCGAGAACCAGCCGATCGGCGGGCTCACGCCTGCACAGGTCGTGCAGCTCGAGCAGGTCCGCGCCACCTTCGCGCACGGCTGGACCTGGGGTGCGCCGCCCGATCCGGCCACGCGGCTCGCGACCTGCGTGGCGGCCCTCGGCCTCCCCGCCCCGGCCGCACTGCCGGAGGGTACCTGCTGGCTGCCGCTCGCCGTCTCGGCCACCACGGCCGACGCCTACACGGGCATCGACCTCGTCTTCGGGCACGCCGACGCGGCCAGCATCCAGACCTTCAACGTGGCCTCCCCGGCGGTGGTGGCCGACACCTCGGCCGGCGTCATCCCCTTCCCGTCGGACTTCATGCTGGATCCGTCGACCGGCAAGGTCCGGAACCTCCCGGCCCTGGGCGCGGCCGCGCCAGGGCTCGCGACCCTGGACGGCTTCTCCACCACCGGCCTCATGCTGGTGCCGCTCTCCGCGCCGGCCGACGTGTCCACCTTCGCCGGAAACGTGCTCCTCTACGACCTCGCCGGCGGCGGCCTCCGGAGGATGCCCTACGCCGGCCCGACGCCGCCCACGAGCCAGGCCTCGCCCGAGTACTGGCTCGAGCCCACCAACCTGGTCCGCAGCGTGGGGGGGCTCCAGGTCTCGACCGCGATCGGCCTGCAGCCCGGCGTACCGTTCCCGCTCAGCACCTCCGCGGTGGCCCCGCTGCCGCCGCTCGCGCCCAAGAACCGGTACCTGGTGGTCGTCACCAAGGGCGTCACCGACGTCGCCGGCCACCCGCTGGTGCGCGGCACGCTCGGGAACCTCCTCCTCTCCGACCTCCAGACCGAGCCCTACTCCGGCGGCCACTCGAACGTCCCGGGCGTCTCGGATGTGGACGCGCACGCGCTGCAGACCCTCCGCGACGCCCTGCGAACGCTGCTGCTCCCGGGGGCGACCCTGGCGGGCGACATCGCGAGCCCCGCTGACGTGGTCATGGCCTACACCGTGACCACGCAGGACGTGAAGACCATCTCCGGGCAGCTGACCGCGCTGCCGTACAAGGTCGATGCGATCCCGGGGATGGGGCTCCGGACGTCCGTGCCCATGGTCTTCGACGCGACCGCCGCGCCCTACGGCGTCCCGTCCGCCGCGACACCCAACGTGAAGGAGTTCCTCTCCACCACGGTGACGTCGCTCGACCTCCTCGATCCGCCCAACGGCGCGCTCGACGCGACGCTGCTGGGTGTGCTGGCCGGGGACCCCGCCACCTGGGACGCGACCGCGGTCGCCGCGGTCACCGCCTCCAGGCACGAGATCCCGGTCCTGGTCGCCGTTCCCAACGTCACCTGCATGGGTCCCTGCCCGGTGCCGCTGGTGGTCTTCCACCACGGCATCTTCGGGAGCCGGTACCAGATGCTCGCCGTCGCCGACGCCCTCGCGGCCAAGGGTTTCGTGGTCGCGGCCATCGATGCTCCGTTCCACGGCGATCGGGCCTTCTGCGAGGTGAAGTCCGACTGCAATGGAGG
>JADGOQ010000102.1 GCA_017882885.1 Actinomycetales bacterium | reverse complement strand
ATCAACGTCGACCCCGGCACGATGAACCCCTTCCAGCACGGAGAGGTCTTCGTCACGCACGACGGAGCCGAGACCGACCTGGACATCGGCCACTACGAACGCTTCCTCGACGTCGAGCTCGATGCCTCGGCGAACGTGACCACCGGCCAGGTGTACTCCACGGTGATCGCGAAGGAGCGCCGCGGCGAGTACCTCGGGGACACGGTGCAGGTGATCCCGCACATCGTGGACGAGATCAAGGCCCGCATGCGGGCACAGGCACACCCGGAATCCGGGGTGGCGCCGGACATCATCATCACCGAGATCGGTGGGACGGTGGGCGACATCGAGTCGCTGCCGTTCCTGGAGGCGGCCCGTCAGGTACGCCAGGACCTCGGGCGCGGGAACGTCTTCTTCCTCCACGTCTCGCTGGTCCCGTACCTCGCGGCGTCGGGGGAGCTGAAGACCAAGCCCACCCAGCACTCGGTGACCGAACTCCGGTCCATCGGCATCCAGCCCGACGCGATCGTGTGCCGGTGCGACCGCGACCTGCCCGAGGGTGTCAAGCGCAAGATCGCCCTCATGTGCGACGTGGAGGCCGAGGCCGTCATCACCTGCAAGGACGCCCCCTCCATCTACGAGATCCCACGGGTGATCCACCGCGAGGGCCTCGACGCCTACGTGGTGCGCCGCCTCGGCGTCCCCTTCCGGGACGTGAACTGGACCGAGTGGGACCGGGTGCTGCAACAGGTGCGCAACCCGAAGCACTTCGTCGAGATCGCGCTCGTCGGCAAGTACATCGACCTCCCCGACGCCTACCTCTCGGTCACCGAGGCGGTGCGGGCGGGCGGGTTCCAGCACGAGACCCGGGTCAAGATCCGCTGGGTCCCCTCCGACGACTGTGCCACCCCCGAGGGTGCGGAGCAGGCCCTGGCCGGGGTGGACGGCGTGCTGGTCCCGGGCGGATTCGGCATCCGCGGCATCGAGGGGAAGCTCGGGGCACTGCGCCACGCCCGCGAGCACCGCATCCCCACGCTCGGCCTCTGCCTCGGCCTCCAGTGCATGGTCATCGAGTTCGCCCGCGACGTCCTCGACCTGCCGCACGCGTCCTCCACCGAGTTCGACCCGGACACCTCGGACCCCGTGGTCGCCACCATGGCGGAGCAGCAAAAGATCGTCTCGGGCGAGGGCGACCTCGGTGGCACGATGCGCCTCGGGGACTACGACGCGATCCTCACGGAGGGTTCCCTCGTGGCCCGCACGTACGGCGCCACCCGGGTCACGGAGCGCCACCGCCACCGGTACGAGGTGAACAACGCCTACCGTGACCGCCTCGAGGCCGCCGGGTTGCGCATCACCGGCGTCTCCCCGGACACGTCCCTCGTGGAGTTCGTGGAGCTGGACCCCCAGGTCCACCCGTACTACCTGGCCACGCAGGCACACCCGGAGTTCAGGTCCCGGCCCACGCGGCCGCACCCGCTGTTCGCCGGCCTGATCGAGGCGGCGCTGCAGTACCGCCGCACCACCCGATGAGCGACGGCGTCCTCACGGACTCCCGCGAGGCCCGCCCGGTGGTCGCCCACCGGGAGATCTGGCGCGGCCGGATCGTGGGCGTCGTGGCCGACGACGTCGACCTCGGCTCGGGTCCGCCCATCCTGCGCGAGTACGTGGACCACCCCGGCGCCGTCGCAATCGTGGCGCTGGCCGAGGACGGCCGCATCGCCCTCCAGCGCCAGTACCGCCACCCCGTGCGAGCCGCGCTCTGGGAGATCCCCGCCGGGCTGCTCGACCACGACGGCGAGGACTACCTGGAGGCCGCGGCCCGCGAGTTCGCGGAGGAGGCCGACCTCGGGGCCAAGCGGTGGGATGTGCTGGTGGACATCTTCTGCACCCCGGGTGGCTCGAACGAGTCGCTGCGGGTGTACCTCGCGCGGGACCTGCACGCCGTCGAGCACGGTTTCGAACGCGTGGAGGAGGAGGCGGAGATGGAGCTGCGCTGGGTGGACCTGGACGACGCCGTCGCCGCCGTCATGGACGGTCGGGTGCACAGCCCGTCCGCGACCGTGGGGATCCTCGCCTGTGCCCAGGCGAGGTCGAGGGGTTACGAGGGGTTACGCCCGGCCGACAGCCCCTGGATGCGGTAGCACCCAGGTTCAGCCGGCCACAGCCCGGTGACGGCCGTTGTGAGGGTGGCCACCAGCGCCGCGCTCAGCAGCATGTGGACGACCACCAGGAGCTCCGGTAGCCCGGTGAAGTACTGGAGGTAGCCAACCAGGCCCTGGGCGAGGGTGATCCCGAGCACCCACCGCCAGCGGCGCCAGCCCAGACCGGCGCGCCGCGTGGCCACCACGGTGAGCGCGAGCAGCGCCAGGTACAGCCACATGAGCACCGAGTGGACTCGGGTCACCGCCATGGGGTCGAGGGCGAACCGGTACGGCGCCTCGACGTCCCCCGCGTGTGGCCCGGTGCCCGTGGTCACGACCCCGGCCACGAGCAGGAGCGCCAGCACGACGGCCAGCGCCGTCACCAGCGCCGGCAGCGGTGCGGGTGGGGCGGTGGGGGCGCCGTCGGGCTGGCCAAGCCGCGCTAGCAGGTACGCGCTGACCGCCACGAGGGCGAGCGAGAAGTACATGTGGGATCCGACTATCGCCGGGTGCAGGTCCGCGAGCACGGACAGCCCGCCGATGACGGCCTGCGCCATGACGAGGCCGAGCACGACGAAGGCCAGCACCCGGAACACCCGCGGCCGGGACCGCACCGGCTCCCGGCGGTGCACCGCCCCCAGCAGCGCCAGCGCGATCACGACGAGGACCCCCGTGAGCGTGCGGTTGCCGAACTCGATGAACGGGTGGATGGAGGAGGCCTCATGGAAGACAGGCGTGAAGCTGCCCGGCTCGCACTGCGGCCACGACGAGCATCCCAGGCCCGAGCCGGTGACCCGCACGAGCCCCCCGGTGACGATGATCCCGATCTGGGCGGCCAGGTTCGCCACGGCGAGACGGTGGGTGAGGGTGTCCGTCAGGGTGTCGTTCACGTTCCCACGCTACCCAACGGGCCCGTCAGTCCCAGCGCAGCGTCCGGCGCGCGAGCGCGGCGAACGCGATGCCCCAGGCGAGCAGCACGAGCGCGCTGACCGGGTCCGCGATCCCCTGGATCGCGGCGCGCAGGCCCTCGCCGAGCGCGCCCGGCGGGAGGAATCGCAGCCACGACCCGTCCCGCAGGGGGAGGAGCGCCCCTCCGGCGGTCACCATGAGCACCCACAGCAGGTTGGCGACGGCGAGCACCGCCTCGGCCCGCAGCGAGCCGCCGATGAGGACGGCGAGTCCCACGAAGGTGGCCGTCCCCAGGGCGAGGAAGAGCCCGATGAGGCCGGCACCGGCCGCCGAGGTCCCCTCCCACCCCATCGCCGCGGCGAGGACGGCGAGGAGGGCCGTCTGGCCCACCATGAGCGCGACGACGGCCAGGGCCTTGCCCCGGAGCAGGCCGTCGGGGCCGAGCGGGGTGGTTGACAGCATGCGGAGCACGCCCCAGCGGCGGTCGAACGCGAGCGCGATGGCCTGCGCGGTGAACGAGCTGGAGAGCACCGCCATCGCGAGCACCCCCGCCAGCGCGGCGCCGCGCCCCGGCAGTTCGACGAGGGGGAACCGGAGCAGGGCCACGAGGGCGAGGACGGGCAGCCCGAAGCTCACGAGGAGTTGCTCCCCGTTGCGCAGGATGGCGCGCAGCTCCCAGCGCGCCTGCGCCAAGGTGCCCCTCACTCGTCGACCCCGGCGACCGCGAGGTAGACGGACTCGAGCGTCCGCGGCGCCAGCGAGACCCGCGCCGCCGCTTCCCCGGCCTCCGCGCGCGCGGTGGTCAGGTCCCGTGCGGTCGCGACGTCGGAGCGCGGCAGGATCGCGCTGACCGTCCCGTCGGGCGCGACGACGGGCTGCCCGAGGCGGGCGACGACGTCGGCGGCGCGGCCCGGGTCCGAGAGCCCCGTGAGGGTGAGGGTGAAGCCGGTGGCGAGGTCGCGGACGGCCCCGGATGCGACCACCCGTCCGTGGTCCATGATGACGACGTGGTCGGCCAGTTCCTCGGCCTCCGAGATGTGGTGGGTGGTCAGCACGATCGCGCAGCCCCGGTCGCGTTGCTCACGCAGCAGCGCCCAGCTGTCGCGGCGGCCGTGCGGGTCGACGCCGGAGGACGGCTCGTCGAGGAAGGCGAGCTCGGGCCGGCCGACCAGCGCGCACGCGACCGCGACGCGCTGCCGCTGGCCGCCGGACAGGCGGCGCACCGGGGTGTCGAGCGCGTCGCCGAGCGACAACGCCTCCACGAGGTGGCCGACGTCGGCGGGCGCGCGGTAGAACGTGGCGACGTGGCGCAGCACGGCCCGCGCCGTCGGCGCCATGGGGAGCCCGCCCTGCTGCACCATGACGCCGACGCGCTCACGCAGCCAGCGGTCGTTCGCCCGGTCGTCCCGCCGGCGCCCGAGCACGACGATCTCACCGTCATCGGGGGTTCGTAGCCCGGTGCAGCATTCGAGCGTGGTGGTCTTGCCGGCGCCGTTCGGCCCCAGCACCGCGGTGATCCCGCCCGTGCGGGCCGTGAGTGTGACGCCGTCGGCGGCGCGGCGCGAGCCGTACCGCTTCGTCAGCCGCGTCACGGCCAGGGCCTCGTCCACCCCCACATCCTACGGGCGACACCTGTCCACGATGCGCCCGCCGTGTTGCACTCGGGGAATTTTGAAACAACAATGTTCCTTATTAGTGAGTGAGGCTGGAGGAGGTGTGCCATGGATGAGGGTGTGTCCACCCATGACGCCTCCACACGCATGCGGATCCTCGACCTGATCATCAGCCTGGGGCCGGTCTCCTCGGCCGAGCTGGCCGCCCGCCTCGGCCTCACCGCCGCCGGGATCCGCCGCCACATCGCGTCCCTCGAGGCCGGCGGGCTGATCACCGGTCACGAGCCGGCTGGGGTCGCCCTCCCGCGCCGCGGCCGCCCGGCACGCCACTACATCGCGACCGAATCCGGTCGCGCGCGCCTCACGAACGCCTACTCGGACCTGGCGGCGGCAGTGCTGACGCACCTGACGAGGGTCGCCGGGGCGGACGCCGTCGACGACTTCGCGGTCGCTCGCGTCTCCGACCTCGAGGCCCGTTACCGCCCGGTCGTCACGACGGCGGGCGCACAGCCGCGCGACCGCGCGGTCGCGCTGGCGGAGGCGCTGTCGCGGGACGGGTTCGCCGCGACGATCCGTGAGGTCGGCACCGACGGCGTCGCCATCCAGCTCTGCCAGGGCCACTGTCCGGTGCTGAAGGTGGCCCAGCAGTTCCCGCAGCTGTGTGACGCCGAACTCCGGGCGTTCTCACGCCTGCTGGACACCCATGTGCAACGACTCGCGACGCTCGCCCAGGGTGAGCACGTCTGCACCACCCACATCCCGCTCTTCGTTCGATCCCGTACCACGGAAGGAACCCCATGACGAGTCAAGCGCCCGTGGCAAAGGCTGAGCCGCTGTCACAGGAGGAGACCATCGCCTCGATCGGCACGTACGGCTACGGGTGGCACGACTCCGACTTCGCCGGGGCCACGGCGCGCCGCGGCCTCAACGAGGACGTCGTGCGCGGCATCTCCGCCATGAAGGGTGAGCCGGAGTGGATGCTGAAGCGCCGCCTGCGCGGCCTCAGCCTCTTCGGGAAGAAGCCCATGCCCACGTGGGGGGCGGACCTCTCGGGGATCGACTTCGACAACATCAAGTACTTCGTCCGCTCCACGGAGAAGCAGGCCACCAGCTGGGAGGACCTGCCGGAGGACATCCGCCGGACGTACGACCGCCTCGGCATCCCCGAGGCCGAGAAGCAGCGCCTCGTGGGCGGGGTGGCGGCGCAGTACGAGTCGGAGGTGGTGTACCACCAGATCCAGGAGGAGCTTGCCGCGCAGGGCGTGGTGTTCCTCGACACGGACAGCGGCCTCAAGGAGTACCCCGAGATCTTCGAGGAGTACTTCGGCACCGTGATTCCCGCCGGGGACAACAAGTTCGCGTCCCTCAACACCGCCGTGTGGTCGGGCGGGTCGTTCGTCTACGTCCCCAAGGGCGTGCACGTCGAAATCCCCCTGCAGGCCTACTTCCGCATCAACACCGAGAACATGGGCCAGTTCGAGCGCACGCTGATCATCGCGGACGAGGGCTCCTACGTGCACTACGTGGAGGGCTGCACCGCCCCGATCTACAAGTCGGACT
>JADGOQ010000101.1 GCA_017882885.1 Actinomycetales bacterium | reverse complement strand
TCTGGCCGGACCTGATCGTGGTTGGAGGCGGCATCAGCAGGCACGCCGACCGATTCCTGCCGAAACTGAAGCTGAAGACCCCGATCGTCCCCGCCGCCCTGCGCAACACCGCCGGAATCATCGGAGCCGCTTGGCTGGCCGTGGACGAGTCGGACCATCGCCGCTCAGGTGCGACAAGCTAACCGCCGAGCGCGCCGTCGGCACACGAGTGAGGGCACGTACGCCGTTCTCCTGCTCGCTGGTTCTGTTCCTCGATAGCTCAGAAACCTGGACAGGAGTAACGGGCGTGCCCCGTTCACGATGCGCCCAAACCACCCCCTGATGCGTCAGGAGAGCCTCTTGTCCGCGCCCTTCAGGAGTCTCTCTTCTTGCTCGATTTCACCCCTTCGAGGGCCTCCATGTCCTCCAGTTCCACGCCCTTGGTCTCCTTGATGAACTTGAGCACATAGAAGAACGACAACAGTGCAGAAACCGTGAAGATCCCGTACGCGATTCCTATGGATGCCTTGACCAACTCCGGGAACGCCGTCGACACGGTGAAGTTGGCGATCCAGTTGGCCATGACGCCCAGGCTGAGAGCGGCGGCGCGGATCTTGTTCGGGAACATCTCGCCCAGCAGCACCCACATGATCGGCCCCCAGGTCGCGGCGAAGAAGAAGACATAGGTGTTGAGCATGATCACCGCGATCCAACCCCCAGCCCCCGTCAGCATCGGCGAATTCAGGTCCGCCGCAAGGGCGCAGCCGGCCGGCGCCGTGGTGTCGATGAGTTCCTGCGTGCACATGGGTGCGCTGAGGAACGTCCAGGTGAGGACCGCCAGCGTGACGAACATGCCCGCCGATCCGATCAGCAGCAGTGGCTTGCGCCCCACCCGGTCGATGAACGCGATCGCGACGATCGTGGAAATCACGTTCACGGCACTGATGATGGTCGAGGTGAGGAAGGCCTTCTCAGTGGAGAAGCCGACCGCGGCCCAGATCGTGTTTGAGTAGTAGAACACCGCGTTGATGCCCACGAACTGCTGGAACACCGCGATGATGATGCCGATCCACACGAGCGGCAGCAGACCGAAGCGCGGCCCCTTGATGTCGCTCATCCTCGGCTTGTGCTCACCGTGCAGTGACTCCTCGATCTTGGCAACCTTGCCCTTCACGTCATCGACGTAAATGCTGCTGAGCACATTGGTGGCGTCATCGTTGCGCTCCTTGATGACCAGGTATCGGGGGGATTCGGGCACGGTCAGAACGAGCCAGATGTAGATCGCCGCGGGTACGAGCATGCAGAGGAACATCCACTGCCAGGTTTGGAGTCCGAACCACAGGTCGTTGTTGGCTTGTACCGGCGGTACGGCGGGATCGCCCGTCACACTCTGCAACTCCTTCGGAGTCAGCGCGATGAGCACCTGGTTGACCACCTGTGTGGTGAGGATACCGGTGACGATGGCGAACTGGAACAACGACGACAACCGCCCCCGAAGGTGCGCAGGAGCGACCTCTGAGATGTACATCGGGCAGATCATGGACGCCAGGCCGATGCCGAATCCACCCACGAGCCGCCAGAACATGAAGGCGACCAGCCCGAAAGGGAACGCCGTTCCAACGCTTCCGATGGCGAACATGATCGACGCTATGACCATGACGCGCTTGCGCCCATAACGGTCGGCCAGCCGACCACCGACAAAGGCCCCGACGGCGCAGCCGAGCAGGGCGATCGACACCATGAAGCCCTGCATGAAGCCGGCGCCGACCTGGAAATAGCTACGGAGTGCTGTGTTGGCTCCGTTGATGACGGAGCTGTCGTAGCCGAACAGGAAACCGCCGAGGGCCGCGATCACGCATATGGAGATGATCTTGGCCAGATGGACCCGTTCGGTCTTGATTTCGCTGGGATTCTTGGCTGAGGTGTTGTCCGGCATGGATCCGCCTTTCGTGGCGCCGGTCGAGGGCGTTCGCCCCCGATGGGCGGACGGTATCGCCTTCGAGACGATGGCGTGCGGCTATCGAGCATGCGAGGGGGTGTTCGGGGCACCGCCATCCTGGAGAATCGCGCCCGCCGGCAGCGGGACTTCCTGGCGACCCTGGTCCACTCCCAATTCCGTCGGCCGCGGAGGAGGCACTGCCCATCACGCTGCCATCGGTTGCCTTCGGCGCTCTCTGGACCGGGGTGCTCGACACCACCCACGCCCAGGGCGAGTCCGATGTGGAGCTGGCGGCGGGCGAATGCGCGGATGACGGGCCGCTCGTGTCTGGTGCTCTGCGCGTCGACTGACCAACGTGCACGCGTGGTCACGCCGGCTGATCGCCGACGGCGCCGTCACTGAACGCGAGATCACCCTGCTTGTGAGGCTCACCCTGTCGGACGGTCGCCTCAACGCCGCCGCCGTCGGGTGGACGCGCGCCCCGCTGCACGAATCCTCCGGGATCGGCCGCGGTCTCTTCGGCTGGGGGCGGAACAAGCGGTGGGAGTACTGGGCGGGATCGCGAACCTGCCGGGCACGCACCGACCTCGGGGTGATCACCGCCCAAACCGACCAGTGCTTCGGGCACTGGTCCGGGTGGATGACGGACAGTGCGGGGGAGCAGGTCCAGTTCGTGGGCATCCTCGGCTGGGCGGAGGACGTCCACAATCGCTGGTGGCCCAGCGCGGGCGGACCCGCGCCGCGGGTGGGAGGGTTGACCCATGCGACCAACCGCCGCGGAGCTGCGGGCCTCCTACGGGCGCACCGTCCCGGACCTGCTCGGCCCCGGGGTGCGGTTGCTGGTCGTGGGCATCAACCCGGGCCTGTGGTCGGGCACCGCCGCAGCTCACTTCGCCCGCCCGGGGAATCGCTTCTTCCCCGCGCTCCACGCCGCCGGCCTCACCGACCACCCCATCGACGCGTCCGCCGGCCTGTCCGACGCGGACCGGAAGCACCTCCTCGATCGCGGCATCGGCATCACCAACCTCCACCCGTTCGCCACGGCCCGCGCGGACGAGCTGACGGCTGCCCAGCTGCGCGACGGCGTCGGGCGGCTCGAGCGGATCGTGCGGGAGCACCGGCCGCGGGTCGTGGCGGTGGCCGGGATCACCGCCTACCGGACGGCGTTCCGGCAGCCGCGCGCGGCGTCGGGCCCGCAGCCAGGCAGGTTCGCCGGCGCGGAGCTGTGGGTGGTGCCCAACCCGAGCGGGCTCAACGCCCACGAGACCGTGGCCAGCCTGGCCGCGGCGTTCGCCGAGGTGGCCGCCGCTGCCGGGATCGAGCCCCTGCCGGAGGAATGACCGTACCCCGCCCCGGCGAATCCTTCCCACAGCGGGGGGCCCCGCCGTACATTCGGAAGGGAGGAGAGGCAAGGTCCATGAACACCGAGCAGTTCGAGAAGATGAAGAGCGGTGCCGGTTTCATCGCGGCGCTGGACCAGAGCGGCGGGAGCACGCCCAAGGCACTCCGGCTCTACGGCATCGACGAGAGCCAGTACTCCGGGGATGCCGAGATGTTCGACCTGGTGCACCAGATGCGCACCCGCATCATCACCAGCCCCGTGTTCAACGGCGACCGCATCATCGCGACCATCCTGTTCGAGGACACGATGGACCGCGCGATCGAGGGCCGGCCTACGGCGGACTACGTCTGGGAGGTCAAGGGCGTCGTGCCCATCCTCAAGGTGGACAAGGGGCTCGAACCAGAGGCCGACGGCGCCCAGCTCATGAAGCCCATCCCGGGCCTCGACGAGCTGCTGGCCCGCGCTCGGGAGAAGCACATCTTCGGCACCAAGATGCGCTCGGTCATCAAGATGCCCGGCGCGGGGCTGGAGGCGGTGGTCGACCAGCAGTTCGACGTCGCCCTGCAGATCCTCGGAGCCGGGCTGATTCCGATCATCGAGCCCGAGATCGACATCCACAGCCCCGCGAAGGCCGAGGCCGAGGCCCAGTTGAAGGCCTCCCTGCTCGCGCACCTGCGGGACCTCAGCGCCGACCAGTTCGTGATGTTCAAGCTCACCCCACCCGACACCGACAACCTCTACGCCGACCTCCTGGCACACCCCAACGTGCTGCGCGTGGTGTTCCTCTCCGGCGGGTTCAGCCGGGACGAGGCCAACGAGCGCCTCGCCCGCAACCACGGTGTGGTGGCCAGCTTCTCGCGCGCGCTCACCCAGGGGTTGACCGCCCAGCAGAACGACGACGAGTTCAACGCCCTGCTGGACGAGTCGATCGCGAGCATCGCGAAGGCCTCCGCCACCTGATACGGTCTGGCCCCCGGGCCGCACACGAGGTCGCACACGAGGTCGCGCGCTTCAGGCCGCGGCGTCGCCCGTGGCGATGCTCCAGATCGCCACCGCGCAGATCAGCGCGGCGACGACTATCAGGACGACAAGGATCCTCTCGCGGCGCCTGCGTCGCAGCTCGGCCCTCTCATCGGCCAGGACCTGGGCACCTTCGTCCGCCATGCATGCAGCCTACGTGCCGGGGGTGGAGAACTCCGAGTGGCTGATGCCGCGCCCCGCCGTCATGAGGTTCAGCTCGCCCGGCCGCACGACGGCGTGGAACCCGGCCGAGTCGCGATGCTCGATCTCGCCCGTGAAGAGCCAGCTGACGGTCTGCAGCCCGGTGTGCGGGTGGCGCGGCACCCGCATGCCGCCGGTCTCGGCCACGTGGTCCGGCCCGTAGTGGTCGAGGAAGCACCACGCCCCGATCAGGCTGCGCCGGCGCTGCGGCAGAGTGCGCCGCACGTCCATCGCCCGCGGTCCGCCCAGCGGGACGTCGCGCGGTTCGAGGAGCTCGATGGTGGCGTGCTCGTCCCCGTGACGCAGATGGTCTCGACGGGCAGTGCCTCCCGGTTGCTCATGGCACCGATCCTAATTCAGCCGCGCGGTCGCACGCCGCCCGCCGTCAGGAGTGGGCGATCCGCGCCCCCAGCGGCGAGTTCCGTGGTAGGCCGATCAAGTGACCTCCGCTCGCTCTGCCGTCGCCGCCTACGCCGCGCTCGCCGTCCTCGACACCGGCCTCGCCGGCCTGTCGAGCCCCGCCGCCCACCAGGTCAGGATGGTCACCAAGACGTTGCTCATGCCGGCGCTCGGGATGGCCACCCACCGCGCGGCCGCCGGCCGGACCAGCGGCCTCGTCCGCGGGGTCCAAGTGGGGCAGGCGTTCTCCTGGGCGGGCGACGTCGCCCTCCAGTTCCGTGGCGACCGCAACTTCCTGATCGGTCTGGGGTCCTTCTTCGCCGCCCATTCGGCCTACATCGCGACGTTCGTCTCCGCCCGCGATCCGGAGGCCCGCCTCACCGCCCCCGGAGACGTGGCGGCGGCGCTCACGTGGGCCATCGCCGGGCCGGCGCTGGCGGTGGCGGCGAGCCGCCAGAACCGCGCCCTCTCGGTCCCCGTGGCCGCCTACGCCGCCGTCCTCACGGCGATGTTCGCCACGTCCACCACGCTTGACCGGTCGATCCCGGCGCCCGCGCGCCACCGGATCGTCGCCGGCACCGCGCTCTTCCTGCTCTCGGACACCCTGCTCGCCGCCGCGAAATTCCTGCGCCCGGCCAGTTCCCCAGTGTGGGGTTCTGCCGTGATGGCCACCTACACGGCAGGGCAGTTCCTCATCGCCGACGGCGCCACCGCTGGTGGCGCGTGGGCCACGACATAATGAGTCCCGTGAACGAGGAGATCATCACCCGCCGCAACCCGGTGTGGCAGGTGTGGTTGCGCCGCCGGCCGACGCCGGTTCTCACCCTCCGCGCCGACGGCATCCAGCTCGAGGGCCGCGACCTGATCCCGTGGGCCGATCTGGAGTCCATCGGGGCGTTCCGGACGCTCTACGGCCACGGCCTGGGCATCAGGCTCGCCGACCCCCTGGGGTGGTACGCCGCCCACACGGGACCGTGGCGCGACGTCTTCTCCGTCATGACCATGGGAAGGAGCCCCGCGCAGACCGTCGACATGCTCGGCCTCCGGGACCCGGCCCAGGCCGTGCCCCCGGATCGTGGCGCCCGCGTCGAGTGGGCGCGCAACCAGACCGGCGGGTGGGACCTGACCATTCCGGACACGGTGATCGCGGGTGGCGCGGAGGCCGCGCTCGCCCGGATCGAGGACTTCCGGCGGCGCAACGGACCCATGTCCGAACTCGTCGTGCTGGCGGATGCCGCCGGCAACCGCCTGGGCACGATGGCCAAGTCCGCGGTCCACCACGGGGACACACCCCTGCACCTCGCGTTCTCCTGCTATGTCTTCGACGCCGCCGGGCGCCTCCTCGTGACGCGGCGCGCCCCAGACAAGTCCACCTTCGCCGCGCTCGAGACCAACTCGGTGTGCGGTCACCCGGGGCCGGACGAGGACCTGCCCGACGCCGTCGCCCGCCGCGCGGCCCACGAGCTCGGGCTCGCGCTCGCGGACGTGCGGCTGGTGCTGCCGCACTATGCGTACCGCGCCGAGTTCCGGGGCGTCGTCGAGCACGAGCTGTGCCCGGTGTTCGCCGCGTTCGTCGCCGACGGCGCCCCCCTCACCCTCGACCGCACCGAGGTGGACAGGGCGGCGTGGGAGCCGTGGGAGGACTTCCGCGCGGCGGTGCTGGGTGGTGCGCGCGACGTCTCGCCCTGGTGCCGCGAGCAGGTGGGGTTGTTGGCGGCACTGGGGGCCGATCCGGCGGCGTGGCCGGTGGCGGCGCTGGACGAGCTGGCGCCCGCATTCCGGCCGTAGCGCGGCGTCAGGCGTTGGCGCGGGCCACCAGGCTCGCGGCCTCCTGGCGGGCCGGGGTCTCGGCGGCCTCGGCGAGGTGGCGCAGGTGCTCCGGGATCGGCCGGCCCCACTTTGCCATGGCCGTGGCCCAGAGCCGCCCGGCGCGGTACGAGGACCGCACCAGCGGCCCGGCCATCACACCCTTGAACCCGATCGCGGTGGCCACATCCGACCAGTGCACGAACTCCTCCGGCCGCACCCAGCGGTCGATGGGGTGGTGCAGCTTCGAGGGCCGCAGGTACTGGGTGATGGTGAGGATGTCGCAGCCGGCGTCGTGGAGGTCCGCGATGGCGGAGGCGATCTCGTCGTCCCGCTCGCCCATCCCGAGGATCAGGTTGGACTTGGTCACCAGCCCGTCCGCACGCGCCATGGACAGCACCCGCAGCGACTTCTCATACGTGAACGCCGGGCGGATGCGCTTGAAGATCCGCGGCACCGTCTCCAGGTTGTGGGCGAACACCTCCGGGCGGGCGTCGAACACGAGCCCCACGAGCTCGGGCACCGCACCGAAGTCCGGCGGCAGGATCTCCACCCCGGTGTTCGGGTTGAGGGCGTGGATTAGGCGGATCGTCTCGGCGTAGAGGGAGGCGGCGCCGTCCGGCTGGTCATCGCGGGCCACGCCGGTCACGGTGGAGTACCGCAGCCCCATCTGGCGCACGGACTCGGCCACCCGCCGGGGCTCGTCCAGGTCCAGCGCCCGCGGCCGCCCCGTGGCGATGTCGCAGAAGTCGCAGCGACGAGTGCAGATGTCCCCACCGATCAGGAACGTGGCCTCGCGGTCCTCCCAGCACTCGAAGATGTTCGGGCAGCCCGCCTCCTGGCACACCGTGTGGAGCCCCTGCCCCTTCACCATCGAGTGCAGTTCGGTGTAGGCCGGGCCGGTCTTCGCCGTGGTCCGGATCCACGCCGGCTTCGTCTCGATCGGTGTCTCCGCATTGCGGGCCTCCACGCGCAGCAGGCGCCGGCCGTTCGACTCCACGCTCATCGCGCCACCTCCGGCACCCGCACCGCGACGGCGTCGAGCACGTCAGCCAGATGCCGTTCCACGTGCGGGACCACCTCCCGCACCGGGACCTCGCGGCCGAGTTCGCGGGTCAGCGACGTCACGGCCGCCCCGACCATCCCGCATGGGTTGATGACGTCAGCCCAGCGGAGGTCGCAGGCGCAGTTGAGGGCGAAACCGTGCATGGTCACCTGCCGGCTCACCCGGACGCCGATCGCGCCGATCTTGCGGTTGGGGCCGCGCTCGTCGGCGAGCACCCACGCGCCGCTCTGGCCCGCCACGCGGGCGGCAGCCACGCCGAAGTCCGCGCACACCCGGATCATCGCCTCCTCGAGGCGCCGCACGTGCGCGACGACGTCGATCGGCGGCGCGAGCCGCACGATCGGGTAGCCGACGAGTTGTCCAGGACCGTGCCACGTGATCTTCCCGCCGCGGTCCACCTCGATGACCGGGGTCCCGTCCCACGGACGATCCTGGGGCGCGGTGTGTTTGCCCGCGGTGTAGACGGCCGCGTGTTCGAGGAGCAGCGTGGTGTCCGGTTCCGCGCCGTCCACGACGCGGGCGTGCAGGTCCCGCTGCAGGTCCCAGGCGCGCTGGTAGTCGACAAGGTCCGGCGCGAGGCCGACGTGAACAAAACGCATGGCGAGTAGCCTACGTCAGGGTGTGCGTACCCTCACAGGTCAGAGGTGCATCAGCCGATCCACCAGGGACGGGACAGTGAGGGCCAGGAGGGCGACAACGTTGGCAGCCAGCCCGATCCAACCGAGCCGGCCGGCGCCCAGGGCCAGGGCGCGTGCGGCCAGGACCGCTCCGGCGAGCAGCGGCGCGACCCACAGGAGGGTGACTGCGATCCACGGCAGCCACGACTCGACGTAGCCCTCCGCCCCGGTCGCGATGCCGAAGGATTCGGCCACGGGGCCGGCGAGGAAGATGTAGACGACGGTCCAGGCCGCAAACACCACGAGCATCCAGAGGGACAGCTTCGCCAGCCTGCGCGCCCGCCCGGCGTCACCGAAGACCGCGGGATCGGTGGCCCCCACGGGGACCGGTGTGTTTGCCAATGGACTCACCCCTTCGAGCCAATTATGGCGGGTGTGGCGCGGGGCCGCCCCACGATTGGGGCGCCGCCTGCCGCACTCGTGTGGCTCGCCGGAGCCGCCCGGCATCCGGATAATGGGCTGATGCCGCCCCGCACCCTCGCCCCGATCATCCTGCTGGAGGCGGCGAACCTGGCCTCCGGCGTCGGGAACGCGATCGTGATGCTGACGATCCCGTGGCTGGTGCTCGAGGAGACGGGGTCGGCGGCGTCGGCAGGGCTGGTGGCGGCCGTGAGCGCGCTGCCGGCCCTCGCCGCCGCGCCCGTGGCCGGCTGGCTGGTGGACCGCTTCGGGCGGCGCGTGGTCAGCGTGGTCTCGGACATCCTGTCGGCGATTGCCGTGGCCAGCATCCCCATTGCCGCGATGCTCGGCGACCTCACCTTCCCGGTGATCCTCGCGCTCGCGGTGCTGGGCGCCACGTTCGACCCGTCCGGCTACACCGCCCGCCGCGCCCTCCTGCCCGACGTCGCCGAGGCGGCGCAGCGCCCCGTGGACCCGCTGAACGGCATCCACGAGGGGGTCTTCGCCGTCGGCTGGACGGTGGGACCGGTGGCGGGGGCCGCACTGATCGCCGCCGTCGGGGCGGAGCGGTCCTTCTGGGCGCCGTTCGCCCTGTTCCTCGTCGCGGGCGCGTGCGTGGCGGCGATGCGTGTGGGCGACGCCGGCCAGCGGGCCCGCGCCCAGGCTGCGGCGGGCGCCGACGCCGGTGCCGCCGACGCCGGCTGGTCGGGGCTGGTCCGTGGTTTCACGTCCCTGTGGGATGACCGCGTGCTGCGCGCGGTCACGGTGGCGGTGCTCGTGATCGCGGCGGTCTACCTGCCGACCGAGTCGGTGCTGCTGCCCACGTACTTCGAGCGGTTGGGGGACCCGACGTCGCTGGGCCTCGTGATCTCGGCGCTGGCGGCCGGATCGATGGTCGGCGCGTTCGGCTACGGGTGGCTGAGCGCCCGGTTGCGGACCTCGGTGCTGGCGCGGCTCATCCTGCTCGGGGTGGCGCTGAGCATCCTGCCGATGGCGCTGCTTCCGCCGCTCCCGGTGATGGCGACCGCGGGCTTCTTCCTTGGGCTGTCCTGGGGTCCGGCGAACCCGCTGATGAACACCTTCGTCCAGCGGCGGATCCAGCCGGATGAGCAGGGCCGGGTCTACGGCGTGCAGATGTCGGCGTTCTACGCGGCCCCGCCCCTGGCGATGCTGCTGGTGGGAGCCGCCGTGGAGCGCTTCGGCCTGGAGGCGGCCTACCTCGGACTGGCTGCGGTGCTCGTGGTGGTGAGCCTGGTTCCGGCGCTCGCCCCGCGGACGAGGGAACTCGACGGGTGAGGCGCCGCTCAACAGCCGTATCATGGCTCCCATGACCATGACCGAGTTCCTGTTGGCCCGCATTCAGGAGGACGAGGATGCGGCCCGCGCCGCTGACCTCAAGGTGGGCGACCCACGGTGGTTCGTCTCGCGCGTCTCCACCACCGTCCCGCAGAAGTACACCGTCCGCTCCACCTGGTGCCTCCGCCCGATCGCGAAGGTCCAGGACATCGAGAGCGTCGACCCGTTCCCGGATCCCTCGGGCGTCCTCGACGGCGGTGCGGCCGCCGCCCACATTGCCCGCTGGGACCCGGCCCGTGTCCTCGCGGAGTGCGAGGCGCGCCGCGAAGTGGTGATGTCCGCCGACGACGGCGTCCTCCGTGCCCTTGCCGCGATCCACTCCGACCACCCCGACTACGACCCGGCGTGGGTCTGACCCGCGCCGCGAACCCACAGGCCAGCACGACACTCCTCACAGCAGGTTCACAGGCGCCTCCGGCCTAATTGATGCATGCCCATCCAGGAGGAACTCATCGTGTCTGCCGCCCTGTACCTCGCCGATGCCGTCGCCGTCAGTCTCCTGGTGTTCGGCATGTACGTGCCCCGCCACCACCGCCGCGACATGGTCGTGGCCTACCTCGGTGTGAACGTCGGTGTCCTTGCCGTTTCCGCGGCGCTCTCGGTGTCCACGCTCGGCGCCGGCCTGGGGCTCGGCCTCTTCGGCGTCCTCTCGATCATCCGGCTGCGCTCCGAGGAGTTGAACCAGCGCGAGGTCGCGTACTACTTCGCCGCGCTGACCCTGGGCCTGCTCGGGGGTCTCGGGACCTCCTCTGTGTGGCTGACGATGGGCCTGATGGCCGCCGTCGTGCTCGTCATCTTCCTCGCCGACAACCCATCCCTCTACCCCGGGCAACGCCACCAGGTGATGGTCCTGGACCGCGCCGCGGCGCTCGACGACGTCCTCCCCGCCACCCCGAGGAGTGCACGATGATCCGTGTGGACCAATCACTCGCACCCATCACCCTCGACGAACTGGAGTGCCTCGCCGCTCTGCAGACCCGGGTCGACCGCAAATACGTCCTGCCCGCCTGTCGGCTCGGCGAGGTGCTCGCGGACCTGCCGCCCGACGCCCGCATCCTCGACATCGACGGCGCCCGCGAGTTCGGCTACGACTCCCTCTACCTCGACACCGCCGAGTTGACGGCCTACCACCTGGCCGGGCGGAAGCGCCGCCGCCGCTTCAAGGTGCGGCGCCGCGTCTACACCGACTCCGGCCAGGCGTGGTTCGAGGTGAAGACCCGGGTGGGCGGCGGGCTCACGGTCAAGACCCGGATCCCGGACGGCGACGGCGACGCCGCCCACCTCGGCCCGGAGGCGCGCTGCTTCGTCGCCGCGACGCTGGAGCGCGTGGGCATCGCGGGCGTCGACCCGGCCGCCCTCGCCCCCACGCTGCGCACCACCTACCGCCGCACCACCTTTTACCTGCCCACGGACCGCGCCCGCGTCACGGTTGACCTGGACCTCGCCGTCGCGAACGACGACGCCGCCCTCACCTGGGACGGCCTCGCCATCGTGGAGACGAAGGCCGGCCGGGCGCCGACAGAACTGGATCGCCGCCTCTGGCGGCGCGGCCACCGCCCGGTGTGCCTCTCGAAGTACGGTGCGGGCCTCGCGGCCCTCACCCCGGACCTGCCCGACGAGAAGTGGCATCGCGTCCTCACCCATCACATCCCCCGGGCACTCGCTGCCTGACCGGCCCGCGAAGCCTCACCCGCTCCCACGAAGGAGCCACCCATGCGTATCGTCCGACCAATCCTCGCCGCCACCGCCGACGAGTCCGGCGAGGCGGTGAGCGCCGCCGTCGTGACGGCGACGACGCCCCAGAGCGTGACCGATGCGCTGGCCTCCAGGAAGGCGGCCCACCAGGTGGACGCGACCTGGGACGAGGCGAGCGTCGTCGAGATCGCGCTCAGCGGCTCGACCGCCACCGCGGACAGGATGCCGTGAGCGTCGACGACGGTACGGTCAACATTTCCGATGCCGGCACATACCGCCTCTCCGGCACGCTCGCCGGCCAGGTGGTGGTGGAATCGTCGAGCGCCGAACCGGTGCGGCTGATCCTCGACGGGGTGGACATCACGCCGCCACGTACGTCTACCCGGACGCGGCGACCAACGAGCCGAACGCGGCGCTGTACTCCGCGGATGACATGACCATCACCGGCACCGGCGCGCTCACCGTGACCGGCCTCAGCAAGGACGGGATCGCCTCCAAGGACGGCCTCGTCATCGACGGCGGCACCATCACCGTGACTGCCGTGGACGACGGCATCCGCGGCAAGGACTACCTGTACATCAACGGCGGCAACGTGACCGTGGACGCCGGCGGGCACGCGCTGAAGGCGGACAACACCGCGGACGCCCAGGCCGTCATCGTGGGCGAGGCGGCCCTGGCCATCGCGGCCGCCGCCGACGGCATGCACGCTGACCTCGACATGGTGATCGGCGGCGGGACGATCCGGGTGATGTCGTCGTACGAGGCGCTCGAAGCCGCCACCATGGCGATCTCCGGCGGGACGCTGGACCTCGTGTCGGAGGATGACGGCATCAACATCGCCGGCGGGGTGGACATCTCCGGTGGCACGATCACGATCCATGCCCAGGGCGACGGCTTCGACTCGAACGGCTCCGCCACCATGTCCGGCGGCAGTTCCGGTATGGCAGAGGTGCCGGGGGTGGACTCGGCGCAGGGCTGGGCCTCCGTGACGTTCAGCGGCTCGTTGGCCGCCGGCACGACTGTGGAGCTGGTCTCCGCGGGTACCGTGGTGGCCTCCTACACCGCGGAGAAGGTCATCGCCTCCGTCGTGTTCTCCAACGCGGACATCACGAGCGGAGCCGAGTACGAGGTGGTGGTGGACGGGACGTCAGTGGGCACGATCACCGCGGGTGAGCACGTCGGCGGCACGGGCGGTCCCGGCGGCGGTGGCGGCGGTCCGCGGGGGTAGCGGTTGGCTGCATCCGAGCGCCCTGCCCCGTACCATGTGGCCATGAGCGCCAGGAGCCGCAGGGTCGCGGGACTCGCGGTGCTCGTGGCCGGCCTCACCGGGTGCACCGATTCCGCCGGAACCACCGCGGAGCCGGCCGGGACCACGACGGACCTCGTCGCCGACGACTGGGTCACCGGCCTGACGACGCCGTGGGGGCTGGACACCTTCGCCGACGGCACGGCACTCGTGACGGAGCGCGACACGGGGCGCGTCCTCCGGGTGGCGGCGGATGGGACAGCCACCCAATTGGGCACTGTCGCCGAGGGCGGCTCCGGCGAAGGGGGTCTGCTGGGCGTCACCCTCAGCCCGGACGAGGCCTTCGTCTACCTCTACTACTCCACTGCCACGGACAACAGGGTGGTGCGCCGCGCGCTCGAAGGGGACACCCTCGGGCCGGAGGAGGAGGTGCTCACCGGGATCCCGGTGGCCGGCCACCACAACGGCGGCCAGGTGCGATTCGGCCCAGACGGCCAGCTCTACGTCTCCACCGGGGACGCGGGGGACACGATGGCCGCCCAGGATCCGGCCTCGCTGGCGGGCAAGATCCTGCGCCTCACCCCTGCGGGCGATCCCGCTCCCGGCAACCCATCCGGGACCGCGGTGTGGTCGCTCGGGCACCGCAACGTGCAGGGCCTGGCGTGGGACGCGGACGGACGGCTGTGGGCCAGCGAGCTCGGGCAGAACACCTGGGACGAGCTGAACCTCATCGAACCGGGCCAGAACTACGGCTGGCCGTTCGTGGAGGGGGAGGGCGAGGTGGCCGGCATGACCCCGCCGATGCTGGTGTGGCCCACGTCCGATGCCTCGCCCAGCGGGCTCGCGTTCTGGCGCGGTTCGCTGTGGATGGCGGGCCTGCGCGGCGAGCGACTGTGGCAGGTGCCCGTGCACCCCGAGCCCGACGACGACGCCACGGCTACGGCCGAGGACGACGCCGTCGGGCTCGTCGGCGACCCGATCGCCCACTGGGTGGGGGAGTACGGCCGGCTGCGGGCGGTCGCGTCCGCCGGGGACGACGCGCCGCTCCTCGTCGGGACCTCGAACACGGACGGGCGTGGCACCGTGCGGGACGGCGACGACCGCCTGCTGCGTGCGGGCTGACCCGCGACACGCTCCCGAAAGCGCCGACTTCGGTCCACGCGGCCGTTGCAGTCGGCGGGATCGCGGCGTGCGACCCCACGCCTGAGCCGTCGCCCACCGCCTCTACTTCGAGCGACTCGCCGACGTCGTCGGCCTCAGCGACCGCGACCGCGTCGTCGACCGCGACCGAGCCGTCCACGATGACGGTCCAGGTCTACTTCGGCAACACGACCCTCAACCCAGACACCATGGACTGCTCGCTCTCCTTCCCGGTCCCGCGGGAGGTGCCCGCGACGAGCGACCCCGCCGGGATCGCAGAAGCGGCGCTCACCGAACTGTTGGCCGGCCCCATGCCGGCCGAGGATGCGGAGGGCTACACGTCGTGGTTCTCCGACGCCACCGAGGACGACCTCATCGGCGTGCGCGTGGTGGGCGACACCGCGTACGTGAACCTCGTGAACCACGCTCAGACGATCTCGAACGCGTCGACGTCCTGCGGGAGTGCGATCTATCTCTCCCAACTCGGGAACACCGTGCTGACCGCGGCGGGCGTGCCAAACGTGCTGTACGCCTTCGAGGGTGACCCGGCGGCGTTCTGGGACTGGCTGCAGGTGGGCTGCTACGAGGACAACGACAACTGCGACCCCGCGCCTTTCACCGGCTGGTGAGCGACGCCTCGACCCCCTTGACGCACGCGACGAGGGTGCGGTTGACCGGGGTCGGGACCCCCGCGTGCTCACCCGCCCGGACGACCGCGCCATTGATGAAGTCGACCTCAGTCAGGGAGCCGCGCTCGATGCTCTGCAGCATCGAGGCCTTGAAGTCGGCCGGGAGGCCCGCTGCGGCGAGCACCCACGCGTCCTCCGCGTGGGTGGAGGAAAGTTCCACGCCCAGGGCAGTGGCCACCGCGATGGCCTCGTCCACCGCCGCCAGGGCGCAGGCCTTCAGTTCGGGGACGGCGTACAGCTCGCCGTAGGTGAGGCGGGTGATCGCCGACAGGGCGCCGGTGGCGACGTTCACGAGCAGCTTGTCCCACATCGTGCCGCGGATGTTGGTGCTGACCCGGGTGGCCAGACCGGCGTGGGTGAACACCTCGGCGATGCGTTCCACCCGGTCGGTGACCGTGCCGTCCAGCTCCCCGATGATGGTCTCCTTGCCTGCCGCGCCGTTGAGCACGAGCCCGGGGGCCAACAGGACGCCGCCGACGTAGGTCTTGCCGGCCAGGGTGCGCTCCGCGCCGAAGGCCTCCGCGATGAGGTCCTCCTGGCCGAGCCCGTTCTGCAGGGAGATGACCGCGGTGTCCGGCCCGACGACGTCGCGGGCGGCGATGATGGCAGCCCCGGTCGCGAGGGACTTGACCAGGATGACGACCAGGTCCATCGGCCCCAGGCCCGCGGCGGTCGTGGCCGCGTGGACAGCCACCGACCGGTCGCCGTCGGCGAAGCGAAGGGTGAGTCCGCGGGCGTTCACGGCGTCGACGTGGTCCTGACGGCGGTTGACGAGCCAGACGTCCGACCCGCCGAGCGCTAGCATTCCGCCGATGGTGCTGCCGAGCGAGCCGGCGCCGATGATGCAGATTCTCATGGGACCAGTCTCCCGGAGTTTCCCGCGCGGACCAATCGGACGATCCCTTGGACGATCTCCACTGTGGTCCCCAGGATCCCGAAGGCGAGGCCGATGCGGATCGAGCGCCCCACCCAGGGCACCACCGTCTCGGCCGCACCGGGATCCGTGAAACCGCCCCCGGTGAGGAGCTCGGGGGTGAGGGCGACGATGTCGGGCCCGGTGATCAGCAGGACGAGGATGACAAGCTGCAGGATGCTGACGGCGATGGATGCCGCCCGGGTGACGGGGGTCCACCTCCCGGTGCGCAGGTGCACGAGGTTGAGGGCGATGCCGGCCACCCAGCCGATGTTCATGAGCGGGAGCCAGCGGAAGAACGCGTCGGTCGGACCATCGTCCCAGCGCGCCGTCGTACGACAAGGGACTTTGAACCGGGGCTGCCCGCCTGGAACCCTCCCGCGCCGCACACGAGGCGAGACACCCTGTCCACCTCGTGGGCACCGGGGTTAGCCTTTGCATATGCCTGAACTTCGCTCCCGCACCACCACTCACGGCCGGAACATGGCAGGCGCACGCGCCCTCTGGCGCGCGACCGGCCTCACCGAGTCCGACTTCGGCAAGCCGATCATCGCGATCGCCAACTCGTTCACCCAGTTCGTGCCCGGGCATGTCCACCTGAAGGACATGGGCCAACTGGTGGCCGGCGCGATCTTCGAGGCCGGCGGAATCGGGCGCGAATTCAGCACCATCGCGGTGGACGACGGCATCGCCATGGGGCACAGCGGCATGCTCTACTCGCTGCCGAGCCGCGAGCTGATCGCGGACTCCGTGGAGTACATGGTGAACGCGCACCAGGCGGACGCCTTGGTGTGCATCTCGAACTGCGACAAGATCACCCCCGGCATGCTGCTCGCCGCGCTGCGGCTCAACCTCCCCACGGTCTTCGTCTCCGGCGGGCCGATGGAGGCCGGCAAGGCGATCATCGACGAGACCGGCACCGCAATCACCCGCTTGGACCTCGTGGACGCGATGGTCAAGTCCGTGGACGAGAACGTTCCGGACGCCCAGCTGGACATCATCGAGCGCAACGCGTGCCCCACCTGCGGCTCCTGTTCGGGCATGTTCACCGCGAACTCCATGAACTGCCTGCTCGAGGTGATCGGCCTCGCCCAGCCGGGCAACGGCTCCACCCTCGCCACCGCGGCCGCCCGCAAGGACCTGTTCCTGAACGCCGGCCGACTCGTTGTGGACCTGTGCCGGCGCTGGTACGAGGAGGACGACGATTCGGTCCTGCCGAAGTCGATCGCCACGAAGCCGGCGTTCGCCAACGCGATGCGCGTGGACATCGCCATGGGCGGCTCCACCAACACGGTGCTTCACCTGCTCGCGGCGGCCCACGAGGCGGGCGTCGACTTCGACCAGGACGACATCGACGCCCTCTCCCGGGTCACGCCCTGCATCTGCAAGGTGGCGCCCAACTCGCACGACTACTACATGGAGGACGTGCACCGCGCCGGCGGGATTCCCGCGATCATGGGCGAGCTGGAACGGGGCGGTCACCTCGAGGCCGCCCACGCCGTGCACTCGCCGGACCTGCGGACCTGGCTGGACACCTGGGACATCCGCTCCGGCAAGGCGACCGAGACGGCGATCGAGCTGTTCCACGCCGCTCCGGGTGGGGTGCGCACCACCGAGGCGTTCTCCACCACCAACCGCTGGCAGACCCTCGACACCGATGCCGTCGCCGGGTGCATCCGGTCCACCGAGCACCCGTACACGAAGGACGGGGGCCTCGCGATCCTCAAGGGGAACATCGCCGTGGACGGCTGCATCGTCAAGACGGCAGGCGTGCCCGAGGACCAGTGGACCTTCCGGGGCCCCGCCAAGGTGACCGAGTCCCAGGAGGAGGCCGTCTCGGCGATCCTGAACAAGCGCATCGTGGCGGGGGACGTCGTCGTCGTGCGGTACGAGGGCCCGCGGGGCGGGCCCGGCATGCAGGAGATGCTCTACCCGACCGCGTACCTCAAGGGCACCGGCCTCGGGCCGAAGTGCGCGCTGATCACGGACGGCCGCTTCTCCGGCGGCTCCTCCGGGCTCTCCATCGGCCACGTCTCGCCGGAGGCGGCGTCGGGCGGCGCGATCGGCCTCATCGAGGACGGCGACATCATCACCATCTCGATCCCGGACCGCTCGATCCACCTGGAGGTCGACGACGCCGTGCTCGCCGAGCGCCGCGCGAAGCGCGACGCCGAGGGGTGGCGCCCGCGCGACCGGCAGCGTGAGGTGTCGGCGGCGCTGCGGATCTACGCCTCGCTGGCGATGTCCGCCGACAAGGGCGCCGCGCGCCACATCGACTGACGCGGCGCGGCCGGCTACCGGCCCGTGCCCTTGCCGGACGCCCCCTTCGTCCCCGAACCCGCCTTCGTGGGCGGCTTCCTGACGGTGGGCCCGGACATGGAGGGCAGCGCCCGCTTCTCCTCGGAGCCGATGTGGATGCCGAGGCGGGGCAGCACCACGCGGTGCAGCAGGAGCACGAGGAGCGTCGCCGCGACCGCGATGCCGAACACCAGCAGCGCGGAGCCGACGTTGGTCATGAGCGTCGGGTCCACGATCATCACCACGGCGAGCGTAAGCATGAGCATCCCGCCCACCAGCTTCAGGATGCGCCCCTGCTTCTCCTCGAGCTTGCTGGACTTGAGGGTCACGACCGCCACGCCGAAGATGACGAGCTCATCGAGCTGGTAGATCAGCATGTACAGCAGGAGGAGCAGCAGGAACACCCCGACGCCGACGCCCTGGTCGGAGAGGATGTTGGTCCACAGCACCGGGAAGCCGGCCGTGCAGGCGAGCTCCACCAGCGAGACGCCCGCGGCCAGCACCACCGTCCCCGAGACGAGCGCGGGCATGGAGTCGCCGTTGGCGATCACCCGGCGCATCCGCCGGTAGATACCCGGCTTCTTATCGTCCGAGATCGTGAACGAGATGCCTTCCTTGTACCAGAAGTAGTCCTTGATGTTGACCACCGCGAACACCAGGGCCACCAGGGCCACCAGAACGCGCACCGAGGGCGCAATGCTCACGATGGTGAAAAACGTGAAGAGGCCCGCGATGAACAGCGCGTAGACGAGCGCGGTCACGAAGATGAAGACCAAGCCGATGATCACGGTCTTGCGGCGCGAGCCCGTGCGCAGTGTGAGTGCGAGCAGCACGGAGAGCACCCACAGCGAGCAGGGGTTGAAGCCGTCGACGAGCGCGATCAGCGCCGTGGTCACCACCAGCGACTGCTTGCCGGCGTCCACCTCCCCGAACACCGGGAGCGTGATGACGTCGGAGGCGGCGTTCGAGCCGTCGTCCGTCGGCGCGGCCGGCGACGTCGGCGCGGGGCTGGGCACCGCCGTCGCGCCGTCGGTGGGGGTGGCGCCGTCGGGGGAGTCGAGGGGCTCGATGACGCCGGCGCCCGCGTCCGGGCAGCCATCGGCGACGCAGGCCGCGACCGCGTCCTCCACCTCGCGCTGCAACGCGTCGTTCCAGCCCACCCAGTACTGGTCACCCAGGAAGATGGTGGGCACGCCGGAGGGTTCGAAGCCGAACTTCTCCGCCATTGCCACGAAGGGCGCCTCGTTCTCGGGGTGGTACCACAACTCGAAGTCGCGCACGGTGAGCTTGGGGTTCTGTTCCTCAAGACCTGCTAGCACCGGTTCCGCGGCCGCGCAGTGGGGGCAGCCGTCGCCCCAGAAGAAGTAGAGCGTGACATCGTCAGGCTCGTCGGGGGCGGCCTGTGCGGTCGCGGGCTGGAGGACCATCCACAGCGCAACGAAGAGGAGTGCGATGGTGGCGGTCCACCGGCTTCGCTCGTGCGTGCCAGAAGCGCCTACGGTGCGGTCCATACGATCAATTCTCGGTTGTGCGCGCCCGCCGCGGGCCGGTTCGCGGGCATGAAAGCGCCGTAAAGGCCCGCCCGCACCCGGAACACGCGTGAGAACGGCACGGCGCAGCCTGTTCGATCGGCACTATTGAGCCATGGATGGGGGCCGGATGTACAGCATCGTCGCGAGTCGCTCGTGGCGCGATGGCAGGGTGGTCGACGACGACGTCCTGCTCGAGGAGATCCCCGACGCCGTGCGCCAGCCCGAGGGCGTGGTCTGGATCGACCTGCTCCGGCCCACCGTCGCGGACATGGACGCGCTTGCCGCGGAGCTCAGCATCCCGGCGACGTCCGTCGAGGATGCGCTCGCCCCTCTCGAACGTCCGAAGATCGTGCGACACGAGACGCACGAGTTCTTCACGGTGTACTCCACCTGGCTCGCACCCCTCGCGGATGTGAAGGACGGTGAGGGCCGGCTGCGCACTGCCCGGATCTCGGGGATCGTGCTCCCGACCGCGCTCGTCACGATCCGCCTGGACGACAACTTCGACATGGCGCCGGTGCTCGCCCTGTGGGAGGAGAACGCGGAACTGCTGAAGTACGGCTCGGGGGCGTTGCTGCACGGGCTGCTCGACGTCGTCGTCGACGGGCACTTCGAGGCGATCCAGCAACTGGACGACGTCGTCGACATCCTGGAGGAGCAACTGTTCGAGAAGGGGCGCACCGGGCCGGAGTTCTCCCGCAACGTGTTCCTGCTCCGCAAGGACCTGGTGCAACTGCGCCGCCTCGTCCTGCCGATGCGGGAGGTGATCAGTGGGCTGCTGCGGCACCGCGCTGGGGCTCGCACCGAACTCGACCTCTGGTACGACGATCTCTATGACCACGTGCTGCGCGCGTCCGAGTGGACGGACTCGCTCCGGGACATGGTGTCGTCACTGTTCGAGACGAACCTGTCGCTGCAGGACGCGCACCTCAACACGATCATGAAGAAGTTGGCCGCCTGGGCGGCGATCATCGCGGTGCCGACGGCAATCACGGGGTGGTTCGGGCAGAACGTGCCCTATCCGGGCTTCGCGGCCTCCTCGGGGATGTGGATGAGCGCGAGTGCGATCGTCGGGATGTCCGCGCTGCTGTACGTGGTGTTCCGGAAGCAGGACTGGTTGTGATGACGGTACCTCGATCGGCGCTCGCGTCCCATGAGCGGTAGAATGGTGACGATCCCGCCGCCCCGCGTCCGCACGCATCGAATGGCCATCGGGGACCCCGACCAGAGAGGTCTGTCCGTGGGCAAGATCAGGTGTGGATCGTGCATCTCGAACAACCACGAGAACTGCGTTGTCAACATCGAGATGGGCAAGGGCATGTCCGCGTACGTTTGGCGTTGTGAGTGCCTCTGTCATGCCGGTGAGTCCCGCTGCGTCCTGTGCGGGCGACGAGACCTCCCGACCGACGCGGGCAGGTGTGTCGACCTCCAGTCCTGTGCCGCGGCGCGCGCACACGGCACGTCCTTCCGGGACCGGATCGCGCTCTAGGACGTGCCAAGACTCACAGGTGCATGGCCCTTTTGGGTCTGTTGAACCTACGGGGGCGTAGGTTACGCTGGCGTAACCAGTACCTAGTTTGGAGGGGCCTCAGCCCATGACCCTCGCACCACCCGCCACTGCCGAACGCCCCGTCTCGGCCGTCCCTGACGACCGTCGCCTTCCCACCGTGATCCAAGGGGGCATGGGTGTCGCCGTCTCGTCGTGGCGTCTGGCTCGGGCGGTGTCCCAGGCTGGCCAGCTCGGCGTCGTGTCTGGCACGGCGCTCGACCTCGTCGTCGCCCGCCGGCTCCAGGACGGCGACCCGGATGGCCACGTCCGGCGCGCGCTGGACCACTTCCCGGTGCCGTCGATGGCCGAGCACGTGCTGCACAAGTACTACCGCCCCGAGGGGAGGGCCGGTCGTCCGTACGCGCCGGTTCCGAAGCTCGGCCTCAAGCCCAAGCCCGGGGCGGCCGAGCTGGCGGTGGTCGCCAACTTCGCCGAGGTGTGGCTTGCCAAGGAGGGGCACGACGGCCTCGTGGGGATCAACTTCCTCGAGAAGATCCAGCTGGCCACGCCCAGCGCGGCCTACGGCGCGATGCTCGCCGGGGTGGACTACGTGCTCATGGGGGCCGGTATCCCCGTCGAGATCCCCAACCTCCTGACTCGGCTCGCGCGGCATGAGTCGGTTGCCCTGAGCATCCACGTCGACGGCGCCACCAAGCCGTACGCGCTCGGGCTGGACCCCGAGGAGCTCACCGGCGGTGGCTTGGCACCGCTGCGCCGGCCTCGCTTCCTGGCGATCATCTCGGCGCACGTGCTGGCCGCCCGCCTTGCGCGCGACGAGATCACGCGGCCGGACGGTTTCGTGGTCGAGGGCCCGCCGGCCGGGGGGCACAACGCCCCGCCCCGTGGGCGGATGGTGCTCGACGACGACGGGCAGCCGGTATTCGGCGTCCGCGACCAGGCGGACCTCGCGAAGGTCGCCGAGGTCGGGTTGCCGTTCTGGCTGGCCGGCGGGTACTCCACGCACGAGCAGGTCGACCGGGCGCTGGCACTCGGGGCTGTGGGTGTGCAGGTCGGGTCGCTCTTCGCCCTCTCGGAGGAGTCAGGGCTCCGGGAGGACCTGCGCCGCGAGATGCTGGCCGAACTCGCGGAGGGGCGGCTCGAGGTCCGCACGGACCCGCGCGCTTCGCCCACGGGTTTCCCCTTCAAGGTGGCCACGCTCCCGGGCACCCAGTCCGACCCGGAGGTCTACGCCGCGCGCCCCCGTCTCTGCGACATCGGGCACCTCCGGGTCCCGTTCGAGAAGGAACAGGGCTCGCTCGGCTACCGCTGCCCCTCGGAACCGGTCCACATGTGGCTGAAGAAGGGCGGGGCCGAGCCGGAGACCGTGGGGCGGAAGTGCCTCTGCAACGCGCTGCTGGCGGACGTCGGGCTGGGGCAGGAACGCAAGGACGGGTACCGCGAGACCCCGCTCGCCACCCTCGGCGCCGACCTCGACGGCGTCGCGAAGCTGCTGGCCACCCACCCGGACGGCTGGACCGCCGCCGAGGCGGTCGCGCACCTCATCGGGTAGCGCGGCCGGAGGTGCCATGCTGACCGATCCCCACCACGACGGGTCCGCCCTGTACGTCGCGAACCCGGCGCCGGACCCCGGTGAGGACGTGGCGGTGTTCCTCCGGGTGCCACGCGGCAGCGACATCACCCGCGCCCACCTGTGCACCGTCATTGACGGCGAGCGGCAGCTCTTCGAAGCCGTGCTGGACCGGCAGGACGAGCGGGACAGCTGGTACCGCGCGGACCTGCCGATGCACAACCCGGTGATGGGCTACCGCTGGCTGCTTGACGGTGGGCCGCACCACTACCAGTGGTACAACGGCAGCGGCCTGCACCCCCACGACGTCACGGACGCGGAGGACTTCCGACTCGCGTCCTACCCGCCGCCGCCCGCCTGGGGTACGGACACCGTTTTGTACCAGATCTTCCCGGACCGATTCGCGCGCTCCGACGGTTACGAGACCCGCCTGGCACCCGCGTGGGCGATCCCGATGGGTCCGGACGACGCCGTCGCACCGGACGGGCTGACCCGGGCGCACCAGTTCTTCGGCGGCGACCTCGACGGCGTCGCCGCCCACCTGGACCACATCGCGAGCCTCGGCGCGAACACCGTCTACCTGACCCCGTTCTTCCCGGGCGGCTCGTCACACCGCTACGACGCCACCACGTTCCTGCAGGTGGACCCGCTGCTGGGCGGGGACACGGCGCTCACACGGCTCAGCGAGGCGCTGCACGCTCGCGGCATGCGCCTGATGGGCGATCTCACCACGAACCACTGCGGGGTGGGGCACGACTGGTTCCGCGCCGCCGCCGCGTGGTGGCGCGCTGGCTGGGGGACCTGGACGGCTGGCGCGTCGACGTCGCGAACATGACGGGGCGGTACAAGGACGTCGACGTGGCGCATGACGTCGCGCGGGCGGTGCGCGCCACGATGACCGCGGCGCGGCCGGACGCGTTGCTGCTCGCGGAGCACAGCTTCGACGCCACGGGCGACCTCGCCGGCGACGGCTGGCACGGTGCGATGAACTACGCCGGGTTCAGCGTGCCGGTGTGGCAGTGGCTGCGGGACGAGCCGCGGCTGCCGTTGCCGCACGGGATGTACCCGGCGATCCCGCGGCTGCCCGGTGCGAACGTGGCCGCCGCGATGCGGGCGTTTGCGGCCGCGACGCCGTGGCGCGCCGTCGCGCACGTGATGAACCTGGTCAGCTCGCTCGACACCACCCGCGTGGCCACCCGCCTCGGCGACCCCGCGCACGTGGACGTGGCGCTCGGGCTACTGGCCACCTATCCCGGCATCCCGATGATCTGGTCCGGGGACGAGATCGACATGGCGGGCGCCGACGGCGAGGACGGGCGGTGGCCGTTCCCGTGGCACCGGCCGGAGTCGTGGGACCGGGCGCGGCTGGGGACGGTGCGGGAGTTCTTCCGGGCGCGGGCCGCGTCCGTGGCACTGCGCCGCGGAGGGCTGCGGTGGCTCGCGGCGGACCACGACGTGCTCGTGTTCGCGCGCGAGGCGCCCGGGGAGACGGTTGTGGTGCAGGCGTCCCGGTCGTCGCACCCGCCGGTGCGGCTGCCGGCCGCGATGGTGGGCCGGCAGCTGGTGGGCCTCGTTGGGGCGGACGACGTCACCGCGGACGTCACGGCGGACGGCGACGGCGTCTTCACGCTGCCGGGCGACGGGCCGGGGGTGCGGGTCTGGGTGGCGGGCTGAGCGCAGCACGTTGGCGGCCACCACGTCCGCGACCCTGAACTCGCGCGCCCGGTCACCCCGGCTCGCCCTTCCACAGGCTTGGTTAGTGCTGTGGTGTCCACAGGCCGGTAGGTACTTTTCGTTGCAATTCCAACGGTTTCGGGGTTGCGCAGGGGGGTGGGACAGGGTAGACTCGAACACATGTTCGGGGGGTCAGGGTCCAGCGGTGACACGGCGGTGCGGGTGCCGCTGACGACGGCGGACCTCGCCGCCTTCACCGCCGGGTTGGCCGCGTTGCCGGTCGCGGGCACCGAGGCGGAGAACGTCGACCGTCTCCGGCTGCTG
>JADGOQ010000100.1 GCA_017882885.1 Actinomycetales bacterium | reverse complement strand
CGGCGAGGTCGCCGAGTTCGGGCAGCACGGCCGCCGGATCCGAATCGGCGTATGTCCCCGGCTTCTTGAACTCCGCGAGCACGTTCCCGGCCAGGTCCAGCGCGCGGCCCGCCATGTAGTCGATGTTGACCTCGATGCCGACGCCGGCCAGGGTCCGCGATGCGGGGGCCAGCGGCGTCCCGGGCCGGCCGGGACGCACGTTCTCCGCCGGGCGCTGCTCGGCGAGGATGCCCGCGTCGAGCAACTCCTGGCACAGCCGTGACACCGTGGCGCGCGTCAGTCCGGTGCGTTCGGCGAGACCCGCCCGGGACGTGGCGCCCCCGGAGGCGAACAGTGTCCGGGTGACGACGGACAGATTCTGGTCCCGCAGGGACGATTGGCGCGCTACGGTGGGTGGAACGTGACGGCGCTCCGCCTGCTGCGGGTCTCGAGGACTCATGTCTTGACGATACCCCGAAACGGGCGTAAGTTTCGTGATAAAACAAATCTCGATGAGGAGAACCCAGGCCGCGTGGGTGCTGACCGGCGAACTCCCGACCTGGGAGACCAGCCCGTCCACCGCCACGTCCGCACCCCCGGCCCCCGAGGTGCGGGCCGCCTACGCCGCGCGCCGTGACCTGTGGGCGCAGCGGTGACCAACGGGACGGCCGTCACGCTGACGGCGGGTGACCACTCCGCCGTCGTCACGAGCGTCGGGGCCACGCTCGCGCGAGCCCGACGACCTCCCCGGAGCGGACGCTCAGGGAGGCGTTGTCGACCACCTTGCGCTCCATCTGTATCGGGTGGTGGACTGTCCAGTCCTCGACGCGCAGCACCTCGGCGCCGATCGCGGACTCGTGGTCCGGGTAACGGTTCTCGAGCGACCGGCCGACCATGAGGGCGAGCAGGTTGGCGGAGTCCTCGTCGTTGAGCGCCGCGGTGGGCTCGTCGAGGATGATGAGCTTCACATCCTTGGACAGCGCCTTGGCGATCTCGACAAGCTGTTGGCGCCCGACGCCGATCTCAACGACGCGGGTCACTGGGTCGGAGTCGAGGCCGACCATTGCGAGCAGCTTGGCGGCTTCGGCGTTGGTCCTGTTCCAGTCGATGACCCCGCCCTTGGCCTGCTCGTTGCCGAGGAAGATGTTCTCGGCGATCGAGAGGTAGGGGGAGAGGGCGAGTGCCATCTGCTGGTCAACCTTGTTGTCGGCGAACTGCAGCGAGGTCTGGTAGCCTACATCGCCCAGCAGAGTCTCGAGGTTGGCGCCGTCGTTGTTCCAGCGCTCCAGTGGGCGGGTCGGCATCGCGATGCCCACGAGGATGTCGCCCGCATCGCCGCCCCGGATCAACGTGCCGAGTTGGACGAATGCCGTGGGTGTGGCTTCGTCGTCCGGTTTGTTTCATGAAGAAACGTATGGGACGAAAGGCCGCTGCGCACGTCCCGGAGGTGTCGATTTCGTATCGGAGGATGAGGGCCCGGGGAGCTAGACCGCGGGACGGGAGCCCAAACGCGTGAAGGGCGCGCAGTGCCCGGCAATGTCGATCCGGTTCACGGCGTCCGAGATGCTGAGCGCCATACTCGCCGCGCGCGACCGCCGGACTTCGTTCTCCGCCGGGACGGAGGTCCCCTGTGGCCCGCGTGCCATCGCGGGGAATCTCCCGTTACACGTTCGAGATGCTGGTGGAGGCGCCAACATCGCCCTCGCTCCGCTACATTTGGGCACAGGCTTGCGAGCCTGCAGGTAGGTAGAGCGTGTTGTCGTTGTTGCCGCGCGCTCTAGCCTCTGATCACGACGACGTTCGGGAGGCCGAGCATGGGTGACACCAGAGTCATCCTCGAGATGCGACACATCATCAAGGAATTCCCCGGTGTCCGAGCGCTCGACGACGTGACGATGTCGGTTCAGGCTGGGGAGATCCACTCAATCTGCGGGGAGAACGGAGCGGGCAAGTCCACGCTCATGAAGGTCCTCTCCGGTGTCTACCCGCACGGCAGCTACGGCGGGGAGATCTTCTTCGACGGCCAGGAGGTGACCTTCAGGGACATCCGTGCCTCGGAACACGCCGGAATCGTCATCATCCACCAAGAACTCGCCCTGATCCCGGAACTCTCGATCGCCGAGAACATCTTCCTCGGCAACGAGGTGGTGCGCGGTGGCCTCATCGACTGGGACGAGGCCAGGCGCCGCACCCAAGACCTCCTGGCCAGGGTGGGCCTAAATGTCGACCCGAGAGCCTCCATCAAGGAATTGGGCGTTGGCCAGCAGCAACTCGTCGAGATCGCCAAGGCGCTTTCGAAAGAGGTCAAACTCCTGATCCTCGACGAGCCGACGTCCGCCCTGAACGAGGACGACTCCGCGAACCTCCTCGACCTGATGCGTGGCCTCCGGTCCAAGGGCATCACCCAGATCATGATCTCGCACAAGCTCAACGAGATCGCCGCCGTCTCCGACGCGGTGACCGTCATCCGCGACGGTCGGACCGTTGAGACGTACCAGGTGGAGGCCGGCCACGTCGACGAGGACCGCATCATTCGTGCGATGGTGGGCCGGTCGATCGAGAATCGCTATCCGCACCACGAGCCCATCATCGGCGAGGCGATCCTCGAGGTGCGTGACTGGGTCGTGGAGCACCCGATCATCCCGGGCCGGCTCATCTGCAAGAACTCGAACTTCCACGTCCGCCGGGGCGAGATAGTCGGTTTCGCCGGGCTCATGGGCGCCGGCCGCACCGAGCTCGCGCGGTCGCTCTTCGGTCGGAGCTACGGCAACTTCGTCTCCGGTCAGCTCCTCCTGCGGGGCGAGGAGGTCCGGCTTACCACCGTCGCGTCAGCGATCCGGTTAGGCATCGCCTACGTACCGGAGGACCGGAAGAACCTTGGCCTGAACCTCCTCGACACCATCCGGCGGACCACGGTCTCGGCCAATCTCAAGGCGATCGTCCGCCGTGGCCTTCTCGACTTCGACCAGGAGTACGCGGTGGCGGAGGGCTACCGCCGGTCGCTCCGCACCAAGACTCCGACGGTCGACGCCGGCGTGACCACGCTCTCGGGCGGCAACCAGCAGAAGGTCGTCCTGGCCAAGTGGATGTTCCCCGACCCCGACGTCCTGATCCTCGACGAGCCGACGCGTGGCATCGATGTCGGCGCGAAGTTCGAGATCTACCGCCTGATCCATGAGCTTGCCGACCAGGGCAAGGCAGTCGTGATCATCTCCTCGGAACTGCCGGAACTGCTCGGCATGAGCGACCGGATCTACACCATCTGTGAAGGGCGGATCACCGGCGAACTGCCGGCCGCCGACGCCGACCAAGAGAAACTCATGCGGATGATGACCACGACGTCGTCAACCGTCGCCCCCTGATGCGCAGGAGAAGGAGCCACCGGGAATGAAACAGCTCAAGCAGGTGCTCGGCGGGGACCTCCGCCAGTTCACGATGGTGGGTGCGCTTGTCGTCTTGCTCATCGCCTTCGACATCGCGTCGGGTGGGCGGATGCTCACGTCGTCGAACTTCCAGAATCTCCTGTCCGGCAACGCCTACGTGCTGATCCTCGCGATCGGCATGGTCATGGTGATCGTCATCGGGCAGATCGACCTGTCGGTCGGCTCGGTGGCGGGTTTCGTCGGCATGGTGGTCGCGCTTTCGGCGTCCCACTGGAACCTCCCGTGGTGGGTGGCGATGTTCCTCGGACTCGGCACCGGCGCCCTGATCGGCGCGTGGCAGGGATTCTGGGTCGCGAACATCGGAATCCCCGGGTTCATCACGACCCTCGCGGGCATGATGATCTTCCGCGGTGGGGTCATCTGGATGAGCGGGTCCATCAGTGTGCCCGTACCGGATGAGTTCCGGTACCTCGGTTCCGGCTACCTGCCCGAGTGGGGTCCCGCCTTCACCGGGATGAACAACTCAACCCTCGTTCTCGGGCTCCTCGCCCTCGGGGCGCTCGCCTGGGCGCAGTTCCGCAAGTACCAGCGCCACGCCAAGCTCGTCGAGGTCAAGCCCCCGCTCTGGCCGGTGATCGTCCGTGTCGCCCTCTTTGCCGTCGTCCTCGGGTACGTCACGTGGTTGTTCGGCAGTGGGCGCCCGGGCACGTCGTTCCCCGTGCCCGGACTGATCCTGGTGATCCTTGTGATCATCTACCACGTCATCACCCAGCGCACCATCTTCGGCCGTCACATCTACGCGGTGGGCGGCAACCGGGCGGCCGCGGCGCTCTCCGGCGTCGACACTCGGCGGACCTACTTCCTCACGATGGCGAACATGTCGTTCCTTGCGGCACTGGCGGGCATCATGTTCGTCGGGCGCGCGACCGCTGCCGGTCCCTCCGACGGCACGGCGTGGGAACTCGACGCGATCGCCGCCGTCTTCATCGGCGGAGCGGCGGTCTCCGGCGGAATCGGCACCGTGGTGGCGTCGATGGTCGGTGGAATGGTGATGGCGGTCCTGAACAGCGGCCTCAGCCTCATGGGCGTGGGCGCTGACCGCACCCAGGTCATCAAGGGCCTCGTTCTCCTTGCCGCCGTGGCCTTCGACGTCTACAACAAGCGGCAGGGGCGTCCGTCCATCATCGGGCTCCTCATGCGCAACAGGACCGCCGTTCCCGTGGGGACCGCCACAACCAGTGAGGGTGCCACACCAGCCAAGTGACCGAGCTGGCCGGTGGCGCGTGGTTCTCCAGGCCGGCGCGCCACCATCGGGCACAACACAACATGACGCGATTGTCACGTCACCACAGACACCCGTTCCCGGGTGGATCCGAAGGAGAAACACATGAAGAGAAGGTTCATTGGCGTCGTGGCCATGGCGGCCGCTGGCACGCTGGCCCTCGGCGCCTGCTCTGGCGGTGGCCGGACAGAGGCGACGACGGACGCGGGCACCGACGGGGGCACCGCCGCCGCGGGCTTCGCGGCGGACGCCGTTATCGGTGTTGCGCTGCCGTGGCTCGGCACCCAGAACTGGAAGGAGGCTGACGAGATGTTCAAGGCACAGCTCGCCGACGCCGGCTTCGAGCCCCTGGTCCAGGCCGCCGACAACAAGGTTCCGCAGCAGCAGCAGCAGATCGAATCGATGATCGAGCGTGGCGCCGCAGTCATCGTGGTGGGCCCCGTTGATGGCACCCAGCTGGGAAGCGTGCTCGAGAAGGCAGCCGACGCCGGCATCGCCGTGATCGGGTACGACCGCCTGATCGAGAACACGGAGGCAGTCGACGCCGTCGTGCAGTTCGGCAGCATCCGCACCGGCGAACTGCAGGGACAGTCCCTGCTCGACGGACTTGCGGAGCGCAAGGGCGAGGGTCCGTACAACATCGAACTCTTCGGCGGCGGACCGGCCGACCCGAACGCGCCGAACTTCTTCACCGGCGCCATGTCCGTCCTTCAGCCCAAGATCGATGACGGCACCCTGGTCGTAGTCTCCGGACAGACCCAGTTCACGCAGGTCGCCACACCCGACTGGGACAACGCCAAGGCACAGACCCGCATGGACTCCCTCCTCTCCGGCTTCTACAGCGACAAGGAGATCGACGGCGTTCTCTCCCCGAACGACGGCATCGCCCGCGCGATCCTGACCTCGGCGGAGCAGGCGGGTCAGGACGTGCCCGTCGTCGACGGTCTCGACGCCGAGAACGAGTCGATCGTCTCGATCTGGGCCGGCAAGCAGTGGTCCACAGTGGCCAAGCCGACCGATCTGCTCGTCGGGAAGACCGTGGAGCTGATCAAGGCCCTGCAGATGGGTGAGGCGCTCCCGGCGCCTGACGACACGGCTGACAACGGGAAGAAGCAGGTGGACATCTACCAGCTCGACCCCGTCGTCGTGACCAAGGCCAACGCCCAAGAGGTCTTCGCGAATGACCCGGGCCGCTTGGCGCTGCTCAAGTAGCACTCCGCCCCACCCGGGACGAGTAAAGAGGGGTTCCGCCGACTGGCGGAACCCCTCTCCGTGTGCCTGCCGCGATCAGAGGCGCACGGCCTGCGCGAGTTCCGCGGCCGCCTTGTTCGCGACAGGCGTGTCCAGCTCGAACTCGTGGCCGACCTTCCCTACGTGGATCACCAGGCGGCTGATGTCGTTGTGGAGGGTGCCGGTCCTGACCTCCACGCCGCGCACGCGCTCGAGCGGCAGCAGGGTGCGCGCCAACGACTGGACCGGCCTGTACCCGGTGGAGAAGGCGCGACCGCGGTGGAACACCTGCAGCTCGCGCGCGCCGATCGTGAAGACCACGTCCTGCAGCGTCGTGGGCCAGGCCCGCGCCATCGCCCGTCCCACGACAGAGGCACCGACTTGTTCGACTGGATGGCGCTTCTGCACCGCTACGGTGCGACCGAGGTCCTCTTCCGCGGCGATCCGTCGCACGTAGACCTGCAGGGCCTTCTCAACGTCAGGCAGTGGTCCGATCCGGGGCTGTCGACGGTCCTGCTCGCGTGTCCCACCGGCGTACTTCTGCCGGACGAGGTCGACGAGCTGCGACATCACGTCGGTGGAAGAGGCGTTGTAGCGCACCACGACGGGGGAGTCGTCGTCGTGGAGGGTCACGCGAGCGTCCAAGAGGTCGACGAACTCCGTGATCCCTTGGATCTGGCCGTACCGCACGGTGCGCGCGTCGAACTCCCTGCCGCGACGTGAGAGCACTGTGATCGACTCCGGCCCGAGCGAAAGCAGGTTGTCGTAGAGGTCCATTGATGGGTTGGCGACCCGTCGCTCGATTTCACGCGGCACCTTGACCGTGAGTAGCGCATTGGCAAGGTCGAGTGGATGGCTCCGGAACAACCGGGGCACCTCGTCAGGTCGCCGAACCTCGTAGATCCAAGGTCCGAAGGCGTCGTATTCCGCTGTGGTTGACATGGCGCGTCCTCTGCTCGTACGTGCCACCACCTTATCGCGAGCGGCCACTCCCTGATCTGATGTTCAGCCGGGGACGCTCAGCTCTTCGAGCGCATGTGCTACGCCGTCCTCGTCGTTGCTGGTGGTGATCAGGTGTGCTGCGGCGCGAACCTCGGGGCGCGCGTTGGCCGGGGCAACGGCGGTTCCGGCGAACCGGAACATCCCGAGGTCGTTCATCCCGTCGCCGATCGCGACGACGGCCTCGGGGGCGATGCCGCGTCCAGCGCAGAAGTCGCGCAACGCGGCGGCCTTGTCGACGGCCGAGGCGGTGATCTCGAGATAGGTGGGGTTGGAGGTCTGTGCCCGGACTCCGGCCGACAGCGCAGTGACGATGTCCTCGAGGTCCGCCGCCCGACCGGGCGGCGCGATGACCAGCAGTTTCTCCGGTGGCGCCGTCAGGGTGGCGAGGTTCGTCACCACCGGTTCACAGGCGACGATCTCGGCCTCCCGGCGCACCTGGTCATCCATTTCGGAGACGAACCATTCCTCACCGGAGAACCAGTTGACGGCGAGGCCCGCACGACTGGCGGCCGCCACGGCATCCCTCGCAAGGTCCAGGGGCATGGGGTGTCGCTCCAATACCACGAGGTGGCCCTCTGGGGAGTAGCTCCCGACCAGTCCTCCCTGTGACCCGATGAACGCGGCTGGGACAAGGAGACCGAGGAATTCGAGGATGGGCCACAGAGCGCGCGGCGGCCGCGACGTCGTGAGGAGGACCTCGGAGCCGCGTTCTCGAGCCGTCTCGACGGCGTCGCGCACCGCGTCCGTGACGGTATGGTGGCTCGTGAGCAACGTGCCGTCCACGTCGACCGCGAACAATCGGGGTCGCGTGGGGCGATGGAGCGATGTGAGGGGTCCCGGACTGAGGAAGCTCATCCCCCCATCGTAGGTTCGGCTGCCGAACGGCGTGGGGCGGGCGGATCGTCAGGTCGGGGGGGCGGGTTCCGGGATCCACTCCGCAGGATCGGAGACCACGGGGTCGAGGGCCCGCAGCGCCCCGCCGGTTGATGCGGGGGAGGAGCCGGGTGCGGCGCCGGTGATCTCGATGTCGAGGAACCTGGCCGCCAGTACCCGCAGGTCGCGTTCCCGCAGGATCGCCGGGAGCAGCCATGGGACGAGGGGCGCGAGACCGGTCCCCAGCACCACGTGGCCGATATCGATCAGGTTGATCGCGTCCGAGATGCCGATCCCCAGGGCCCAGCCCGCGCGGTGGACCGCCCGGTGCGCACGCTCGTCGCCCGCCTCGAGACGACGCAGGAGCTCGCCCGGTGGCGAATCGAGCG
>JADGOQ010000099.1 GCA_017882885.1 Actinomycetales bacterium | reverse complement strand
GCGAGCGTGGTGACCTTGATGCCGCCCGCGGTGCCGCCGCTGCCACCGCCGATGAACATCAGGACGTCCATGCCGAGCCACGTCCCGGTGTTCAGCTGTGCGATGTCGACGCTGTTGAAGCCGGCGGTTCGCGGCACGACGGCCTGGAAGAAACCCGCGAGCACCTTGCCGGGTGCGCTGAGCGGACCCAGGGTCCCGGGGTTCCCCCACTCCGCCACCAGCACGAACAGCGTCCCGCCGACGAGGAGGACGGCGGTCATGAGGAGGGTCGCCTTGGTCTGGAGTGTCCATCGCAGGGGCCGCCGGACATTGCGGTAGACCTCGAACAGCACAGGAAAGCCGATCCCGCCCAGGATGAGCGCGGCGGCGACGGGGAGGCAGATCCACGGGTCCGAGGCGAAGCCGACGAGGTTGTCCGTGAACAGTGCGAATCCCGCGTTGTTGAAGGCGGAGATCGAGTGGAAGACCCCGAGCCACAGCGCCCGCGCGGGAGGCACGTGGTACCAGATGGCCCACCGCAGTGCCAGCAGCACGGCGACGGCCACCTCGATGACCACGGTGGCGCGCAGCACACCCCGCAGGACGGATCCGACATCGCCGAGACGGACGGTCCGCGTGGCGGCAGCGGCGACGAACTTCGACTCCAGGCCGAGCTTCCGGGAGAGCATCAGCGCGAGGACCGAGGCCATCGTCATGACACCGAAGCCGCCTGTCTGGATGAGCGCGAGGATCACCACCTGGCCGAGACCGCTCCAGAAGGTGGGTGTGTCCACGACGACCAGGCCCGTCATGCAGATCGCGGAGACCGTGGTGAAGAGGGCTTCGACGAGGGTTGCCGGCCGGTCCGTGCTGGAAAGGGGCAGGAGCAGGAGGAAGGTCCCAACGCCGATGCCCGCCACGAAACCGAGGACGACAACCTGCACGGGCCGTCGCCGGCTGACCTCGTGCCTGCGGCGGGGGTTCAGCGGGTCGCGCCGGAACAGCGCATCGCGCCATGATCGGCGCACTCCCTTGCTGTCCACGGGGCCCCTGTCCATGGGAGGGCCCGCCATCGACCGCGGCGTCGGCCCTCCCCGCGATTCACGATAATGGGCCGCCCGCGAGTGCGGTGCCCATCTCGTGGTGCACGGCTGTTCGCCAGTGGAGCGGCCGGTCCCGATCGGCCGGCAGGGTGGTGGCACTGTCGCCCTTGGCGGCGTCGAGTTGCTGCTGGGTGAGGAAGATCGTTCGGCCGAGGTTCGCCCCGTCGAGTCGCGCCGCCCGGAGGTCGGCCCCGGTGACGTCCGCGAGGGTCAGGTCCGCGCCCCGCAGGTCGGCCCCGACCAGCACTGCGCCCCGCAGGCTCGCGCCGACGAGGTCCGCCCGCCGCAGGTCGGCACCGACGAGGTCCGCGCCGCGGCGGTCCGGCGCACTCGTCCCGGCCCGTACCGCCGCACTGACAGCAACCAGCAGGGGGTTCACGTCGGCCCGCACGGCCGCGACGTCGACGGCGACCAGTTCCTCGGCACTGAGCGCGGTGAGTGACCGAACCCGGCTGGACGCGGCCACGAGGTCCCCGCGCTGGGCGTCGGTGGACAGTCGGGTGGCCTCACGCAGGCACCAGCGGAGCTCGTGGAGCTGCCGCATGGCTCGGAAGGACGCGAACATGAGCGGGGCGATGGGTGGGGACGACCGCCAGTCGGCGCCGCGGAACGTCTGGGTCACCCGCTGGCCCGCCCCGAAGCAGTCGAATGCGCTGCAACCGGGGAACCCGCTCTCACGGAGGCGTGTGTGGATCCCGCAGCGGAAGTCCTCCCGCAGGTTCGGGCAGGGCTCCCCGGGCGCCTTGTCGATCGCGAAGTCCGCTGACGCCGCGAACGCCGTCGCGACGCAGCACAGTGCGGCACACCGCGAACAGTCGGCCCGCAGCGGGTCCGGTGCGGGCCCATCGGGGGTGACCGTGTCAGGCACCCGTGACCTCACGAACCCGGAACTCGACGATGCGCCGGACCAGGTCGGTGGGCAGCGGTTCGGAGAGTGGGAACTGGACGGAGCCCTTGCCCCGCTTGTAGGGCGTCAACTCGTCGGCAAAGGCCTCCATTCCCGACGGCGTCGGGTAGAGCGCGATGTGGCGCGCGAATCCCGCGAAATGCACCAGGTGGCCGCCGCCCAGGTCGAAGGTGGGGATCGCGTAGCTGATCGTCTCGGTTGCGGCGGGAGCGCAGGACCGGATGAGCTCACGCACCTCCGTCAGCACCTCCCGGGTCTCCTGCGGGAACTGCGCGATGTACTCGTCGATGGAACCGGAAGTCCGTTGTCCGTCCATGTCCACTCCTCGTCACGTCCGGCCACATCCCGGGACGACAAGTGTGACACCCCGTGCCACGCCACGCACCCCACGGCTACCCTCGAGATGTCAGGAGGAACCATGCGGCACGTCGTCACCCGGCAGGTGGTCAATGCCCCGGTCGAGGACGTGTTCGACCGGTACACCGACGTGCTTTCCTGGAACGACTGGGCCGGTCTCGGCTCTGTGTCCGTCGGCCGGGCGGGCGAGCCGGAACCGTACGGCGTCGGGTGCGTGCGGGTCATCTCCACGGCGGGGTGGCGCGTGGAGGAGGAGGTGACCACCTTCGAGCGGCCCCGCGCCATGGGGTATCGGCTCGTGCGGGGGTTCCCGCTGAAGAATCACCTGGGCACGGTGACGTTCGCCCCCTCCCCCGCGGGCACGGAGGTCACGTGGTCGTGCCGGTTCGACCCGACGATCCCGGGGCTCGGTGGCGTTCTCCGCATCCTCATCACCGGCCTGTTCGCCCAGGTGTTGCGCCGCCTGGCCCGCGACGTCCGCCGCGGTCCGCGCGGGCAACCTCAGCCCAGGACCGAGTAGCCGCCGTCCACCGGGATGGCCGTGCCGGTGACGAAGTCCGAGGCGGCGCTCGCGAGGAACACCGCGATCCCCATGAGGTCCTCGGGCCGTCCCCACCGCGCCGCGGGTGTCCGCGCCAGAACCTTCTCGTTCAGCCCGGGCACGTCCCGTCTCGCGGCCTCCGTGAGTTCGGTGTCGATCCATCCGGGGAGGATGCAGTTCACCTGGATGTTGTCGGGCGCCCAGGCGGTGGCGAGCGACCTGGTGAGCTGGACCACGCCGCCCTTGCTGGCGGCGTAGGCCGGGGTCCACGGGGCGCCGAAGATGGACATCATCGACCCGATGTTGATGACCTTCCCGGCCCCCGCCGTCCTCATCTCGGGGAACGCGGCGGTGCTGCACAGGAAGGTCGAGGTCAGGTTGGTGTCGATGACTCGATGCCACTCGACCGTTGAGTAGTCCTGAGGCAGCTTACGGATGTTCGTCCCGGCGTTGTTCACGAGGATGTCCAGCCGGCCGAATCGCCGGACCACGGCCTGCACCATCGCCGCGATCGAGTCCTCGGAGGTGACATCCGCGGCCACGGCCAGCGCCGTGCCACCCGCCTCCGCAATCTCGGATGCGGCGGCGGCGCTCTTCTCCTCGTTGCGGGCGGCAATCGCCACCGACGCGCCCGCCCGGGCGAGGCCGCGCGCCAACCCGAACCCGATGCCCCCGTTGCCTCCCGTGACGATGGCAATCCTGCCGGTGAGGTCGAACATGGTGACTCCTTGCCGTGGGTGGATCGATGGTACTCCGCTCCGTCCCGGCAACCGGCACCGGCGCTGGCTTTCGGCGCAGGCGGACGGGATGATGGGTGCATGGAGCTGAACCGACGCGCCTTCCTCGCCGCCGCGGCCGTGGCCGTCGTGGCGGGCTGCACCCCGGCGGGCCCGGAGCCGTCGCCCTCCACCGTGGCGTCGTCCTCCCCGCCGCCGCCACCGCCGTCGCCCAGCCCGACACCCTCGCCAACGCCGTCGCCCACACCCACGCGCGGCACCCCGGAGGAGATCCTCGCCCGGTCCGCCGTCCCGGTGCTGTGCTTCCACCAGTTGCGGGAGCACGCGGCCGAGGACAGTGCCTACGCCCGGTCGATGATCACACCGCCGGCCGCGTTCTCCGCGCAACTGCAGGCGCTGAGGGACGCCGGCTACCAGACCGTGTCCGGGGCGGCGCTGGCCGAGCATCTCGAGTTCGGCGAGCCGGCACTGCCCGCGAAGCCGGTCCTCCTCACCTTCGACGACGGATCGCTCGGCCACTACACGGTGGGGCTGCCGGTGTTGCGGGAGTTCGGGTTCGTTGGGACGTTCTTCCCCATGACCGTCGTGCTCAACAAACGGAACTGGCTGTCCCACGACAACCTCCGCGAGATGGACACCGCCGGGATGACCATCGGCGCACACACCTGGGACCACCAGCGCCTCGACAGACTCCCGCCCGACCAGTTGGCCACGCAACTCGACCAGCCCAGGGCCGAACTCGGGGAGATCCTCGGCCACGCCGTGGACCTGCTGGCATACCCCTACGGGATGTGGAACCAGGACGTGCTGCCGCACGTGGTAAAGGCCGGGTACCGCGCGGCGTTCCAGCTCTCCGACGCGCAGGATGTGGCGCAGCCATTGCTGACGATCCGCAGGGTCATGCCGCCGCCCACCTGGGACGGCGCGACGCTGCTGGGGCACCTGGAGTCCGACTTCTGAGCGTCCCCGTCGCGGTCGTCCCTCCACCGTGACAGTGTGGTGCCATGGAATTCATCCGGGAGAAGGTCCGCCATCCCCTCGTGGTGCGCCGCGTCCACGTCTCGGTCGTTCGGCACGTGGTGCCGTCGATCCGCCGGGTGACGCTCACCGGCGACGAGCTCGACGGCTTCACCAGTGCCGGTCCGGGCGACCACCTGAAGGTATTCCTCCCCGACCCGGGGACCGGGACGCTCACTGTGCCCGAGGTTGTCCCCGACGGGCTGCGGCGGCCGGATCGCGGCGTCGTCATCTCCCGGGACTACACGCCACGTGACTTCCGCCCGTCCGGAGCCCGGCCGGCCGAACTGGACATCGACTTCGTGCTCCACGGCGACGCGGGACCGGCGTCGGCGTGGGCGAGCCGTGCGAAGCCCGGCGACGAACTCGCGATCGCGGGCCCGCGCGGCTCGCGGCCCGTTCCGGCGGGAATCGACGGCCTGGTCATCGTCGCCGACGAAACCGCCCTGCCGGCCGCGAGCAGGTGGCTCCGGGCAGTGGGTGACGACGTCGCCACGACCGCGCTCTTCGACGTGGCCGACGAGACGGTGGACGACTACCTCGACCGCGCGACGGCCCGCCGTGCGTCGATCGAGTGGCTGCACCGCGAGGACGGCGACGACGTGGTGGGCGCCCTGCGCTCGCTCGGCCCCATCGGGGAGCGCACATTCGTCGTCCTCGCGGGCGAGGCGACGGGGCTGGTCCCGTTGCGCCGCTACCTGCGCCACGAGCTTGGGCTCCCGGCCGGTCAGGTGGCCGCCAGCGGGTACTGGAAGCGCGGCGTCGTCAACCTCGACCACCACGCACCGATCGATCCCACCGACCCGGACTGAGGAACACCCATGAACATCGCCATCCCCGTCACCTCCGAGGGGCGCGTCGAACAGCGCTGGGGCAAGGCCCCCCGTATCGCGGTGGCTGCTGTCGCCGACGGCGCGATCACCGGATGGGACGAGTACGCCGTCGGGTGGGACCTCGCGCACGACGAGGGCACCGAGGGGTCACACCACGCACGGATCGTCCGGTTCCTGCGGGAGCACGAGGTGACGCATGTCGTCGTCGACCACATGGGGGCGCCAATGCAGCACACACTCGGGAGGATGGGCGTCGTGATCCTCGGAGCCGGGTCGCCCGACGCCCGGGAGTCGGTCATCCTGGCGGTGGCGTCGCTCCGCTGAGACCCCGCGCGAGCGGGCGCGCCGACGGTCCTCCTCGTCGAAGAGACCGCAGAGTCGTGACGTGGTTGCAGCATCCGCCGAGCGCGAACGCACGGTCCTGAGGCTCTCACTGGTGGTCACGACCGCGCTGGCCGCCCTCGCCACCACGTGGGGGTGGCTGGCCGGTTCCCAGGTGATCCTCCTCGACGGCGCCTATGCCATCATCGGCATGGCGCTGACGTGGCTGTCGCTCAAGGGCGTCACTGGCCATGTGGCGGTACGTTGCGCGCGCTGATCGCACCTCGGACCTGCTCCTCGCCGAGGCGCGGCAGTGGGGCGCAGGCGCCGTCTTCAGCCGCTCTCGCTGCTGCGCACCGCGCTGACCGAGCTTCTCGAAGGGGCGCCACCGACGCACGTCCAGGAGCCCGTCCACGCGGCGGCGGCGATCGTGCGCGAGCGGCATGGCCTCGACGTCCCCGACATCAGGATGAGCAAGGTGGGGCGCAAGCTCTACGTCGAGGTGGTGTTCCTCGTGGAGTGCGGCCACTCGGACGTCGATGCCGAGGACGCCGTGCGCCGGGCCTTCGCCGACCAGCTTGCCGACCTGCCCTACGACCTGTGGCTGAACGTGGAACTCACGACCGACCGGGGTCTGGTCGGCTGACGCCTGTCCGTGTCGGCGTCGGGCGGCTGACGGGGGTTCCCGATGGCAGGATGGGCGCATGATGTACCTCACGGGTGACCCCGCCGCCGATTCACTGCTCGCTGAGGACGACCTCGCCCTGCTGCTGGGCATGCTCCTCGACCAGCAGGTGACGATGGAGTCCGCGTTCGCCGGCCCCGCGAAGATCCGGGACCGGATCGGGACGCTCGATGCCGCGACCATCGCCGCCATGGCACCCGACTCACTCGTCGAGGTGTTCCGGCGGAGCCCCTCGGTACACCGCTTCCCGAGGTCGATGGCCGCCCGCGCGCAGGCGGTCAGTGCCGTGGTGCGCGACGAGTGGGGCGGTGACGCCGGCGCGATCTGGACGCGCGGCGACCCGGACGGACCCGAGATCCTGCGCCGCCTCACGGCCCTGCCCGGGTTCGGGGAGCAGAAGGCGAGGATCTTCCTGGCGCTGCTCGGCAAGCGGCGCGGGCTGACCGCCACCGGGTGGCGGGAGGCCTCCGCACCCTATGGCGCCGAGGGCACCCACCTGTCGGTGGCCGACGTCGTCGACGAGGCGTCGCTCGCTCGCGTGCGGGAGGCGAAACGCGCGGCGAAGGCGGCGGCCCGGAGGCCCGCGAGGGGGGCGGCCACCTGATGGGCGCTGACGAGCGCGACACCCGCATCGGGGCGAACCCGGGCGCCGCCGTCGCCCCGATGCTGGCACGGGCGGTCGACGCCGTCCCCTCCCCGGACAGCGTGCCGGGCGGGCTCTCGTACGAGCCGAAGTGGGACGGCTTCCGGGCGGTCGTCGGCGTCGTCGACGGGGCGGTGGAGATCGGCAGCCGCGGCGCCAAGCCGTTGACCCGCTACTTCCCCGAGCTGGTCGAGGCGTTCGGCCGGCTCCTGCCCCCGTGCGTGCTGGATGGCGAGATCGTGGTGCGGACCGGTCCGCCGGGACGGGAGCGGCTCGACTGGGACACGCTCTCGCAGCGCATCCACCCGGCCGAGAGCCGCATCCGGATGCTCGCGCAGCAGACCCCGGCGTCGTTCGTGGCGTTCGACCTCCTCGGCGAAGGACCGGAATCACTTCTCGACCTGCCATTCGCCGACCGGCGCCGGCGTCTGGAGGCGTTGCTCGACGGCGTCGCCGCCCCGATCCACCTCAGTCAGGCCACGCGGGATGTGGACCTCGCCCGCCGCTGGCTCGTCGAGTTCGAGGGCGCGGGCCTCGACGGCGTCGTCGCCAAGCCGCTCACCGCCCCCTACTCCCCCGGCAAACGCGTGATGCTGAAGGTGAAGCACCACCGCACGGCCGACGTCGTGGTGCTCGGATATCGCGTCCACACCTCCGGCACGGGCGTGGGTTCGCTGCTGCTCGGCCTGCACGACGGCGACGGCGAGTTGCGCAACGTGGGCGGCGCATCGGCGTTCACCGACAAGCGGCGGCGCGAGCTGGTGGAGGAGCTGGCACCGCTCGTCATGCGGGACGACGGCGGCGAGGTGGTCCGCGGCGAGACGGAGCGCAGCCGGTTCGCCGCGGGCAAGGACGTGTCCTATGTCCGTCTTGAGCCCGTGCTGGTGGCGGAGGTCCGGTACGACCAGATGGAGGGCGCCCGGTTCCGACACACGGCCCAGCTGGTGCGGTGGCGGCCAGACCGGGAGGCCGGCTCGTGCACCTTCGAGCAGCTCGAGGTTCCGGTGGCCTATGACCTGAGCAGGGTCCTCGCCTAAGTTCTGGCCTGGTTCTCCGGCTCAGGGTTGCGGGCCCGGCTCGGCTGCACCCGGGGCGGCTCGCCCGGCATCTTCGGGAAGTCCGGCGGGAACGGCAGCTCGCCGAGTCCGGCATCCAGGTCGCGCTGCCACCAGGCCAGCAGCGTGTCGATCGTGCCGGGCCTGGCGTGCATGTCCGCCCACGGGTCGCCCTGTGTCCGCAGCCGCTCGGGGACGGTGAGGACGGTGAAGTCCCGCGGGTTCGCAGCCTCGAGCTCCTCCCACGTGAGCGGGCAGGACACCGGTGCGTGCGGCAACGCGCGCGGGCTGTAGGCGCCGGCGATCGTACGGTCCCTGTTCGCCTGGTTGAAGTCCGCGAACACCCGCTGCCCGCGTTCCTCCTTCCACCAGGAGGTCGTGACCCGGTCCGGCATGCGGCGTTCCAGCTCGCGGGCCGCGGCGATGACCGCGTGGCGGACGTCGAGGAACTCGTGGGTGGGCTCGATCGGCGCGTACACGTGGATACCGCGATTGCCGGAGGTCTTCAACCAGCCGGTGAGGCCCACCTCCGCGAGGATGGCGCGCATCTCGACGGCGGCCGGGACGGCGTCGCCGAAGTCGGTTCCGGGTTGGGGGTCGAGGTCGATCCGCAGCTGGTCCGGGAAGTCGGGGTTCCCCGCCCGGGACGGCCAGGGGTGGAAGACGATTGTGTTCATCTGCACGGCCCACACCGCGGTGGCCGGCTCGTCGATCACGAGCTGCGGGTGGGCGCGCGCGCTCGGGTAGGTCACCGTGACCGAGCGGACGTGGTCCGGGGCGCCCTTGGGAGGGTTCTTGGAGAAGAACATCTCGCCGTCGATCCCGTCGGGGAAGCGCTGCAGCGAGACGGGCCTGTCACCATTGGCGGCGACGAACGGGCCACCGACCGCCGCGATGTAGCGCGCGAGGTCCAGCTTGGTGAGGCCGAGTTCCGGCCAGAGCACCCGGTCCGGACTCGAGATCCGGACCTCGCGCGGGCCGTGCGGGCCGTCGACCGTGAGAACGGTTGCGTTGGTCGCCATGGGGGCACGTTACCCGCTCGCACCACCGGCAACGCTCCGATCGAGGGGCAGCGTGACGGTGAACGTGGCCCCCCGGCCGGTGCCGTCGCTCGCGGCCGTCACGCTGCCGCCGTGGGCGCGCACGATCGCCTGGACGATTGCCAGGCCGACACCGGATCCGCCGTGGGCGCGGTCCCGGGCGGTGTCGACCCGATAGAAGCGCTCGAAGACATGGGAAAGGTGTTCCGGCGCGATGCCCTCGCCGGTGTCGGTCACCCTGATTCGCACCGAGTCGCCGTCGCGGTCCGCCACCACCTCCACCCGGCCGCCGGCCGGGGTGTGCCGCGACGCATTGTCCAGCAGGTTGGTGAACACCTGGCCGAGCCTGTCGGCGTCGGCGTCCACCACGGATGCTCCGGCCGGGTCGGTGACCCGCACGTCCAGCTGGACGCCGCGCTCTGCGTAGCGCGCCGCCGCGTGCGAACTGGCGTCGTCGACGATCCGGGAGACACGGAGTGGGGCGCGGCGCATCGTCAGCCCGCCCTCCTCCGCCGTGGTCACCAGCGCAACGTCCTCGCCCAGGCGGGCTAGACGCGCCACCTGGGCGCGCAGCAACGCAAGGGTCTCGTCATCCGGCTCGTTGACGCCGTCGATGATCGCCTCGAGGTAGGCGTCGAGTGTGGCAATCGGGGTGCGCATCTCGTGGGCCAGGTCACCCAGCATCCGTGTCCGGCTGGATTCGACGGCACCGAGATCCCTCGCCATCATGTTGAACGCTTCGGCCATCTCGCTGAACTCGCGCCCCAGTCCCTCGGACGGCACCACGGCGTCATACTCTCCCACCGCCACCCGGCGGGCCGCGGCTGTCGCCGATGCCAGGGACCGGGCCACCCTCTTGGTCTGGAAGAGGCTCACCGCCACCGCGGCGACCAGGGCGGCACAAAGCGCCAGCGTTATGGAGAGCACCGAAGCGTCGCGGAACGCCCGCTCCGCGTGCAGGAGGACCGCGGGATCGTGCGTGCCGCTGGCGACCATGTGGTCATGGAAGATGCCCGGCCCGATCGCCACCGCCACCGCCCACGCCGTGGCAGCGGCGACGAGGACCACCGCGAGGGTGGCGGCCAGCAGCCGAGGCGCCAGGCCCCACGACGCCGTCGCCGTCATTGTCCAGCGCCCATTCGATAGCCCACGCCGCGAACCGTTCGCACGTACCTCGGATCAGCCGGATCGTCACCGAGCTTGCGGCGCAGGTGGCCGACGTGCACGTCCACCAGGTGCTCGTCGCCGACCCAACCCTCGCCCCAGACCGCATCGATCAGCTGACGGCGCGTGAAGACTGTTCGCGGCCGTGACGCCAGGGCGGCAAGCACGTCGAACTCCGTGCGCGTCAGCTCCACCGGATCCCCCGCCAGGCGAACCTCCCGGCCCGCCACGTCCAGGGTCAGGCCTCCGAAGGACACCACCTCGTGTGCCGGCTCCGTGCTGCGGCGCGGCCGCCGCAACATGGCCCGGACCCGCGCGAGCAACTCACGCGGACTGAACGGTTTCGTCATGTAGTCGTCAGCGCCGACCGAGAGACCCACGAGCTTGTGCACCTCCTCCACCCGGGCGGTGAGCATGATGATGTAGCAGTCCGAGAACGTCCTGACAGCGCGGCAGACCTCGATCCCGTCAACCCCGGGCAGGCCGAGATCCAGCACGAGGACCGCGGGATCCCACTCCCGTGCGAGCGCGATGGCCGTTTCGCCGTCGCCCGCCACCGTCACCTCGAAACCGTCCCGCTCGAAGTAGCTGGCGACCACCCGCGCCAACGGTGCCTCGTCATCCACGATCAGGACACGCGGCAGACCCGCCCTCGCCGCTCCAAAGGATTCCATTGGGAAAGTATGCGGCCACTCCGGCCCGCCCTGCCCGTCCCACTCCAGCGAGCCCGGCCGCACGGCCTAGGTGGCTTCCACGACCCCCATCGTGCCGGCATCCTCGTGGTCGAGGATGTGGCAGTGGTAGACGGTGTGTCGCCGTGCCGAACCTGCTGGTCCACACGCTCGTGGTCGAACTCCTTGCCGTCAATCGGAAGCTCATCATGCCGCCGGGAGATCGGCTCCACGCTCAGGACGCCCCGAGGTGGCGCAACCTCTCCTGGTACTCCTCGGTGTCGATCTCGCCGCGGGCGTACCTCTCGGCGAGGATGTCCCTGGCCCTGCCGACTCCGGTGTCCGGGCCACTCCCGATCGGTGGACCGTAGACCGGTGGTGCCCCGGGCCCCGGTCGCACCCCGCCGCCGTAGGCGCGCACGAGCACGACGATCAGCACCCCCAGGCCGGCAAGCAGCAGGAGGCCGAACAGCATCCCCCAGCCCATGCCGATCCCACCCATGCCCACGCCGCGCATGTCATCCCAGTCCATCATGTCCGCATCCCGTCGTCCTCGGAAGACCCTGTGGAGTGGTACCCCAGGGGGTATTTCACAAGCCTACGCCGCCTGCGGTGTCCGTGTGCTACTGCAGTTCGACGGTCAGCTCCCGTACGTCGGTCTTGACGCCCCGGAACTCGACGGGGATGACGTCGTCCGCGGCGAGTTCCTCCTCCGGCTTCTTCTCGGTGACGTAGACGATGATGCCGAGCTCACCGGTGTCCTCACCCTTGGTCACCTTCTCGCCGATGTCGACTCCGACGACTCCCGGACGGGCGAGCAGCTCGTCCTCGACAGCCTCCTTGACCGCGCGAACCTCCGCGCGCCTCCCACCATCGTCCTCGGTCGCCATCAGGTGCCCCTTTCCCGTGATCCCGGCAACGCACAGGTTGCGGGGACAATCCAACACCCAGCCGGGACCGCGCACAAGGAGGGGCGCTCTCAGACAAGCAGCGACGGACTGGCCAACCCCAGTTCGGGGTGCACGAGACGCGCCAGGACGACGGCGGCACCGGCCACCCCCACGAACAGTCCCGCGCTGCCCGGGGCGCGCACACCCGCGGGCCACGCCAGGGGGTCGTCTCCCAGAACTCGCACAATCGCCGCCGCAAAGTGCCGTGCCGCCTCCAGGTGTGCCTTGACCCCCCACAGCTCGTGCGCCAACGCGAGCACATCGAGCGGTCCACCGAGACCGTGGCACAACGTGAGGCCACCCGCGAGCTGACCGGTACCCCGCTCGAGGCCCTGCACCACGAGCGACAGGTCGGCGCCGCACGCCTGGACGGCCACCTCAGCCTCGGCCCGCAGCGTGTCCGCCGGGATGGGGAGATCGAGCCCGGCCTCGCACAGGTCCAGCATCCTGAGTCGCGCCGCCCCGATGCCCGCCGCGCCGTGACACCACAGGGCCGGGAAGCCGGGCGGGTCCACCCGGAGGTCCGGCCAGCCGCCCTTCATCGGTTCGAACCACGCCGATTCCCACCGCATCGCCTCCGCCGCGAGAGCGGAGGCCCGGGCGTTGCACGCCGGGTGGGCGGCGGCCGCCTCCGCCAGCGCCAGCGCGATCCCGCTGTTCCCGTGGGACATGCCGCACAGTGGTCGCCCCTCGACCGGGTCCGAGGCGAGGGGGTCGGGCCAGCACACACCGAGGGGGTCGCTCCGGGCCCTCCCGCGCAGGATGTCGACAGCCTCGAGCGTCCGCGGCCCGCAGGAGCCGGCGCGTGACTGCGCGATCAGCAGGCCCGCCAGCCCGCTGGTCAGGTCGCTGGCAGGCAATGCCTCGGGCGCCAGGAGACCGACCGAAGTGCCCGGCGCGCTGCCGGAAGCCGCGGCCACGGCCGCGAGACCAACGGCGACACCCGCGGTGCCGTCGAGCAGTCCCCCGGAACGCAGGTTCGCGCCCGTGCGCGCCGCGGTTCGTGCGGTGCGCACCGCCAGATCGAGAAGATCGCCCCGGCCCGGCACCCTCGCGAGCTGTACGAGTGCCCAGGCCACACCGGCGTCGCCGTCGTACAGGCTTGCGTTCCCGCCGACCATCCGGTGTGGCTCACCGTCAGCCGCGAGTTCCCAGCTCAACCAACCCGCCCGGTCGCCGGAGCGGATCACGCTCCCGGTGAGCGCGTCGATGCACCTGTCGAGTGCGTCGCGCAGGACCGGTTCAGGGTCCTGCACGTGTTCGTCCGACGGGTCGACCCACGTCCCTGTCCCGGTCACGGCACCGTCACACCCGTCCCGGTGCCGCGCAGATGCGGCGCGCCCGGATCCACCCCGGCAGCCGCGAATGCCCGCGCAATTGCGTCGAGCGGGTCGGCCATCGGGTCGGCCGGGACCAGGGCGGCCGCGACGAGTGCGCACCTGTGCTCCCCGAAACTCCGCCCGTCGCCGGGATCCTGCGCCCAGGCGACGCCGTCGGCGACGGATGACGTCATCGGCGGCCCCGGCAGGCGGCGCACCAACCCCACCGTGCGCCGGGCAATGGGGTCGAGCAGGGCATCCGCGTCGGCGTCGCGGAAGTAGATCACGAAACCGTCCGGGCGGTCGAGGGTTGCCGCGCTCACGCCCGCCTTGACCATCCAGGGGCTCCCCATGTGCTCCAGGAGCGCTGTCACCGCGCCGGCGAGGGCCGGGAGGCGGTTGACGTCGGGGCTCAGGTACACGCGCGTGACGCCGCCGGGCGCCGACCGCGGATCCCAACCACCGCCCCAAGTCCGCCACCAGCCCTCCGTCACCACCGCTCCCGACCTGGCAATGACGCGGAGATGCTCGCCGACCTGCGGTGCGAGGCCTGCCGCGGCGCTGCCGGCCTCATGCGTGTAGGCGCCCCGGATCAGTGCGCGGGGACTCCCGCTCGCATCCCGGACGACCACGACGCCGCCCGCGCCCACTCTGATGACGACCGCCGGCTGCCAGGCGAGGGTCGCATCGTGCCCCTCGCGGAGCAACCCCGCCATGGGGGGCCAAGTGGGATCGACGTGTTGGGGAGGTCCGGTGGGGGCGGCGTACCAGCGGGCGTAGAGCAGGTTCGCGAGGTCCTCCGCGTTGGCCGGGCGTGTGTCCGCGGCGAGGGTGACAGCCCGGCCGAGCACCGCGGCGTGTTCCGGCGGGAAGCCGGGGACGATGGTGGCGGTCATCGATCCCCACCCTCGGGGACGCCCTGGGAGCGGAGCGCCGACGCGGCGTGGCCGCGGACGATGTCGAGCAACTCGCCCACCTGGACGTCCACCGCTCCTGGAGCGCCCGAGCTCGGGTGGCCTTCGGGGCGGACGGCCGATGAGCTGGACACGGCCGCCAGTTGCCACGCCGTTTGCAGGACACGCACCACGAACAGGGCGTCGCTCAACCTCCCCGGCCCGCCGGCCCGCCAGTACTCCGTCAACAGCTCGTTGGCCGCGGACTGCCCGGTCGCGGGGTCGGAGCCCAGGTTCTGGACCGTCGCCACCACCGTGACGAGGTCCCAGTCGGGGTCACCGATCCCCGCCCCCTCGAAGTCGACAAGGATCGCCCGGTACCGTTTGGTCCCGACCCCGGCCTCCGCCTCCGCCTCGGCCGCCACGATCACGTTCCCGGCCGAGAGGTCGCCGTGGGTCCAGGTGCGGGGGCGCCACTGCGAGGCGGCCAGATCGAGGGCGCGCCGCACTCGTGGTTCCGCGGCGGCCGCCAGAACGGCTCCGCACGCGGATCCCACCGGGCTGCCCTGCATCGAGGCGGGCAGCACGTCCGGGCTCAGCGCCCACGGGGCGGGGGCGGTGGGCGCGGCGCGCTCGGGATCGTCGCCGGGACCACCGGTCCGGTGCTGGTGCAGCTCGACGAGGGCGCCGGCCACAGCCCGGCACGCCGCGTGCAGGTGCGACGGATTGTCCGACAGCGCGGAGATGGGCACGCCGTCGGCCGCCATCACCCACACGGCCCCCGGGTCCTCGACGGGCAGCAGTCGCGGGGCGCAACCCAAGCGCCCGAGCAGGGTGAGGACGCGGCGTTCGTTGGCGACGGCGTCGTCCCCGTCCAGCAGCGAGGCCATGCCCCGCTGCTTGATGTACGCCACCGATTGGCCGCGCGCCTCGACCCGGTGGACGACGTTGCTGCGGGACTGCGGGTACACGGCGACCGCCCCCTCCAGGACGGCACCGGCGTCGACGACCCCTGCGGCGACGCCGCGTACCAGCAGTCCCGGGATGGTGGCCGAGATCAGCTGGTCCCGCCTTCCTCCTGCTCGTCAGCCGCCGCGATCTCCTCGAGCGCGGCAAGGTAGCCGGCCCAGTAGTCCGCCTCGGACGTGACATCTCCCGCGGCGTACTGCGAGCCGAAACGGCCGCCGATGCCGGGGTTGATGAAGTCACCGGGGTTGAGGACCTCACCGGGGTTGACGATGTCACCGGGGTTGATGACGCCCCCACCGCAGCCGCCACGGGTGAGCAGCTCGCAGGTCGGGCGGCTGACCTGCACCTCGCAGATCGCCGTCCGTGTCGGGCACACGGCCCGGGTGGGGAGGCAGACGACCGTTCGGGTGGCGAGATCGCAGATCGCCGGGCGGGTCACGATCTCGCAGATCGCCGGGCGGGTGCGGATTTCGCAGACCACCAGCCGGGAGTTGATCTGGCACACCGACAGGCGCGTGTCGAGACACCGGATGAGCGGACGGGTGACCACGGTGGCCGGCCGGATCAGGAGGTCAACGCCCAGTTCGTCGAGGGCGACCGCGATCGGGTTGGCGAAGGTCATGCTGCCGTCGTTCGACCCGGCGAAGAGCAGTCCGACGACGTTGCGGCTCATGTCCATGACGACCGAACCGGAATCGCCATGATCGGAGAACCGCGCCGAGAGTGTCGTGTTCGTGTCGATGCGGATCTGGTGGCGCAGCGTCCGGGTACCGAGTCCGTCACCGTAGTCGATGCTGAGGGTGAAGTCCGTCGAGGCGACGGTGCCGAACGTGTGCTCGGTGGTCCGTCCACGCTTCTGGACGGCCATGCCGACGGTTGCCGGCGTGCTGCCCGCGACGTCGCCGATGCCGGCGACGGTGTAGTCCCAGGCGTGCCCGGCGTCCACGGTCACCACGGCGCCGTCAACGTTCTCGGAGAGCACCGCCCGTGTCAGGGCGCCGAACTGCTGGGTGGCCGGGTTGCCGCCGTCCACCCGCGACGGCTGCACCATGCGATCGCCCACGGCCCAACCGTTGTTGACGCAGGCAACGTGGAAGTTGGTCATCGCCATGGTCGCGCCGGTCGCCCGGTCGCGCACCATGGCCCCGAGCGTGCCGACGAACACATAGTTGCCGGCCGTGGGCACATCGGGCGGTGTCAGGTAGACGGTGCGAACCGGACCCATGCTGATGCCGCCCGTGAGCGTCGGATACGCGGCGCCGTCCACCTGTGCGCTGATGTCGAGGAGTTGCCTCGCGGGCTGGAGCTCGATCACCAACTCCTGGACGTCGGTCTTGACCCCGTCCATCTGCTTGGGGATGAGATCGCGCGCGCCGAGATCCTCCTTGGACTTCTTCGCCTCCACGAAGACGATGATGCTGAGTTCACCGGTGTTCTTGCCGTTGCTCACCTTTTCACCGATGTCGACACCGACCACGCCGGCCTTCGCAAGCAGTTGGTCCTCCACCGATTCCTTCACCGGCCGAATGGCGGCCAGCGCCTCATGCTCGATCCTGTACATCAGGACCCCCCCTCATCTCGCGACCCCCCCTGTGAGGTCGATGCGCCCATTGAACACCCCACGGCGGGCCGTGCATAGGTGCGGGGCCGCATTGTCGTCAGATGCCCACGAGCTCGCGAACGAAGCGGGCCACCGGCCCGGTGATCTCCCGGGCACGCCGCGTCGCGTCATCGGCTTTCCGGGTCGGACCCAGCGAGTGCGCCGCCCCGCCGATCTCAACCACCTCGCGCCCCGGGAGTGCCGCACGCACCTGCGCCGGGGTCCCGAAGGGATCGCGCTCGCCCTGGACGATCAGCACGGGGGCAGCCACCCCCGCGAGCTCGGCGAACCGTGACTTCTCCGGCATGCCCGGGGGATGGAGCGGGAACGACAAGGCCACCACGCCACGCGCCGGAAAGGCGTAGCACCGGCAGGCCACCCGCGCCCCGGCGCTTCGCCCGCCGACGACCAGCGGCAGTTCGTCCCAGCCCGCTGCGACGACGTCGAGCGCCGCCCGCCAGGCCGTGTCCAGTCCCTGCGCCGCGCCGGCGACCTTCTTCCCCGCCGTGCGCCAGGGCTGCTCGAACCGCAGGACACTGATCCCAAGGGGCGGCAGCGCCGTGGCGAGTGCCTCCAGGTCGAACACGTCGACCCCTCCCCCGGCGCCGTGGCCCAGAACGAGGACTGCCCGGGGTTCGGAGGCGGCATCGACGACCAGGCGCCCCGGTCCGACAACGGTGTCCACTAGCACGCTGCACCTCCTCCGCCTTCCCGCTCCCACCGTACGACAGCACGCCGTTCCCGACGACTACGCGTCGGTGCGTTCGTGTGCTGTACTGAACGGCAGTATCGGCGTGAGGAACTTCTTGCGGGTCGAGGAGGCGTGCATGGTGTCCGACACAGGCGTTCGCGGCCCTCGTCGCATCCTGCCGTTGTTGGGTCCTGCTTTCGTCGCCGCGATCGCGTACGTCGATCCGGGCAATGTTGCGGCCAACATCACCGCCGGAGCACGATACGGGTTCCTGTTGGTGTGGGTGATCGTGCTGGCCAACATGATGGCGGTGCTGGTCCAGTACCAGTCCGCGAAGCTGGGGTTGGTCACTGGCCGTACGCTGCCGGAACTCATTGGGCAGCGCCTCCGCCGTCCGGCGCGGCTGGCGTTCTGGCTCCAGGCGGAGGT
>JADGOQ010000098.1 GCA_017882885.1 Actinomycetales bacterium | reverse complement strand
GGTGATACGGCCCAGCTCGTCGTAGCGCACCTTCGCGAGCACCGGGTACATCATCAGCAACAGGCCCACGGCGATCGGCAGCGAGGTCTCGCCGATCTTCACCGCGTCAAGGACGTCGTTCAGGCCCGGCACGAGGCGGCCGAGGAGTAGCCCTGCCACCATGGCCAGCCCGATCCAGACCGGCAGGTACCGATCCAGGGTCGAGAGCTTCCCGACCAGTTCGCGGGACTCCGCGCGTGCTGTCTCCGTCATGACCACCCCTCGCATTGACGATCGTCAATGTAGCACACTGGCACGGTGGCGTCCTCGCATGCCACCATGGACGTGGACCAACCAGGAGGTGCCGCATGGGTGAACCTTTGCTGCTCGACACCGCACTCGCGGCGTGCCGGCCGGGCGCCCTGACGCCGGCCCTCGACCGCGCCACCGCGGAGGACCGCGCCACGCTCCTGAAGGCGGTGGCGGACCCCGTGCGCCTCCAGTTGCTCGGCCTGATCCGCACCGCCGACGCCCACGAGGCGTGCGTCTGCGACCTGACGGCCGCCGTCGGGCTCTCGCAGCCGACGGTGAGCCACCACCTCAAGATCATGACGACGGCGGGGCTCCTGCGGCGCGAGCGCCGCGGCCCGTGGGCGTGGTTCGCCCTCGTGCCGGAAACCCTTGAGGGGATCCGCGCGATCCTCGACTGACGCCGCGGCGATCCGGTCCGTTGTGTCCGGGTTCGCTACTGGTCGAGGTGGAGCAGCATCCGCGTGTTCCCGAGGGTGTTGGGCTTCACGCGCGCGAGGTCGAGGAACTCGGCCACGCCGTTGTCGTGGGACCGCAGCATCTCGGCGAACACCTCCGGCTCCACCACCGGTCCCGTGACCACCTCGAAGCCGTGCCGGGCGAAGAAGTCAACCTCGAAGGTGAGGCAGAAGACCTGCGAGAGCCGGTACTCGCGGGCCCGCTCCAGCAGGTGCTCGAGGAGCGCGTGGCCGACGCCGCGGCGCAGGTGGCCGGCGTCGACGGCGAGGGTGCGGACCTCGCCGAGGTGCTCCCACATCACGTGCAGCGCCCCGCAGCCGACCGCCTGCCACTCGCCGTCCACCCGGGCCTCGGCGACAGCGAACTCCGGAATCGCCTCGAAGTAGCCGACGAGGTCGCGCGGGATCAGGATGTGGCGCTCGTGGTTGGCGTACGGCGCCACCAGGTCCCGGATGGCCAGGGCGTCGTGGGGCGTCGCCGGCCGCACTCGGAGGTTGTCCATGGGCCCCATCATCTCACTTGGTACACCCGTACCCGAATCGGCGTCCACCGCGCCACCATCCGCGACTCGGTGCCGATCCGGCCGGTGCGACGGCCGCGCCGAACGGACAATGGAGGAACACGCCACGAGCACCCGGGAGTCCACGTGCCATCATCACGACTCAACCAAGCAAGCAGGCAGAACGCCCTCGCCGCCATGACCGACGCGGACGGACTGGACATCCTCGTGGTCGGGGGTGGGATCACCGGCGCCGGGATCGCGCTGGACGCCGCCACCCGAGGCCTGCGGGTGGGGATGGTCGAGGCGCAGGACTGGTCCGCCGGCACGTCGTCGCGCTCCTCCCGCCTGGTGCACGGCGGGCTGCGGTACCTGCTGAAGTACTCCGACCTCCCGCAACTGGCGGAGTCATTCCGGGAACATGCCTTCCTCGTCGACGCCCTCTTCTCCGACTTCCGGCTCGTGGCCGAGTCCCTCAAGGAGCGTGGCCTGCTCCTCGATTCGATCGCGCCCCACCTCGTCACGGCACAGCCGTTCCTCTGGCCGCTGAGGCAGCGGGTCATCGAACGTACCTACTCGGCCGTCGGCGTGGGGCTGTACGACGCCCTCGCGCTACTGGGCAACCGGAAGAAGACCGTCCCGTTCCAGCACCACCTCTCCCGCGAGGCCGCGATCGAGACCTTCCCGGACGCCCGCAGCGACAGCCTCATCGGAGCGATCCGCTTCTACGACGCCCGCGTCGACGACTCCCGCCTCGTGCTCACCCTGGTGCGGACCGCCGTGCAGTACGGGGCGCTCGCGGCCTCACGGACCGAGGTGGTGGACGTCACGCACGACGACGGCGGCCGGGTGAACGGCGTCGTCGTCGTCGACCACGAGACGGGCGCGCAGCACGCCATCCGGGCCGAGCAGGTCATCAACGCCACCGGCGTGTGGACCGAGAAGACCCAGGCGCTCGCCGACACCGACGCCGGGCTGCGGGTGCTCGCGTCGAAGGGCGCGCACATCGCGGTGCCGCGCGACCGCATCCGGGGGAAGACGGGCATGTTCCTGCGGACCGAGAAGTCCGTGCTGTTCATCATCCCGTGGCCCGACTACTGGGTGATCGGGACCACGGACACACCGTGGCACGAGGACCTCGTGCATCCCGTGGCCACCAGCCGGGACATCGACTACCTGCTGGAGCACGCGAACTCGGTGCTGTCGTCCAACCTGACCCGCGACGACATCATCGGGACCTGGGCCGGGTTGCGCCCACTGCTGCAGCCGGGAACCAAGGACGCGTCGAAGACCGCGAAGATCTCGCGCGAGCACACCGTGACGCGGGTGGCCGACGGGCTGATCTCGATCGCCGGCGGGAAGCTGACCACCTACCGGGTGATGGCCCGGGACGCGGTCGACTTCGCGCTCGGGGCCCGCGCGCGGTCGCTGCCGTCCGTCACGGAGCGCACCCCGCTGGTGGGGGCAACCGGCCTCGAGGCGCTCAAGCGGTTGGCCCCGCGGATCGGGGCGACGTACGGGTGGGACGAGCGCCGCATGGAGCACCTGCTCTCGCGGTACGGCTCCGCCATCGACGAACTCCTCCACCTGGTGGAGGCGGATCGGACCCTCGCCCAGCCCCTCGCCGCCGCCCCCAGTTACCTGCGCGCGGAGGTGGCGTACGCCGTCACCCACGAGGGCGCGCTGCACCTCGAGGACGTGCTGCGCCACCGGGTGCGACTCGCCTTCGAGACCCGCGACCGCGGTGTGGGAGCTCTCGCGGAGGTCTCCGCCATCATGGCGCCGCTGCTCGGCTGGGACGAGGCCGCCCGCGAGGGCGAGGAGGCGTCCTACCGCAGGGCCGCGGAGTCGAGGGACGCGGCCGAACTGGAGGACACCGACGCCGCCGCGGCCGCGATCCGCCTGCGCGGCGGCGACATCGTGCCGGTGACCGCGGGCAGGTGACGAGGTGACCGCGCGCCACGTGCTGGCGATCGACCAGGGCACCACCTCCTCGCGGGCCATCATCTTCGACCACGGCGGGACGATCGTCTCAGTCGGCCAGCTGGAACACGAGCAACTCCTCCCCCGCGCCGGCTGGGTGGAGCACGACCCGGCGGAGATCTGGCGCAACGTACGCGAGGCGGTGGCCCAGGCGCTGTCCCGAGCGGAGCTGAACGCGCTGGACATCGCCGCCGTGGGCATCACCAACCAGCGCGAGACGGCGGTGGTGTGGGACCGGCACACGGGCGTGCCCGTGTACAACGCGATCGTGTGGCAGGACACCCGCACGGACCGGATCTGCGCGGAGCTGGCCGGGGAAGCGGGTGCTGACCGGTACAAGGACCGGGTGGGCCTGCCGCTGGCCACCTATTTCTCCGGGCCCAAGGTGAGGTGGATCCTCGACAACGTTCCCGGCGCCCGGGAGCGCGCCGCGGCCGGTGACCTGCTGTTCGGGAACACGGACTCCTGGGTGCTGTGGAACATGACGGGCGGCGTGGAGGGCGGCGTGCACGTCACGGACGTCACCAACGCCTCGCGGACCATGCTGATGGACCTGCGCACCCTCGACTGGGACGAGTCGATCGCGACCGAGATGGGCATCCCGCTCGCGATGCTCCCCGCGATCCGCTCCTCCTCGGAGGTGTACGGGGTGGGCCGGGAACACGGGATGCTGACCGGGGTGCCGATCGCCGGTATCCTCGGGGACCAGCAGGCCGCCACGTTCGGGCAGGCGTGCTTCGAGCCCGGCATGGCCAAGAACACCTACGGCACCGGCAACTTCATGCTGGCCAACACCGGGACGGCGCCGGTCAGGTCCGAGAACGGGCTGCTGACCACCGTGTGCTACCAACTCGGCGAGCAACCGGCCGTGTACGCGCTGGAGGGCTCGATAGCCGTCACGGGATCGCTCGTGCAGTGGCTGCGCGACAACCTGGGCATCATCTCCTCCGCCGCCGAGGTGGAGGCGCTCGCCGCGACGGTCGCGGACAACGGCGGCGCGTACTTCGTGCCGGCCTTCTCAGGGTTGTTCGCCCCTTACTGGCGTTCGGACGCCCGAGGCGCGCTGGTCGGCCTCACCCGGTTCGTCAACAAGGGCCATATCGCCCGCGCCGCCCTCGAGGCCACGGCCTTCCAGACACGGGAGGTGCTGGACGCGATGAATACGGACTCCGGCGTCGCCCTCACGGAGCTGAAGGTGGACGGCGGCATGGTGGCCAACGAGGCTCTCATGCAGTTCCAGGCCGACATCCTCGGCGTGGACGTCGTGCGGCCCCGGGTCGCCGAGACGACGGCGCTGGGCGCGGCCTACGCGGCGGGCATCGCCGTCGGGTTCTGGGACGGCGAGCAGGACGTCGTCGACAACTGGGCGGAGGACCGGCGCTGGAGCCCGCGGATGGCCGACGCCGAGCGCGAGCGCACCTACCGGCTCTGGAAGAAGGCCGTCACCCGGACGTTCGACTGGGTGGACGCTGACGTGACCTGAGCGCTGGGCGAGGTCGTGCCGGCGCGTGGCGCCCCGGTAAACTTGGCCGAGATCCCCGAGGAGGAGCCGTGGCCGCGACCGACGACGCCCTGCCGGTGACCCCACCGCAGGACGGCCTGTTCGACCTCCCGACCGGCTTCCGGCACCCCTCCGCCCGCGTGGTGCTGCTCACGGGCCCCTCCGGTTCGGGGAAGACGTCCCTGACGCGGCGGCTCGGCCTGCCGGTGGTCAGCCTGGACGACTTCTACCTGGATCAGGACCACCCGTCGCTGCCGCGCCGCTACGGCATCGTCGACTGGGACTCCCCCTTGTGCTGGGACCAGGCGGGCGCGATGGACGCCCTGGTCACGCTGTGCCGCACGGGCCGGAGCGACATCCCGATCTACGACATCCCCACCAGCCGCCGCACCGGCATGACCAGCCTGGACCTGCAGGGCGCACCGATCGTGATCGCGGAGGGCATCTTCGCCGCGGAGATCGTGGACGAGTGCCGCGCCGAGGACATCCTGGCGGACGCCATCTGCATCGTGCGGTCGCGCATCCAGACGTTCTTCTTCCGCCTCGCTCGCGACCTCGGCGAGGCACGGAAGCCCCCGGCCACGCTAGTGCGCCGTGGCGTGAGCCTGGCCCGCAACGAGGTCGCCATGATCACCGACCTCGTCGGCAAGGGCTGCCAGCCCCTCGGTTTCTCCGAGGCCGAGCAGGTGGTGCAGGCCCACGTCCGTCACGCGCAGCTCGCGCGCCACGCCCGGCAGGACCGCCGCCCCGGCACCCTCAGCCGCTGACCGACCGCCCGGCGACGAACTCCGCGAACCCCGGCAGCGTGAACGTCAGCCGGCCCGGGGCCGGGACCTCGACAACGCCGGAGGCCACGAGGTCGGCCCGCACTCGCGCGAGGCTCGCCGGCGTCCGGCCGAGCCGCGCGGCCACGTCACCCAGTGCCGCCTCACCCCCGAGCGCCGCGAGGGCGCCGACCAGGGCCTGCTGGGCGGCCGTGGAACGCTCCCACCGGGCAAGGAAGAGTCCCTCCGCGTCAGCGAACGCGAGTTCGGCGGCCGCCGCGGCGTCGGCCCGTGTGATCGTGGCGGCGTCGCGCAACTGCCATGCGAACCGCCCGATGGACTGCAGGAAGAACGGCACGCCCCACGACTCCGAAATGGCGAGGCTGACGGCGTCGGGCGCCCAGGTGACGCCCAGGTGGGCGGCGGGGGCGGCGAGTGCGACGGCGGCCGCGGCGCCGTCCAGTGCCCCGATGTGGCGGAAGACGTACAGCCGCTCCGCGTAGGCGTTGGCGCGGGCGAGGATGCCGGGCAGGCTGGGCTGGCCGGCGGCGACCACCTGCACCGGCACCGGCAGGTCCTCATGACCGAGGAGGTGGAGCGCCTTGTTCAGCCCGTTGAGGTCCTCCGGGGTGGCGGCGTCGAGTTCGTCGATCGTCAGGAGGACGGGCGAACCGTCCTCGCGGGCCCACTCCCCAAGGGACCGGAGCAGCTGGTGGAGGTCCGTGCCGAGGTCGCCGCTGAGTTCGACCGCCGCGGCGGGGTCGACGTCAACCCCGAAGGTGAGCTTGCCACCGCTGTCCACCGTGAACTTGAACGCGGAGAAGACCGCCAGGAGCCGCCGGAGCGCCGCGCCGGCGCCGCGTTCGCCACGTTCCTGCGCCGCCCGGCCGCGGCCGGCGGCCTGGCGGAGGGGGATGTAGAGCGCACGGGTCAGGCCGGCGGCCAGCGAGCCCGGCGGACCCGCCTCGACGTGGGCGGTGACCCAACCGGCGTCGTGGGCGCGCTGCAGCATCTCGAGCAGGAGCACGGTCTTGCCCACCCCGCGCGTCCCGGTGATAACCCACGGGCGCTGGCCCTCGCGCCCGGCGGCCACCTCGTGCACCACGCCGGCGAACTCGCCGAGGAGCACGTCGCGGCCGGCGAGCACCGGCGGGGAGATGCCGGCGCCCGGTCGATACGGGTTGGTGGAGTCCAGGACGGACATCAGAGGCGCTTGACCAGCGGGAACGTGATCGTTTCGCGGATCCCGTACCCGGTCAGCGCCATCAGCAGGCGGTCGAGGCCCATGCCCATGCCGCCGGCGGGGGGCATCCCGTACTCCATCGCCTGGAGGAAGTCCTCGTCGTACACCATGGCCTCCGGGTCCCCGGCCGCGGCCGCGAGCGCCTGCGCCTCGAACCGCTCGCGCTGCACCACCGGGTCCACCAGCTCGGAGTACGCCGTCGCGAGCTCGAAGCCACGCACGTAGAGGTCCCACTTCTCCACCAGAGAGGGCTTGGCGCGGTGCGCGCGGGTGAGGGGGGAGGTGTCCACGGGGAAGTCCCGCACGAAGGTGGGCAGGTGGAGGTGGTCCCCCACGAGGGTCTCCCACAGCTCCTCGATGATCTTCCCGGGGCCGTGGTGGGGCGCCACCTCCACCCCGGCCGACTCCGCTATGCGAGCGAGTTCCTCCCGGGACATGAGCGGGTCGACCTCTCGGCCGAGCGCGTCGGACAGCGATTCGATCACCGTGATCTCGGCCCAGGTGCCGGAGAAGTCGTACTCGGAGCCGTCCGCCAGGGTGACCACCTCGCCGCCGACGGCGTCGCGCGCCGCCCGTTGCACGAGGTCCCGGGTCAGCGCGGCCATGGTGTCGTAGCTGCCGTACGACTCGTAGGCCTCGAGCATGGCGAACTCGGGGGCGTGCTCCGAGTCCGAGCCCTCGTTGCGGAAGTTGCGGTTGATCTCGAAGACGCGGTCGATCCCGCCCACGACGGCGCGCTTGAGGAAGAGTTCGGGCGCGATGCGCAGGAACAGGTCGGTGTCGAACGCGTTCATGTGGGTGACGAACGGGCGCGCCGCCGCGCCCCCGTGCAGGGTCTGGAGCATCGGGGTCTCGATCTCCAGGAAGCCCCGCTCGTCGAAATTGGCGCGCAGCGACTTCACCACCGCGGCGCGGGTCTGCACCATCCGGCGCGCCTCCGGGCGCATGATCAGGTCGAGGTACCGCTGGCGGACCCGGCCCTCCTCGGACAGCGTCACCCACTCCCCCGCCTCGTTCTCGTACGTCTTCGGCAGCGGGCGAAGAGCCTTCGCCGCCAGGCGCCACTCGCCCACGAAGACCGAGAGCTCGCCGCGCTTCGAGGAGATCACCCGGCCGGAGACGAACAGGTGGTCACCCAGGTCCACGTCGGCCTTGAACGCCGCGATCGACTCGGCCCCCACCTCGCCGGCGGACACCATGGCCTGCAGCGTGTTGCCCGCCCCGTCCTGCAGCGTGGCGAAGCACAGCCGGCCGGAGTTGCGCAGGTACATGACGCGGCCCGCCAGCGCGACGACGTCGTCGGTCTCCTCCCCGGCGGCCAGGTCCGGGTACGTGGCCCGCACCCCGGCGATGGTGGAGGTGATCGGCAGCGTCACGGGGTACGGGTCGACGCCGGCCTCGAGGAGGCGCGCGCGCTTCGCCGCGCGGACCCGGACCTGTTCCGGCTGGTCGGATGCGGTCCGGGTTGCGGGATTCTCGATGGCGCTCACCCCGGTGATTTTACGCGAGGTCCCGGCGACCGCCGTGTCGTATACCCCAGGGGGTATCTGCTATGCTTGAGCCACCTTCGAACCAGGAGAAACATGGGCCTCTTCGACTTCCTCAAACGAACCCCGCTGGACCCCACGAACCTTCCCGCCGCCGTCAAGGCCGAGGAGGCTGTGGCACTCGTCACGGATGGTGCCGTTCTCGTGGATGTGCGAGAGAATCACGAGTGGAAGGCAGGACACGCGCGCGAGGCGATCCACATCCCGCTCGCACGGCTCGCCAGCTCCACGAACCGCTTCAAGGGGCGGCCGGTGGTGGTGGTGTGCGCCAGCGGGTCGCGATCCCGGCAGGGCGCGTCGGAACTGCGGGTTCAGGGGATCAACGCCACCTCACTGAAGGGTGGTATGCGCGCATGGCAGAGTGCGGGCGGCTCCCAGGTGTAGAAGGAGCACGAATGCAACTGACAGGACAGGACCTGGTGTCGGTCCGCAACCGCCTGAGCCGCGCCAATGGCCAGCTCGCGGCCGTGATCCGGCTGCTGGACGAGGGCGGGGACTGCGAGAACATCGTCACCCAACTCGCCGCCTGCTCCAAGGCGCTGGACAAGGCCGGGTTCGCGATCATCGCGAGTTCCCTGCGCCAGTGCATGGAGGACCCGTCAGAGGCCATGGACCCGAAGAAACTCGAAAAGCTCTTCCTTTCCCTCAGCTAAGGACCCACCACATGAAACTCGTCATCGTCGGCGGCGTCGCCGGCGGGATGAGCGCTGCCGCGCGCGCCCGCCGTCTCAATGAAGCCGCAGAGATCATCGTCCTGGACAGGGGCCCGCATGTCTCCTTCGCCAACTGCGGTCTCCCCTACCACCTCTCGGGTGAGATCCCCGAGCGGCAGTCGCTCCTGCTCCACACGCCCGCGACCCTGAAGTCGCAGCTCAACCTCGACGTGCGGGTCAACAGCGAGGCGACGGCGATCGACCGCGCCGCCCGCACGGTCACGGTCTCCGGGCCCCGGGGCGACTACACGCTGGACTACGACGCGCTCATCCTCGCGCCCGGCGCGAGGGCGATGGTCCCGCCGATCCGCGGCGTGGACAATCCGGCCGTCTTCCCGCTGCGCACCATCCCGGAGCTGGACGCGATCATGGCCCACCTCGCCGGCCTCGAGGGGGGGCACGGCCCCGGCGAGCAGCTGGACGAGGGTGCCCCGCTGCGCGCCGTCGTCGTCGGCGCGGGCTTCATCGGGCTGGAGGCCGTCGAGGCGCTCGCCCACCGCGGCCTCGAGGTCACCCTGGTCGAGTTCGCGCCGCACGTCCTGCCGCCACTCGACGACGAACTCGCCCCCCTCCTGCAGGCCGAGCTGGAGCGCAACGGGGTGACCGTCCGGGTGGGGACCTCCGTCGTCGCCATCGACGACGCCCCGGCGACCGGCGTCGTCGCCACCCTCTCGGACGGCACCGTTGTGCCGGCCGACGTTGTCGTCGTCGCCACCGGCGTGGTCCCCGACACCGCACTCGCGAAGCGCGCGGGCCTCGACCTCGGCTTCCGCGACGCCATCGCGGTCGACGGCGCGATGCGCACCTCGGATGCGCACATCTGGGCCGTCGGCGACGCCGTCCAGGTGCGCCAGCGCGTGGGCGACGTCGAGATCCTCGGTCCCGTGCCGCTCGCCGCTCCCGCCAACCGCCACGGCCGGCTCGCCGCGGACGCCATCATGCGTGGCAGGGCCGCCGACGGCGAGCCCGCACCCGTAGTCCTCGGCACCGCGATCGTGCGCGTCTTCGGGATGGTCGCCGCCATCACCGGCGCCTCGCAGCGGATGCTGCGGACCAACGGGGTCGAGTCCACGACCGTGCACATCCACCCCGGCTCACACGCCGGCTACTACCCCGGCAGCGAGCAGATCCACCTCATCGGGTCGTTCGCCCCGGACGGCACCCTGCTGGGCGCGCAGGCAGTGGGCCGCGACGGCGTCGACAAGCGCATCGACGTCCTCGCGACCGCGATCAAGGCGGGCATGACCGCCGACGACCTCGCCGACCTCGACCTCGCCTACGCGCCGCCGTTCGGCTCGGCCAAGGACCCGGTGAACATGCTGGCCTTCACCGCGCAGAACATCCTGGACGGCACCATGCCGGTCTGGTACGCCCAGGACCTGCAGTGGGCCAAGCAGAACTCCCTCATCCTCGACGTCCGGTCGGCGGCGGAGTGCTCGCGGGGCAAGGTGTTCGAGGCACTCAACGTCCCGCACACGCAGGTGCGGGACCGGATAGACGAGATCCGCGTGGCCGCGGCCGGCCGCCCGATCGCGGTCCACTGCGCCTCGGGGGTGCGGTCCTACCTCGCCACCCGCATCCTGCGGGAGCACGGCCTGGACGCGCGGAACCTCTCGGGGGGTGCGCTCACACTGCAGGCGGTCAACCCGCGCTGGACGGACTAGCTTCGGCCGCCGCGCCCGGGCTGCGGGATACCGGGGCCGTGGTGACCGTCAACCTCGCCCGCGAGGACTCGGACGAAAGCGCCGCCGTCCGCCGTCGACACCGTGGACGACCCCTCGACCTGGAGGTCCTGGTACTGCGGCGCGATGCGCTTCAACGCACGCGGCAGGTTGATCCACAACTGCACACCATGGAACAACCCACCGGACAACACCAGGTCCTCGGGCGGCGTCTCGATGTGCAGGATCCCGTCACCTGCCGTCATGTACTGGGTGCCGCCCGGGACGATCATGCCGCCCCCGCCCTGGGAGTCCTGGTGAGCCGAAGGGAACGCCCTGGCTCCGATTGTCGCGAGTCCCGGGTGGCAATCGATTCTATTCCCGCCTGTCCGGGGCCGTGAACGGGCGCTGGGCGAGCTAGCCGGCGCGCCGGTGGTAGTGGAAGTCGACGATCTCGGCGAGGCGGGTTTCGATGGTGGAGGGTTCGGGGCTGCCAGGTGTGCGGCCGGCGAGGCCGCGTACGAGCGGTGGGCCGGTGGTGGTGTACGTGTGCCCGGTGGGGGTGGTGACGGTGAGGCGGTCGGGACCGGCGTGGTGGCGCCACCCGGGGGTTTCCTTGCCGTGGTTGCAGCGTTCGCACAACCCGGACCCGTTCACGAAGGTGGTGTCCCCGCCGTCCCGATGGGGGTCGGCGTGGTCGCCGTGGCGGATGGGCGCATCACACCACGGGGTGCGGCAGGTGTCGTCCCGCAGCACGACCATCCGCCGCAACTGGCCGTCGAACAGCCGCCGCCGTGAGTCCATCGCCACCAACTGGCCCGACTCCGGGTCCGTGAACAGCCGCCGCAGCCACACCCGCGCCCGCCCCGAGGCCTCGTCGTGGGCGGGGTCCAGCAGGTCCCGGGCCGCCGCCGCGGGAATGGGCCCGTGACCCACCACCCAGGCCGGGGTCTGGGCAGGGTCCACGTCGCCGCCGTCGCCATCGGTCCCGACGCTGCCGGCGTTCCCGAGGAGAGACATGTCGGTCATGACGAGGTGCACCTCCACCGGCACCGCGCCCGCCGTGGCCTGCCCGGTGAGACGGGTGACGAGGAGGGCGGCCATGACCTGCCCGCGACCCCGCCCGCCGGCCTCGCCGGTGCCGATCAACGACTTCGCGTCCCGGTCCAACGCCGCCCACGCCGCGATCCCCGGCACCATCGGCACCAGCGCGGTGAGGTAGACCATGGTGTCCGGGGCCGGGCGGATCGACACCCGCCGCTCACCCTCCGCGCGGCGCAGGTGCCGCACCGCTTCGGCCGGGTCCCACGCCTGCGCGAACGCCTTCGCCTCCGCGGCCAGGGCCTGGTCCCCGGCCACCGTGAGCCGCGGCGCTATCAGCTCATCCACCCGGACCCGGCCCTCCACCGGCAACCACCCGGTTTCCCGCGCGACCAGGGTGGCCCGCCACTCCGAGATCGCCCCCGCCCGCAGGGCAGCCATCGTGTGCGGCATCTCGTCCACCAGCGCCCGCGCCAAACCCAGGTGCCGTGACCCCCGCGCCGGCGAATCCCGCCGCGCCAACGCGATCTCGGCCGCCACCCCCCGGCCGCGCTGCGCCGCGGGGACCCCACGCGCCGCGTCAGCCTCCCGGCGGGAGTCGTGCAACGCCACCGCCTCCCGGGCCTGCGCCGCGGCACACACCGCCTTCAGTTCCTCCAACACCCGGATCCGGGAGACGTTCCCCACCTCCGAGGTAGCCGGGTCCATCGCCCCGAGACGGGCCACCCACGCGGTCAGCTCCGCGAGCTCCACGGCATCAAGACCAGCGGGCACACGGTCGGGTGAGCCACCACGCTCGGGGAGTCGGTGCACGACGCCCACCCCCTGCCCAACTCCGGTAGATTCGGCCACTTCCACGTCCGAACGTATGTTCTAGTCTACCGCCCCACACCCACCACCACAACCCCAGAAATGGCGGAATCACAACGAAAAGCACCAATCAGCCTGTGGAAAAACCAGCGCCACGCACCCCTGTGGAAGAACCCGCCCGAGCCGTCAGTGCGTGGGTGGGACCCCAAACTCAAACGCCCTGGGCGTCCTCGTCGTGCTCGCCCGTGCCGTGGCGGGCGTGTTCGTTGCCGCTGTACTCCCGGAACGAGACTCCGGAGGGAATCATGTTGGGCGCCTGGCCGGCGGTGGTGTCGGGCACCCTCCCGGGCTCGCCGCTGATGTCGATGGGGGTGTTGTTCTCGTCCACGAACACGACGCGGGGCGTGTAGGTGTGCGCCTCGGCGTCGCTCAGCATCCCATAGGCCATGAGGATCACGATGTCACCCTCGTGGACCAGGTGCGCGGCCGCACCGTTGATGCACAACGCCCCGCTCCCGGCCTCGCCGGGCAGCACGTAGGTCGTCAGCCGCGCGCCGTTGGTGACGTCCACGATGTCCACCTGCTGTCCGGGCAGCAGGTCGGCCGCCTCGAGCAAGTCCTCGTCGACCGTGATCGAACCGACGTAGTGCAGGTCCGCTCCCGTGATGGTGGCCCGGTGGATCTTCGAGATCATCATCGGGCGGTGCAGCGATGTCATGGCAGTCCTTCGAACGGAACCAGCGCGTTGTCGATGAGCCGGGTGGGTCCGACCCGGGCGGCGATGGCCAGCAGGCCCACGGGTGCGCCGACCGTGAGGTCGGTGAACGTGGACGGGTCCACAAGAACAAGGTAGTCGAGATCCACCCCGTCGGCAGCATCGAGCACCGCACGTGCGGCTGCCAAGCTGGCCGCGGGGCCGCCCGCCGCCGCGGCGGCGGCCCCCGCCGCGAGCGCCCGGGAGAGCGCCCGGGCCTGCACGCGTTCCCCGGCGCTGAGGTAGGCGTTGCGGGACGAACGGGCGACGCCGTCGTCATCCCGCACGATCTCGACGGGCACGATCCGCACCCCCATGTCCAGGTCCTCGACCATGGTGGTGACGAGCGCCAACTGCTGGGCGTCCTTGCGGCCGAACAGTGCGAAGTCGGGCCTCGTCAGGTTCATGACCTTGTGGACCACCTGCAACACACCGGCGAAGTGCCCCGGCCGCGTCCGCCCCTCGAGGATCCGTGCCACGGGCCCGGGGTCGATGCGGACGAGCGGCTCGCGGGGGTACACCTCCGCGTCGCTGGGTGCGAAGACGACGTCCACGCCCGCCGGCTCGAGCAGTGCGAGGTCCGCCTCGAGGGTGCGGGGATAGGCGTCGAAGTCCTCGCCCGGCCCGAACTGCAGGGGGTTCACGTAGATCGCGACCACCACGTGGTCGGCGAGTTCGCCGGCCCGCCGCACGAGGGTGAGGTGGCCCTCGTGCAGGGCGCCCATGGTCATCACCAGCCCCCGGCTGCCCGTGAGCGGCGTCAGGGCCTCGGCCAGTTCCGCACGCGTCCTGGCGACCCTCATCCGTCCGACCCCTCCACGAGCTCGATGATCTCCCGGGCCGTCGCCGCCGGGATCCGTCCATTCTCCGCCGCCCGCCGGGCCGTGAAGGCGCACATGGCGCGGTAGCCAGCCGTGATGTCGTCCTCGCGGATCTCCTCCAGCGCCGCGAGGTGCGCGCGGATCGTGCCGACGTCGCCGCGCACCACCGGTCCCGTGAGGTGCGCCTCGCCGTCGGCCAGGGCGCCCTCGAGGGCGGCGTGCACCAGTGGTGCGAGGAGGCGACCGGGGTTGTCCACCCCCATCGCCGCGAGGACGCGTTGCGCCTGGGTCACCAGCGTGACCAGGTGGTTCGCCCCGTGGGTGAGGGCGGCGTGGTAGGCGGCACGGTCGGCCGGGGCGACGACGAACGGCTCGCCCCCCATCTCCACCACCAGTGCCTGGGCGATCGGGAGGTAGGGTGCCGGGGCGGTGACGGCGAACGGGCAGCCGGAGAGCCGGGCGAGGTCCAGCGACGTGCCCGTGAAGGTCATCGCCGGGTGGATCGCGAGCGGGAGCGCGCCGGCCGCGCGCGCGGGCTCGAGCACGTCGAGACCGTGCACGCCGGACGTGTGGATCACGAGCTGGCCCACCTGCCAGAGGCCGAGACGGGCGGCGCCCGCGACGACGTCGGCGATCACGTCGTCCGGGACGGTCACCAGCACCACCTCGGCGCGGCGGACCACCTCCTCGGTGGTGAGCACCTCCACGCCCGGGAGCAGCAGTTCCACCCGCTCCAGCGAGGCGTTGGAGACGGCCGTGACCCCGACGACGGCGTGCCCCAGCGAGCGAAGCGCGTTCGCCAGGACCGTGCCGACCCGCCCGGCGCCGATGACGCCGATGCCGAGCCGCGTGGCGCCGTTCACCGGGACTCCGGCCCGGCCACCGACCCGGCCACCGACCCGGCCGCCGGGGACTCGGCCGCCGGAGCGGCGACGCCCACCCGTCGCATCCACTCCTCCGGGCCTTCCTTTGCGCGCGCCTCGCGCGCCCGGACGGCCTGCTCGAACAGGATCCGGGAGGCGAGCGGCGCGGGCAGGTGGTGGGAGCGGGTGGTGACCGGGCCGACCACGGAGTCCGCCCGGAAGTCCGCCAGCCCGAGGCGCCGTTCCCACGGGCCCTGCTGGATCGCGAGGGACTGGGTGCGCTCGTGGGGCACGATGCTCACGGTGCGGATGAGGCGGCCGTTGCGCATGATCAGCGCCGTGCGCGTGATCAGCAGGCCGTTGCGCCGCCACTTCACGGGGTCGACCCAGCGCGCCGACGGCGGCGAGTGCAGGAACCCGGCGTCCCCCAGGGTGCCGGTGAGGGCGGCGGCGAGCACGGCGTCGGGGTCAGCCGTCCCGAGGTCCGGCAGGATGAGCCAGATGGCGTTCAGGGCCTCGGCGCGGGTGGCGACCGGGACGAGCACGTTGCGTTGCTGGTTGCCCTCCTGATTGCCGGTGGGCTGTCCGTAACCCGCGACGTTGACCTCCACCCGCCACCAGTCCCGAGCCCGCCACAGCAGCGGTTGGGACACCCTCACCGCCTGGATCCGGCCGGGTGGGAGGGTCTGCGCCCGCGTGGAGAGCAGCCCGTGCCGCAGGCGCAGGCCGTCCGGGGAGATCGCGAGGGTGAAGTTGAACTCGGAATCGAAACGGGTGAACAGGGCGCCCGCGAACGCGAACGAGGCGGGAATGATCGCAATCAGTGACCAGAGCGAGTCGGTGAACAGGACGGCGGGGATGAGCGTGAGCAGGCCGACAACGGCGAGGACGAGCAGCGGGGAGAGCACCAGGCTCAGCAGCTGGTCACGCACCCTGAGCGCGTAGACCTCCCGCTCGGGCGCCTGCGCGTAAACCGGCGCCTCCCCGGGCCGCGCGCCCGGCCGCACCGCGGCCCGGAGGCCGGCCGCCCGGCCCAGCACCTCGGCGCGCAGGCGCTCGGCCTCGTCGTCTTTCAGGAACTGGACGCGGATGTTGGACTGCGCGCCGCCCGCCGTCTCGATGTTGACCGCCGACAGCCCGACCAGCCGGCCGAGGAGCGGACGGATGATGTCCACGCCCTGGATGCGGTTCAGGCGCGCGTGGCGCTGGTTCCGAAAGAGGATCCCGCTGTGGAAGTACACGGCGTCCTCGCCCACGGCATAGCGCATCCTCCGCCAGGAGAACCACGAGAACGCGAACGCGAACCCCACCACCACGACCACCACCGCCAGCGCGATGACCAGGATCTGCAGGAGCGGCAAGGACTGGACCTCCGCGAGCATCGGCCCGAGCGAGTCCAGGGCGTTGAACAGCACCACCGCGACCACGATGCCCAGGGTCTTCCACGCGTTGATGAGGGGCGTGGCCTTGTGGACCCGCCGCCAGATGGTCGAGTCCTCCGGCGGGGCCGCCGGCTCGTCCCGAACCGCGTCCGGCTCGCCCCGGAACCCCTCCGGGGGCGCGCCGCTCACAGCCCCGCCAGCCGCGCCTCGCCGCGCGCGGTCAGCCGGTCCCGCAGGCGTGAGGACTCGTCGGCCGGCAACCCCGGCAATGTGGCGTCCGTTGTGGCGGCGGCGGTGTGCAACTGCACGCGGGAGATCCCGAAGTGGCGATCGAGCGGACCCTGGTGGACGTCCACGAACTGCATGCGCCCGTAGGGCACCACGCTCATCGACTTGAACATGATTCCCCGGCGGATGACCAGGTCGTCGTCGGACTCCGCGTAGCCGATGGCACGCACCTGCCGCGGGATGAGCCACAGCAGCCAGGCCATGAGCGCGAGCACCACCCCGGGGACGATCCAGAACCACGGGCTGACCAGGGCGGCGAGGACGACACCGGCGATCAGGGCGGGGGCAAGGGTGAGTGCCGTGACGATGAGGCGGACGGTGATGAGGCTGCCGGACACGGGACGGAACGGCACCCCTGCCGGGCTGAAGGGGTCGCGCTGCGCGCCCGGGGGTGGTGACAGGCTCACGATTGCTCCTCGGAGGGTCAGGCGGCGGTTGCGGTCGGGTGGTTGGGGTGTTCGTCGTCGTCGGGGGGTTGGACGTGACACCAGTGTTCCACCAGCATCGCCACCCCGACGAGCCCGAGGCTCGCCGCCAGGTCGATGACCGCCCCCACCATCTGATCCTGGTTGAGGGGTGCCGCGGGGTTGCGCGCGGCGGTGAGGAGCTGGGCGAGGAAGAACCCCCCGAGCAGGCTGCCGGTGATGGAGGACGCCTTGGCGAAGCTGACCACCTTCGCGGCCCCCAGGGCGGTCATCAGTGCGGGCTTGCCGGCCACCATGCGCCTGACGGCGCGGCCCCGCGAGAAGAGCCACACCGCGACGATCGCCAGGAAGCCCGCGGTGAACCACGGTGTCGGGACGGCCACGAGGCCGGCGCGGGACGCGAGGTCCAGCACCACCCAGGACACCATGGCGCTCGCGAGCGCGATGATCCCGAGCGAACCCCAGCTCGTCCGCCTCATCAGGCCCACTGGTCCCGCCGTTCCAGGATCTCGCCCGCGAACTCCGTGGCGCGCTCGGCCACGGTCCGCCCCCGCAGCACCGCGTCCGGTTCGAGCGCGGCCCACGGGACCAGCACGAAGGACCGGAAGGCCGCGCCGGGGTGTGGCAGGAGGAGCTGCGGGTCCTCCGAGCGGACGGTGCCGTACGCCACCACGTCCACGTCGAGCGTTCGCGCACCCCACCGGGTGTCGCGCGTGCGTCCGTGCTCCGCCTCCACGCGCCGGCACAGCGCCAGCACCTCGGACGCGGACCACCGGGTGCCGGCCACCACGACTGTGTTCCAGTAGTCGGCCTGCGGCTCGCTGCCCGGCAGGACCATGGCAGCGGTGCGGACCAGCGGGCCAACCCGCAGCTCGCCGAGTTCGCGGGCCAGTTCGCCGATGGCGGCGCGGAGCGTGCCCCGAACGTCTCCCAGGTTGCCGCCGAGCCCGAGCACGCAGCGCACCGGCTCGCGCGGCACCATCGTCAGCGGCGTGCGGCGGATGGTCAGCGACACGTCGGTGAACGGCACCGCGAGCGGGGCCTCCGGCTTGTGCAGCACCACGGTGGCCGCGGTGACGCCCCCGAAGCCCAGCACGGTGGCCGCGACCCGTTCCGCGAGCGTCTCCAGCAGGCGCACGGGCCCGCCCGTCAGCACGCGGTGCACGGCGGCGGCCACGTCGGCGTACGAGATGGTGGTTCCGACGTCGTCGGACCGGCCCGCAGGCCGGGTGTCCAGCTCGTAGCCCACGTCCAGCACGAACCGCTGGCCGTCGCGCTGCTCGTGGCTGAAGACGCCGTGGTGGGCGTGGGCACTGATGCCCCGCAGCCAGATGACGTCAGTCATCATGCCTCCCGCTCGCCCCGCCGGTGGCCGCGGCCCACTCCTGCGCCACCCGGACGGCGTCGCGGGAGGAGCGCACGTCGTGCACCCGGACCCCCCACACCCCCCGGCCGGCCACGAGCGCCGTGACGGCCGCCGTCGCGTGGTCGCGCTCCAGTGGCTGGGCCGCCAGGGCCGGCGGGACCACTCCGGCGAGGAAGCGCTTGCGGGAGGCGCCGATGAGGAGGGGGTGGCCGAGGTCCAGGAAGCGGTCCAGGTGCGCCAAGATCTCCCAGTTGTGGTGGTGGTCCTTGGCGAAACCGAGGCCGGGGTCGAGGATCACCTGCGCGGGGCGCACCCCGACGGCGAGCAGCGAGTCCAGCCGCCGCCCCAGCTCCGCGATGACGTCCGCGACGACGTCGTCGTAGGTGGCGAGGCCGGCCATCGTCTCGGGGGTGCCGCGCCAGTGCTGGGCCACGTACGGCACACCGGTCTCCGCGATCACCCGGCCCATGTCCGGGTCCGCGAGTGAGCCGGAGACGTCGTTGATCATGGCGGCACCCGCGGCGACGGCGGCGTGCGCCGTGACCGCGTTGACGGTGTCCACGGACACGGTGTGCCCCTCGGCGACGAGGTGCTGGACGATGCCGATCACCCGCTCGCACTCGGTGGCCGCGTCCACGCGCTGGGCGCCGGGCCGGGTGGATTCCCCCCCGATGTCGAGGATGTCCGCGCCGTCGTCGAGGAGGCGGTGGGCGTGGGCGAGTGCGGCCTCCGGCGCGAGCCACCGGCCGCCGTCGGAGAAGGAGTCGGGCGTGACGTTGACGATGCCCATGACCAGCGTCCGCCCGGCGCCGAACAGGTCCATCAGTGTCCTTGCAGGATGAGGCTCATTGCTTCGGAGCGGGTTGCCGGGTTGCGCAGGTGCCCGCGCACGGCCGAGGTGATGGTGCGGGAGCCGGGCTTGCGCACGCCCCGCATGGACATGCAGAGGTGCTCCGCCTCCACCACCACGATCACGCCGGCCGCCTGGAGCTTCTCCACCAGGGTGTCCGCGATCTGCGTGGTGAGCCTCTCCTGCACCTGGGGCCGGCGGGCGAACCCGTCCACCAGCCGGGCCAGCTTGGACAGCCCGGTGACGTGACCGCCGGCGCCCGGGATGTAGCCCACGTGGGCCACGCCGTGGAACGGCAGCAGGTGGTGCTCGCACATCGAGTACATCGGGATGTCCCGCACCAGGATGAGCTCGTCGTGGCTGAGGTCGAACACGGTCTCGAGGACCTCGCCGGGCTCGTCGTACAGCCCGGCGAAGATCTCCTTGTAGGCCCGCGCCATGCGGCCCGGGGTGTCCCGCAGGCCATCCCTCTCGGGGTCCTCCCCGATCGCCAGCAGCAGGTCACGGACCGCCTGCTCGACGGCGTCGGGATCGTAGTCGTACACCGTCATCACACGCCTCCGACCGGGCTGCCGACCACGCCGTCCTGGGAGGTCTGGCCGGTGCCGAGACTGTCGCCGGCGGCGGCGGCCTGGTCCTGGGGCAGCTGGTTGTTGGTCCCGGCCGCCACCTCGGCGGGCGAGTCCACCGGCGGGATGTCCGAGACGGGACGTTCCGCGCTGGAGTGCCACACCGGGCGCGGGTCGCGCTTGGTCACCGGCTCGAAGATCACGGCCAGCTCCTTCTCGTTCAGCGTCTCGCGGTCGAGGAGTGCGAGGACGAGGTCGTCGAGCACCTTGCGGTACTCGCTGAGGATCGCCCATGCCTCGTCGTGGGCCCGGTCCATGAGCACGCGCACCTCGTCGTCGATGATCCCGGCGACGTCCTCGGAGTAGTCCCGCTGGTGGCCCAAGTCCCGCCCGAGGAACGGCTCGGAGTCGGAGATGCCGAGCTTGACGGCACCCACCTTCTCGCTCATCCCATACTGCGTGACCATCTTGCGGGCGATCGCGGTGGCCTTCTCGATGTCGTTGGACGCCCCGGTGGTGGGGTCGTGGAACACGATCTCCTCGGCCACACGCCCGCCCATGGAGTAGGCCAGCTGGTCGAGCAGTTCGTTGCGGCTGGTGGAGTACCGGTCCTCGGCGGGCATCACCATGGTGTAGCCCAGCGTGCGCCCGCGCGGCAGGATCGTCACCTTCGTGACCGGGTCGGTGTACCGCAGCGCGGCCGCGGCGAGCGCGTGCCCACCCTCGTGGTACGCGGTGATCTTCTTCTCCTTCTCGTTCATCACCCGGGTGCGCCGCTGCGGGCCCGCGATCACGCGGTCGATGGCCTCGTCCAGGGCGCGGTTGTCGACGAGTTGCGCGTTGGACCGGGCGGTCAGGAGCGCCGCCTCGTTTAGCACGTTCGCGAGGTCCGCGCCGGTGAACCCGGGGGTGCGCTTCGCGACCAGCCTGAGGTCCACGGACTGGGCCATCGGCTTGCCCTTCGCGTGCACGTTCAGGATCGACAGGCGCCCGACGAGGTCCGGCGCGTCCACGCCGATCTGCCGGTCGAAGCGGCCGGGGCGCAGCAGGGCCGGGTCGAGGACGTCGGGCCGGTTGGTGGCCGCGATGAGGATCACGTTGGTGTTGACGTCGAAGCCGTCCATCTCCACCAGCAGCTGGTTGAGGGTCTGCTCGCGCTCGTCGTGACCGCCGCCCAGGCCCGCACCACGGTGGCGCCCGACGGCGTCGATCTCGTCCACGAAGATGATGGCCGGCGCGTTGGCCTTGGCCTGCTCGAACAGGTCACGCACCCGGGAGGCTCCGACGCCGACGAACATCTCCACGAACTCGGACGCCGAGATGGAGAAGAAGGGCACCCC
>JADGOQ010000097.1 GCA_017882885.1 Actinomycetales bacterium | reverse complement strand
TCGTCGAGGCGGTCCGCGCGGGTGATGTCCGCCAGCGCCCGCCCGCCGGCCAGTGGGCCGAGCGGCGTGTGCAGCACCGGCAGCAGCCCTGCGGCGAGGTCCTCGGGCGCCACCCCGAGCCCGTCCGCGCCGGCGGCGGCGGCCGCCTCCACCAGAGCGCCCGCCACGTCCGGCGCCGCGAAGTCCACCTGCTCGAACAGCTCGTGGACCACGGTGCCGAACGCCGTGCCGCCCGGCATGGCGCCGAGCGGTGACAGGAACGTCTCGGCGGGGTCCGGCAGCGCGGGCACCGCCACCGCCTCCTCGTCCTGCGGCCGCACCTCCGGTTCGTCGATGACGCCCACCACCTCCGGCTCGGCGTAGGCCGCCTCGTGCGCCCGCGCCGTGAGCGCGCTGTAGGACAGCCGCGCCCACGCCCGGTCCAGCCGGCGGTCGAAGGTGCGCACGGCGAGCGGTGCGGCGGGCGCGTGGGCGAGTGTGGGCGCGTGGGCGAGCGCAGGGGAGCCCGAACTCGGCCCGTCGCCGCACCGCTCCACCGTGATCCCGCCCCCGGACCGAGCCGCGAGCGCCTCGAGGTGGGCGCGGGCGGCGTCGTCGCGCGACGGGACGGGCGCCACGTCCGGCAGCGACCCGTCGAGTCCGCGCTCCCCGAACAGCAACCGGTGCAGCGGCCCGTGGACGGTGTTCTGCGACGTCGGGGCCCAGTGCACCACCACCTGCGAGCGCGCGCGGGTGAGGGCCACGTATGCGAGGCGGAGTTGCTCGCCGGACTCCTCGTCGCCGTGCAGGCGCTTGCCGACGGCGTACTCGGGCCGCCCCTTGCCGCCGACGTCGAGGATGCGCTCGCCGGTGACGGGGTCGTGGAACCGCAGCGGGTCGGGCGTGCCCGCGACCCAGCGGTTCCACAGGAACGGCGCGTACACCACCGGGTACTCCAGCCCCTTGGCGCGGTGGACGGTCACCACCTGCACCGCCGCCGCATCGGACTCCAACCGGCGGCTCCGCTCTTCGTCCGCGTCGGCACCGGCCTCATCGATCCGCGCGCGCAGCCACGCGGTGAGGAACGCGACGCCGCCGCGCGCCTCCACGGCGGCGGCGTGCAGCGCCTCACCCACGTGGCGGAGGTCGGTGAGGTGGCGCTCGCCGTCGTCGCGGGCAAGCACCCGCGCCACCACCCCCGCCGACCCCCAGATGCGCTCCATCAGGGCCGCCACCCCGCGGTCGCCCAGCTCGGCGGCCCAGGCGCGGACGGTGCGGGCGAGGGAATCGAGGGCGTCGTCGTCCGCGGTGGCGAGGTGCGCGGCGCTCCAGCCCACGAAATCGGTGAGGGCAACGGCGCGCGCCAGCCGCGGCTGCGCCAGGCCGCCCAACGCCACGAGGAGGGTGAGCCACTGCTGCGCGGCGGGCGTGCCGAACACGCTCTGCGTTCCGGTCAGCACCACTGGCAACCCGCGGGCCCGCAGCGCGTCCCGGACGAGCCGGCCGTCCTCGTTGCGCTGCACGATCACCGCGATGTCCCCGGGGGCGAGCGGCCGCTCGGTGACCGTGTCCCCGCCGTCGGCGGACCGTTGCCGCTCCCGCACCCGCACGTTCGCGCCGAGTTGCCGCACGACGTCGTCCGCCACGTCCCGCGCGATCACGTCCCGCGCCGCCGGGGCGCCGGGATTCTTGCCCGGGGGCATCCCGCACGCCGCCCGGTCCGCCAGCCGGATCCGCACCGGCGCGCCCGCGGGCCCCACGAGCGAACGCTCCTCGTGGTGCGCCCCCACCGGCTGGACCAGGATGCGCCGGTCCCCGAGCGGCACCCCGTCCCACACCTGCCCGAGCGCCGCCACGAGCGCGGCGTCGCTGCGCCAGTTCACCCCGAGCGTCTCCCGGGTGCCGGCCGCGCCCGTGGCTCGCAGGTACGTCACCACGTCCGCGCCGCGGAAGGCGTAGATCGCCTGCTTCGGGTCCCCGATGAGCACCAGCGTGCGGAGGCCGTGGAACGCGCGCTCGAGGATCTCCCATTGCACGGGGTCGGTGTCCTGGAACTCGTCCACCATCACAACGCGGTAGCGGGAGCGGACGCGCTCGCAGGCGTCCGGGCCGGTGGCGGGGTCGGCGAGGGCGTCGCGCAGCAGCACGAGCAGGTCGTCCCAGTCGAGGATGTGGCCGGCGCGCTTGCGGGCGCGGAGCGCCTCGCGCGTGCGGACGGCGAAGCGATGGCGCGCGGCCGCGACCGCGTCGTCGCTGGTCGCGGGCTCGAGGCGGGCGGCGGGGTCGCCGAGGGTCCAGCCGGCCACCGCGGCGGCATCGCGATGCGAGAGCACCGGCGCAGGTGCGTCCAGCGCCCCGTGTTCGGCGGCGCGCAGGTCCGCGACGACGTCGGCGAGCAGGTCCCGCGGGTCCTCCAGGAAGGTGGTGTGGCCGTCCACGTCCGCGGCCACGCCGAGGCCCACCAGCATCTGATGGCAGAAGCCGTGCGTGGTGGCGATCGTGGCGGAATCGAACGCGGCGAGCGCGGTCGCGAGCCGGTCGAGGCGGCGGGCCACTTCGGCGTCGGCGCCGGTCAGGAGGTGCTCGAACAGCGGGTCGACCCGGCCGTCCCGCCCGCGGGGGTCGCGCGCCTCCAGGGCCGCGGCGGCGTCGACCATGCGGGCGCGCACCCGGTCCCGCAACTCCACGGTGGCGGCGCGGCCGAACGTGACGAGCATCAACTCGTCGATGCGGGCGAGGCCCTCCGCCACGTACCGCACCGCGAGGCTCGCGATCGTGTGCGTCTTGCCCGTGCCGGCGCTGGCCTCCAGCACGGTGGTGCCGGTGGGCAGGGGGCCGCGGACGTCGAAGCTCACGGGGCTCGGGGTGTTCATGGCGCGCCGCCCACCCCGGCGGCGCCGCCGACCTCGCGGATCCCCTCGTGGGCGAGCAGCGGCTCCCACACGAGGCGGGCGAGCTGGCCGAACAGGTGCGGCTCCTCCCGCAGCGAGCCGAGCAGCGGCCGCGGCCCATCGGCGAGCATTCGGGGGGCGGCGGGCGGCACCAGCGCCGGGTCCGGGGGGATCTCCAGCAGCGCTGCCAGCGGCACGTCGCCCCACACCTGCAGGTGCTCGGCGTCCCCGCCGTCGCCGAAGTTCCGCTTCTGCTGGCTGTTCCAGATGGTCCACGCCTTGCCGGCCGGCCATGCGGCACCCGCCGGGTTCTTGCCCTCGGACCGCGCCCGCGCGTACTCGTGCGAGCACGCCGGTGCCAGCGGCAGCGGGGTGGTCATCCCGCGGCGGTACAGCGCGACCAGGAGGTCGAGCAGCGTGCGCGCCTGCTGGGGCGCCGGCGGGCGGAGGGTGGCGATCGTGACCCCGCCGTCCTTGTTCCGGCCGATCGTCTGGGCGCCGCGGGGCGGGGCGTCGGCGCCGTCGTCGGCCGTCAGGGCGAGGAGCTGCACCCAGGCACGCAGGCGATGCTTCGGGGAGAGCTTGGAGAACACCACCCTGACCACGCCCCCGCCGTGCAGGGATCCCACCGTCCCTCCCAGCACGACGCCGGACGGGAGCGTCACCGTGACGTCCCGCGAGGTGGCGGGGCCGCTGCCGCGCACGGGTGCGGCGGCGTCGAGGAGGGCGACGACGTCGGCCGCCACCTTCGCCAGCGCCTCCCGTCCCAGCGACCCGGGCGGGACCTCGCCGCGGACCGCCTCGGCGTCGAGGGCGCGCTGCAGTGGGGTCCCGGTGGTGACCGCGCGCAGCACCCGGTCCCCGACCTTCCACCGGTCCAGCGCCTCCAGGCTGACGGGCAAGGCCTCGGGCGGGTCCTCCTCGTCGGCGGCGGAGGGGAGCTGGAGGCGGGTGCGGAGGAAGTGGCGGGCCGGGTGCTCGAGGAACCGGATGAGGGAGTCGAGGTCGAGGGCGGTGAGCGGCTCCTCCGGGAGCGGTGCCGGGAGGAACGGCGGGGCGGGTGCGCGGTCCCCGCGCAGCGCGAGGGCGCCCGCGTGGGCGGCGGCGTCGAAGCTGAATGGCCGGGGCGGCGTGAAGTTGCGGGCGTCGAAGGGCTGGAGCGGGTGGTGGACGGCGACGTCGTGTCCCGGAGCCATCCGCCGCACCACGTCGAGGAGCTCCCCGACGGGCACCGCGGGCGGCCGCGCGGCGCCGGTGCGCTCGTCCGCGCCGGTGTGGAGGATGACGAGGGTCTCCTGCGCGGCGAGGAGCGCGTCGAGGAAGAGCTGACGGTCCTCCGCGCGGGCGTCCCGCTCCCCGACGAGCGGGGTGCGGCCCAGGACGTCGTCGCCGTCGAGGCGGGCCGTGCGGGGGAAGACGCCGTCGTCCATCCCGAGGAGCACCACCACCCGGTGGGGGACGGACCGCATCGGCACCATCGTGCAAATGGTGAGATGGCCGGTGCGGAAGTTGGTGCGCGACGGGCGCGGCGCGAGTTCCGGCCCCAGCAGCGCGCGCACGTCGGTGAGCCGGAGCTCAGTAGTGTCGGCGCGGGGACCGGCGGCGGTCACGGCATCCGCGAGGAGACGGCGCAGGTGGGCGAGCTGCCACTCGTCCCGCGGGGCGAGCGCCGTGAGGCCGGCGACGGCGTCACCCAGCGCGGCCAGCCACGCGGCCAGCGGCTGCGGCCGGGACAGGGCGGCGACGGCGTCGCCCAGGCTCGTGACGTACTCGGCGAGCCGGCCGGCGAGGTCGACGGCGTTGCTGTCGACGTCGTCGAGGGGCAGGACGCCGCCGAGGAGGGGGAGTCCGTCCTCGTCCAGCGCGACGCCGAGGAGGATCCGGTCCAGCCCGGCCTCCCACGTGTTCTGCGCCAGGTGGCCGAGGCCCCACGGCTCGCGGCCGCGCGCATCGAGGCCGAAGCGAACCCCGGCGTCCCGGGCCCAGGTGGTGAGCTGGTCGAGGGCGTCGTCGTCGAAGGTGAAGCGGCGCCGGACCGGCGGGAGGGCGGCGAGGTCCAGCACCTGGGAGGCGGTGAGGCGGGCGTCGGCGAGCTCGAGGAGCCGGGCGGCGACGTCGAGGAGGGGGTTGACCTGGCGGGGGGAGCGGTCGGCCAGCCGGATGGTGAGCTCGTGGCTGGGGTGGAGGGCCGCGGGCCCGGTGGCGTCGTCGGCGAGCGCATCAGCCTCGCCCGCGGGCGTTGCGGAGAAGGCGCCGCCCAGCAGGGGCGCGAACGCCTCGACGTCCGGGCACATCACGATGATGTCCCGCAGTTCGAGGGTGGGATCGTCCTGCAGCAGGCCGAGGACCGCCTCGCGCAGGACGTCCACCTGGCGGTGGCGGCCGTGGCAGGCGTGCACCTGGAGGGAGCGGTCCGCGGGGTCCGGGGTGGGCGCGGTGGGCGGCCGGTCCGCGGCGAGGTCCTCCTGCAGGGCGGCGAGCAGGGTGCGCGGCCGCCCCGCCACGGCCAGGTGCTCGTCCGACGACGGCGTGGTGTGCGCCGCCAGCCGCACCTGCAGCTCGCGTGCGTCCCGGCCGAGGGAGCGCAGCAGTGGGTGGCGGGGGAGGGCGGCGGTCGGGTCGGCGAGCCGGGTGGGGGTGGTGAGCCGGGTGGGGGTGGCGTCCGGGAGTGGGTCCGCGACCCGCGCCCACATCCCGTCCGACGGATGCGGCAGCCACAGGTGCACCTCGCGGTGCGCGGCCAGTGCGTCCAGCACCGCGATGGTGACGGGCGTGAGCCGGGTGGGGCCGAACACGTTGAGCCGGTCGGGCAGGTCCACGAGCCCCGGATCGGCCCGCAGCGCCGCGCACGCCGGCGCGAGTCGCTCCGCGGGCGACGGCGTGCCGACGGCGCCGCGCACCTGCCGCCACAGCTCCGCCTGCCAGGCGTGGTCGGGTCCGAGTGTGCCGCCTGCGCCGTCGGAGTCGCGGCCCGCCAGCCAGTCCAGCAGCATGCCCGGACGGTTGGCGGCGTAGCTCGCGAACAGGCCGGCGAACTTCTGCGCCACCTCCATGCGGCGCCCGGGATCGCCGTGGGTGGGTTCCCCCGGCCGTGCCCCTGCGTTCCCGGCGCCCGCGAGGCCGAGGTGCCGGGCGAGGGTGGTGGTCCAGGGCGCGGCGGCGTTCGCGTCGACGACGGCGAGCACGTGCCACGCGAGCCGCTCGGGCTCCCAGGGGTCGGCGTCGTGGTCGAGGCCGATGGCGGCGGCGGTGGTCTGGCGGACAAGGCGGGCGGGCGAGGGGAAGACGACGTTGGCGCAGACGCCGTCGTCGCGGCCGGATTGCGCGCCGAGTGTCGCGGCGAGCGATTGCGCGATCCAGCGCTCCACGCCGCGGGACGGGACGGCGACGACGTCGGGCGTGAAGGGGTCTGCCGGCGCGGCGGCGAGGAGGCGCGCCAAGCCGCTGACCAGCAGGTCGGCACGTTCCGACCTGTGGAGATGCAGCGCCACGTGTCCTCCCGCGATCGTCGGGCCGTGCGGGCCGCTCCCCTGCGGCGCTCGGCGCACTCTTGACCCTAACAGCGCTCACCGGCACCCGCTGGGGACGTGGGTGCCTTCGTCAAACCCTAACCATCCGCCCTTGGGGTGGGTTTGTGCCGACGGTGAGGGATCTACCCCTCACCCCGGGCGCGAACCCTCACCGCCGACGGATGGTGAGAGTCTGAACTGGGACTTTGGGGTTTGAGCCCCGCCGACCCGCGTGGCTCGCTACCGGGCCGCTCGCCAACCGTGCAGCTCAGGGGTCCGGGGCGGCCGCATCGACTTCCACGGCCCCGACCCCGGGCCCCGGCGGGATATGACGCCCGTCGTCGTCGCCCAGGTCGCGCGGGATCAGCCCGAGACCATGGAAAGCAGCATGAAGAGGGACCAGAGGGCGCCGGACACGATCGCGAGCCACACCACCCAGGAACGTTCGCCCTTCGTCAGGGCCACGACACCCAGAGCCGCGCCCACGAACGCAAGCACTGCCCCGGTGCCGACACCCACCATCATCTGAGAGAGTTCCCTGCTCTGTGGGCTGATCGCCCTGTAGATGGTACCGATCAGGATTCCCACAAAGGGGCCGAGGACTCCGAGGAGAACTGCCACCCACGCGAGTTTGGACTTGGGGAGATTGACGAATCCGCTGGCCATCACGGCCTCCTTGGCGAGATCGACCGGAGTGACCGGGCACCAGGGTCGCTGGCGCGGGTCAGGGCGGCGTGCAACGGCTGTTGAGGCAAAGCTATGCCCGAACACCCAACGAAGAAAGGGACGAAGGTCACCGGTGACGCCCTCGGCACGCAGCTCGGCAACGGCGTCGGCGACCGCTTCGGGGTGGGATGACGCCGAGAGGGAGGTTTCGCACCCAGGGTGCGGCGCGCACCAAGCAGTCTCAGCGCGAAACCTCCCCCTCGCGTGGGGGCGACCGGTGTCCCCTCGCAACGGGTGCGCGGCCCTATTCGACCGCGTCCAGCCCGAGGTCCAGCACCGGCGCGGAGTGGGTGATCCACCCGGACGAGATCAGGTCCACGCCTGCCTCGGCGATCGCTGCCACCGTCGCGGCGGTGACGGTCCCGGACGCCTCGGTCACCAGTCGGCCGGCCACCATCCCCACGGCCTCGCGCAGCGCCGCCGGGGACATGTTGTCCAGCAGCACCACCCGCACCGCGGCCACCAACTCGGGGTCCGCCAGGACCGAGGCCAACTGCTCGAGCGTGTCCACCTCCACCTCGATCGACACCAGGTGCCCCACGCCGCCCCGAGCGCGCCGGATCGCCTGCGGCAAGCTCCCCGCGATCGCGATGTGGTTGTCCTTGATGAGGACGGCGTCGTACAGCCCGAACCGGTGGTTCACCCCGCCGCCCGCGCGCACCGCGGCCTTCTCCAGCGCCCGCAGCCCCGGCGTCGTCTTTCGGGTGCACGCGATGCGCGCCTGCGTGTGAGCGACGGCGGCGGCGAGGTGCGCCGTCGCCGTCGCCACCCCGCTCAGGTGGCCGAGGAGGTTGAGCGCCACGCGCTCGCCGGTCAGGAGGGCCCGCGTGGGCCCGGCCACCTCGAGGACGACGTCGCCCGGCGCGACGGCGTCGCCCTCCCCGCGCACGACGTCGACGCGGACGGCGGGGTCGAGCATCTGCCAGGCCAGCCAGGCCACCTCGACCCCGGAGATCACCCCCGGCTGCCGCGCGACGACGCGGAACGTGGACCGGTGGTCCGCCGGGACGATGCTGTTCGTGGTGAGGTCGCCGGCGGCGCCGAGGTCCTCGGCGAGCGCCTGGCGCACGAGCGGCTCGAGCAGGGTGGTGGGAAGGGCGGTGGACAGGGTGGTCATGGGGTCTCTCCTACGGACGCGGTGTTCAGGCGAGCACGTGGCTGAGCAGCATGTCGGACAGCGTGAGGGTCTGGTGCTCGGGGGCCTTCTGCTCGGGGAAGTCCACGCGGGTGTGCGCGCCGCGCGACTCCTCGCGCCGCAACGCCGACCACGCGATCGCCAGCGCCGCGAGGGTCGCGGTGGGGACGCCGTCGAAGGCGCCACCGCCATCGCCGTTCGCGCCGCCGCGCCCGCCCGCGAGCCGCACCCAGTCCGCCACCTCGTCCTGCCACCCCGCCACGAGCGGGCGGAGCGTGGCGCCGTCGCGCAGCACCCCGACCGCCTCGAACATCGCCCGCCGCAGCGCGGCGGCGGGGCGGTCGCCGTCGGGAAGGGCCTGCGCGGGCCGGCCGGCGAGGTCCCGGGCTGCGGCGACGACGTCGGACGCCCCCGGGGCGGTCGCCCGAGCGGTGGGCCCGGCGGAGCTCCCGGTGAGCTCCCGCGCGACCCGCACGCCCATGACCACGGCCTCGAGCAGCGAGTTGCTGGCCAGCCGGTTCGCGCCGTGGAGCCCGGTGCTCGCCACCTCGCCCACGGCCCACAGGCCCGGCACGGTGGTGCGGCCGGCGCCATCCACGAGCACGCCGCCCATGTGGTAGTGCGCGGCAGGGCTGACCGGCAGCAGCTGGGTGACGGGGTCGATCCCCGCCGCGCGGCACTTCGCCGTGACCGTGGGGAACCGCTCGGGGAACTCGGCGCCGATGGCCGCGCGGGCGTCCAAGAACACCCGCTCGCCACGCCGCAGCGAGGCGAACACCGCCCGGGCGACGACGTCGCGCGCCGCCAGCGGGTCGTCCAGTACCGGGGTGCCGTTCGCGGTGACCAGCGTCGCGCCCTCGCCCCGGACCGCCTCGCTGACCAGCGGCATCGGGTCCAACCCGCCGACGTCGAGCGCGGTGGGGTGGAACTGCACCATCTCGAGGTCGCGCAGCCGGGCGCCGGCGCGCGCCGCCAGCACGAACCCCTGGCCGTAGGAGCCCAGCGGGTTCGTCGTGTGCGCGAAAAGGCCGCCGACGCCGCCCGTGGCGAGCACGGCGCGGGTAGTGGGGAGCACGGCCCGCCGGCCGCCGCGCTCGACCTCGACGCCCACGACGGCGCCGTCGACCGTCACGATGCGGCTGGCGCGCGTGTGCTCGAGCACCGTGATCGACGGTGTGCGGGCCGCGACCGCCGCGAGGGTGCGCATCACCTCGGCGCCGGTGGAGTCGCCGCGGGCGTGCACGATCCGGCGGCGGCCGTGCGCGGCCTCGAGACCGAGCGCGAGGTTGCCGTCGCGCTCGCGGTCGAAGGGGACGCCCTGCCCGATGAGCCACTCGATCGCGGCCGGGGCGGCGGCGGTGATGGCACGCACGACGTCCGGCTCGCACAGGCCCGCGCCGGCGGCGAGGGTGTCGGCGGCATGGAGGGCGGGGTCGTCGCCGGGGCCGACGGCGGCCGCGATGCCCCCCTGCGCCCAGCCGGACGCGGGCTCGCGCCAGGGGGTCTCGGTGAGCAGGGCGCCGGCGGTGAGCAGCACGCAGGGCTGCGGGGCGAGGTGGAGTGCGGTGGCGAGGCCGGCGAGGCCGGCGCCGATGATCACGGTGGTCATGATGGCTCCTAACGGACTGCGAGCATGCGCTCGACGGCGCGGCGCGCGCGGCCGGCGATCGCGGGATCGAGGGTGACCTCGTGTCGGCCGGTCTCGAGGCTGGTGCGAATCTTGGCCAGGGTGTTGCGCTTCATGTGCGGGCAGAGGCGGCACATGGAGACGAACTCGATGTCGGGGTGGGTGGCGGCGAGGTTGTCACCCATGGAGCACTCGGTGATGAGCGCGATCTTCTGGGCGCGGCGCTGCTCCACGAAGTCCGACATCTGCGCCGTGGAGCCGGCGAAATCGGCCTCGGCAACGACCTCCGGGGGGCATTCGGGGTGGGCGAGGACGGCGACGCCGGGATGTTCCTCGCGGAGGGCGCGGACCTCCGCGGCGGTGAACTGCTCGTGCACCTCGCAGGCGCCCGGCCAGATGATCACCTCGACGCCGGTCTGGGCCGCCACGTTCCGGGCGAGGTACTGGTCCGGGATCATGATGACGCGGTCCACGCCGAGCGACTCGATCACCCTGACCGCGTTGCCGGAGGTGCAGCAGATGTCGCTCTCGGCCTTCACGTCCGCGGAGGTGTTCACGTAGGTGACCACCGGGACGCCGGGGTGCTGCGCGCGGAGGGCGCGGACGTCCGCGGCGGTGATGGACGAGGCGAGGGAGCAGCCGGCGCGCAGGTCCGGGATGAGGACGCGCTTGGCGGGGTTGAGAAGCTTCGCGGTCTCGGCCATGAAGTGGACGCCGGCTAGGACGATGGTGCCCTGGGTGACGTGCTGGGCCTCGCGGGCGAGGGCCAGGCTGTCCCCGGTGATGTCCGCGACGCCGTGGAAGATGTCCTGCGTCATGTAGTTGTGGGCGAGGATGATGGCGTCCTTCTCGCGCTTCAGTCGCTGGATGGCATCGATGTCCGCGGCGGCGGCGTCCCAGTCGTCCGCGCCGAGTGGGCGGACGGGGCCGCGGAGGTTGGTGCGAGAGTCGGCGACGGTGGGGGTCTGGGTGGTCACTGGATTCCCCTTTATGCTTGAGCGGAGCATATCTTGTGCTCAAGACTAGCACAGGGGTGCCGAGGTGAACAGAGGCAGTTCGTGGTTCGGTCCGGCCCCCCGGGGCGCTACACGGCCGGGTTGGTGAGGCTTTGCACCGACGGTGTGGGGCATATCCCTCACCGCGGGTACGAAACCTCGCCGCCGATTGATGGTTAAGGTCCTGACACGGGACGGTTGGGGTTCGAGCAGGACCGGACCCGCTACCGGCCCGTCCTCCATCCGGCCAGATCAGGGGTCCAGAGACCCGAGCGTGGCTGGGCCTGCCTCCACGCCGCCTCCGGGAGAGCTCCCCGGAGCGTGGACTTGAGAGCCGAAGTGCTTCGCGCTGTCGCGCTGTCGAGATGGACCAGGCTGATGCCGGAGCGCCGGATCTCGTCATCGCGCACCTTTTCCGCGACCACGACATCGGCTCCGTGTTCTCCCCGGTATTTGACGAGTCCGTCGAATTCGATGCCGAACTTGAACAGCTCCCAGAACAGGTCCAGGTAGAAGTGCCGGCCGTCGCTCCGCGTGAACTCGTGCTGGCACACAGGCTCGGGCAGCCCCAGGGCGAGGGCGACCCACCGCGTCACGCTCTCGCCGGGCGACTCGCTCCAAGGGCTCGCCGCGGCGATCACGGCTCGCGCCTTCCGTGTCCCGCGCTGGGGACCCATTGCCTCCAGCCGCTCGGAGAGTTCAGCTCGGACGGTGGCCGCCCGCGCGTCCGAGCCGCCTCGGTCCGCGCGGTTCGGTTCCGCGAGCCTGCGGAGAATGCTGTCCACCGTCACCAGCGCGTCCCGCGGGTGCCACTGCAACGAGATGTCCAGCGCAAGGCGCATGAGACTCAGCGTCGGGACGTCGCTCACGTGTGCGTGGTCCGACTCCTCGACGGCGTAGCCGTGACGTCTCAGCTGTTCCGTCCCGGGGTTCTTCAGTCCGCTGGTGGTGGGCAGATCCACTGATTTCCTCCACCCCTTCCGCCCGATCAGGATGTCGACGGTGGTGGGGAACTGCCAGATTGGGAGGTCCCAGAGGACAGCGGCGGAAGTCAGGCACGCGCGCACGTCAGTCCCGCACTCCAGCGCGGCGATGGTCCGCGCCAGATTCACCACCCGCGCGCGTTCCCAGGACTCCCACGTCGGATCCGTCTTGAGGTAGGTCCCACGACCGATGCGCTCGCGAGCTGTGGCAAGGATGTCCATGATGACATCAAGCCACCCGGGGATGCCTGTGGTGGTGCTGGGTCACCCGACCTGTGGATGCAGCCGCGCCAAGGCAGGTGGTGGAGAAAGACCCCTCACCGCCCGCGCGGCAGCTTTGTCCCGCCCGCGGCGCGCTCGTCCAGGATCTCCCGCCGGAACCGGAACAACCGCGCGGGCCGGCCGCCGGTCTCAGCGGCCATCTCACCCGTCTCCTCCACGAGGTGCTGCTGCTCCACCAGTCGCCGGAAGTTCTGCTTGTGCAGGTGCTGCCCGGCGATCGCCTCGACACAGGACTGCAACTGCCCGAGCGTGAAGGTGGGCGGCATCAGCTCGAAGACCACGGGCCGGTACTGGATCTTCGCGCGCAGCCTCCCCACGCCGGTTGCGACTATCCGGCGGTGGTCGTGCAGCATCCATGGGCCCGTGATCTCGCGCGGCAGGCCGTCCCGCCAGTCCGGCGACTCCGGCACCAACCCGGCCTCGAACAGCACCTCGTACCGCTGGGGCGCCATCTCGGGCAGCCAGTCGCGGCCGTCCAACCCGAATGTCACCGCGCAGCGCGTGGCGCGCCGTTCCGTGTCCTCCTCCCGCGCCCAGGCCCGCAGCTCCGGCTCGAGCACGGCCAGCGCGGCGCCGTCGTCCCGGCGGTCCTCCCAGGGGAACAGCTCGTACCAGCTGACCCAGCCGGACGCGCCCGCCCGCGGATCGAGCCAGGTGAGGGCGAGGTAGGTGACAGAGATCATGCGCTCGGAGCCGTCGCGGGCCCGGTCGTGGTCCGCGAAGGTGTACAGCTGCTCCACGTAGCCGAGCCGCAGCCCGGCCTGGTCCTCCACCCAGTTGCGCAGCCCGGCCTGCATGGTGCGGTGGTCGTCCCGCAGCGGGCCGGCGGGGAGGCGCAGCGGAGCCGCCGACGTCGTCAGCACCCGGGGGGCGCCGTCGTACACGCCGACGACGACGGCGACGAGTTCCGTCCGCACCGCGTCGAGCTTCCGTGCCACCGTCCACCTCCCGTGTGTTCCGCGCGGTCGCGCCGCCCGCCGCCGCACATCCGGCCGGCCGGACGCGCTCCGGACACCACGCTAGTGCCCCGCCGTGCGGCGCTGCGCCAGCGGCTGCGCGAGCGCCCCCGGCTGCGCGACGCCCACGGTCCCGATACTGTGACCCGGTGGCGATCCTCATCGACCCGCCCCGGTGGCCGGCGCACGGCACGATCTGGAGCCACCTCGTCTCGGACGTCAGCTACGACGAGCTGCACCTGTTCGCCCGCGGGGTGGCCATCCCCCGGCGCGGCTTCGACCTCGACCACTACGACGTCCCGGCCGCCATGTTCGACGTCGTCGTGGCGGCTGGGGCGCAGGCCGTGGAGTCGCGCGTGCTGCTGTTCCAGCTGCGGAGCGCCGGGCTGCGGGTGCGGCAGGCGGACCGGCACGTCGCCGCCCGGCGCCACCGGAAGGCGTTCCTCCGCGCCGAGTGGGCGGCGCTGGGGGCGGGGCTCGGCGTGGTCGACGACGTCGCGTGGGGGTCGCTCGGCGAGGACCTGCTCCTGCGCTGGTCGGAGCCGCACCGGCGGTACCACGACGTCGTGCACCTGCACGACGTCCTCCTCTCACTCGACCAGCTCGCGGACCTCGGCGAGGCCGTACCACCCGCCGTCCTGCTCGCCGCCTGGTTCCACGATGCGGTGTACGACGGCGCGGCCGGGGAGGACGAGCGACGCTCCGCCGCGTTGGCCGTGGTGGAGCTCCCTCGGGTTGGTGTGGCAGCGGCGGCGACGCACGAGGTGGCGCGCCTGGTGCTCGCGACGACGCCGGGGACCGAGCGCTCGACCGACCACGCCGCGATGGTGCTGGGGGACGCGGACCTCGCGATCCTGGCCTCGGGACCCAAGCGGTACGCGGCCTATGCCGCCGCGGTGCGGGAGGAATACGCGCACGTACTGGAGCCCGATTTTCGCCACGGGCGGGCGGCCATCCTCGAGGGCTTCCTGCGCGCGCCGCGGCTGTACGGCACCGGGGCGGCCCACGCACGGTGGGAGGAACGAGCCCGGATGAACCTCGCCGGAGAGATCACGGAGTTGCGCGGCGGCCCGTGACCCGGCGACGTCAGCCAGGCCCAGTGGGGCCGAACAGCCCTCTGAGCCGGGCGAACTCGCTGAGGTCACGACGGAAGTCCGCGAGCGTCGCGAGGGTGTACATACCGTCGATCTGCCTGGTCTCCCAGAGCCTGTGGATGCGCTGAAGATCGGACTGGCGGCTCTTCCAGCCGATGCCGTCGATCACCGCCATCATGAACTGCGTCGGCAAACGGACGCTGGCCATCTCCTCGATCTCACGAACCGCGTCAGTGAGTTTCGATCCCGTCGAGTCGAAGCCCTTTGCCGCGACGGCGATGTGCTGGACGCCCTCGTGGTCGAGGACGAGCAGATCACACGGTGCTGACTGCCCGTTGCGTCCGGTGAAACGCGTCCGTGTCTCGACAATGAGCCCGAGGTCCTTGGCGATCGCCTCGATCTCGTCCTCGACCTTCCGACCCGAGGCGCCTGCGGTCTTCGCCGTCACGCGCGTCCCGGCGCGGGCGACGAGGATGTCGCCGAATTCGTAGGACTTGTGGCGCTGGACGTTCAGGGACCGGATGAGGTCGAACTCGACTTCCAGCCACACGACGAGGTCGCGAGGCCTTGTCCGGGCCAGTGTGATGATGCCCGAGGTGTCGAAGTGGTTCCTGAGATTGTTCTTCAGCTTCTCCTGGGTCAACCCGACCGACAGGGCAAGGATGTCGGCGTCCTTCGAGTTCTCGTTGAGCCACGCGACAAGCGACGCAACGTCGATGTCCTCGAGGTCGGCCAGCGAGGCGGAGGCGCGCCGGATGCGTTCTGCCTCCGGTGTGCTCGGGATTGGGTCGACGTGCGACGACAGCCTGCCGAGGGTGTCGAGGTATTCCTCGAAGCTCGGGACTGTCGCGGCGCTCATCGGGCGACGAAGAGGTATTCGGACACGGAGCGGCGCGTCGCCGCCGAGTGTGTCCCGAAGGTGTAGGTGTGGTCGATCGGGTAGACCGCGACGGCGGGTTTCACCCGCTTGAGCAGGGACACGATCGTCTCTGCGTCGGGGACGGCGTTGCTGGAGTACGACATCACAATGGTTCCTGCGTCGGCGAATTGATCGAACGTCCGGGCGAGGGCGTCGACGATGGTGCGCTTGTAGGCGAATGGCGTGAACTTCTTCTTGATCTTCTTGGTCTTGGTCGCGGCCATGATCTCCTGGCCACGCCAGTAGACGGCCAGGCCTTGCAGGAAGTGGTAGCGCTTCATGTAGTCGGCGTCGTCGGACTGTGGGGCGTACGGCGGGTCGAGATAGACGAGGTCGTAGCCGGACCCGTCGAGGTCCGCGATGTCGCCGACGACGGCGGTGTGGGCTTGCCCGTCGTCGAACACGGTGGCGTTGTACTCGGCAGTGCGTTCGACGAAGTGCTGCCGCATCGTGAGGCACAGGTCGCGCCTACCATCGGCGTACCGGGTGCTGTCCGTGAAGGTGAACACGCCGCGAGGCTGCTTCCGGGCCGCGGACAGCACGAGTGCCGAGATGGCAAGGTCCCGCTTGGCTCCGGCAAGCCGGTCGATGTGCGACCACGCGGAGTCAAGGAAAGCCCGGTCCTCGGCATCGAAGTACAACCCGTCGAAGGTCGTCGAGATGAAATGACGGTCGTCAGCGGATGGTCCGATGATCGTCTGCACGTCGTCATCGCTCAGCCGGGCACTCTGATTGACCACGGTTGCGGAGGTGATCGCGGCCGGGAAGTCGAGGAAGTCGTTCGACGTGACCTGAAAACCCTGGGCCTTCAGGAGGTAGGAGACCACCCCGCTACCGGAGAACGCGTCCAGTGCCCTGCCGCCACCGACCTCCTCGAAGATGGAGGCAAGATGCGGCGTGAGTCGGTACTTGGAGCCCATGTACCGAAGGCGGGGAAACGATGCCGTGCGGGTCAAGGCGTCGGCCCGGGGCGTCAGCGTGTGCTGTCGTGATTGGTGGAGGGCCGTCATGAGATCATCCTGCCTCACCATTGGAGGCGCACCGGGACGCCCCGCCAGGTCGTGGTTCATGCTTCCACGCTTGCACTGCCCACTGACATTCAGGTCTGGAGGTGGGACAACGGGTGGACCCGGCCAACCGTCCGGGCGAGCAGGACGAACGCCGCCACTTGGCTCAGCGCCACCACGGCCACCAGCGCGGGGACGGAGACCTCATACAGCCAACCCGCGACCCCGCCGCCCACCACGGCCATCGCGCCCTGGATGGCCGCGAACACGCCGTACGCCGTCGCGAGCCTCGCGGGCTCCACGAGATCGGCTACCAGCGCCTTGATCGTGGAGTCCTGCACCCCGTACGCCGCCGCCCACACCGCCACCCCCGCCAGCGCCAGCCCGACCTGCTGGGAGAGCGCTAGGGCTGGCACCGCGGCGACGAGCAGCGGGACCACGAGGAGGACGCGGCTGCTGACGCGGTCGTAGAGCCAGCCGGTGGCGAGGGCGGCCAGGGCTTCGATCCCCATCGCGACGGCGTACACCACCGGCACCACCGCCACTGGCACCAGCCCGGACGCGGTGAGGTGGAACGAGATGAGGCCGAATGTCACGAGGGCGCCGGTGGTGAGTGCCGCGGCAGCCGCGTAGCCGAAGAACTCGCGCGGGAGGCCGTTGCCCGCGGCGTCGGCGAGCCAGCGGCCCGCGAGCCCGCGCCGGGAGGAGGCGGCGCCGTCGTCGGCCGGGGAGGCGCTCGCCGTGGTGGTGTCGACGGCGCCGTCGAAGATCGTGAGGTCCGGGACCCCGCGTCGCATGATCGTGAGCAGCACCATGGCGGCGGCGCCGGGGAGCGCGAGCACCAGCATGGCCGGCCAGATCGCCGACGTCGTCGCCACCACGGCCGCCACGACCAGCGGGCCGAGGACGGCCCCCGTCTGGTCGAGCGCCTTGTGGACCCCGAAGCCGCGCCCGCGCCCGCGCCCGACGGCGCCGGCCGCATGCGCGAGCAGCGCGGACTTCGAGGGACTGCGGATCGCCTTGCCCGAGCGCTCGAGGAGGATGAGGACGGTGGCCAGCGCGAGCCCTGCGCCGCCGACGAACGGCGCCACCGCCAGCAGCGGGACACAGACCGCGGTGAGGCCGTAGCCCCAGATGGTGAGCGACCAGTACTTGCCGGAGCGGTCGGCGAGCGTGCCGGAGGCGAGGCGCAGGACGAGCGCCATCGCCTCGCCGGCGCCCGTGACCAGGCCGACCACCGCGGCGGTCGCGCCGAGTGAGGCGAGCAGCGGGCCGTACATCGAGCGGGCGCCCTCGTAGACCATGTCGGCGGTGAGGCTGACGACGCCGAATCCGAGGACCACGCGCCACGCGGTCCAGCCGCTTCCGGTGGCTGTCACGGCTCGATTGTCGCGCACCGGGGCGTTCACCTTGGGCCGGATGCGTGCAACGATGAGGCACCCACGGGGCGGCTGCCACCGCCCTTCCCATCAGTCTCCCGCACGCGGGTGCGGACAGAAGGATTCAGCATGGTCTACAAGGTCGGCTACTTCGTCGGCAGTCTCTCGTCCACGTCCATCAACCGCGTCCTCAGCAAGGCACTCATCTCGGTGGCGCCGGAGGACCTCGAGTTCGTCGAGATCCCGATCGGGAACCTGCCGCTCTACTCCCCGGACTTCGACAGTGACTTCCCGCCGGAGGCCCGCGCCCTGAAGGACGCGATTGCCGGCGCGCAGGCCGTGTTGTTCGTGACCCCGGAGTACAACCGCTCCATCCCGGGTGCGCTCAAGAACGCCCTCGACTGGGCGTCGCGGCCGTGGGGGCAGAACTCCTTCCACAACGTTCCCGCGGCGGTCATCGGCGCCACCCCGGGCCAGATCGGCACGGCCCTCGCGCAGCAGAGCCTGCGCGGCGTGCTGAGTTTCTGCAACGCCCAGCAGATGACAGCGCCGGAGGCCTACATCCGGTTCAACCCCGCGGCGTACGGCCCGGACGGCGACGTGCTCGATGAAGCGACCCGCACGGTGCTCGCCACCTTCATGCAGGAGTTCCGCGACCACGTCGAGCGGGTGCTCACGGTCCTCCCGCGCTGACGCTCACACCCAGCGACGGACCCGGCGGGAGTACTCCGCGTACTCCGCCCCGAATCGGGCGGCGAGCGCCCGCTCCTCCGGCCGGATCTGGAATCGTTGCAGGTAGGCGAGGTACGCCGGGATCGGGAGCAGGGCAACCGCCCGGCCGTGGTGGGCGGCGAGGCCGAGCAGGCCGAGGGCCATGCCCACGTACATCGGGTTGCGCGTGCGGGAGTAGACGCCGTGCGTGACGAGCGTCGTGGTCTCCTCCGGGTGGTGCGGGTGGAAGGTGGTGCCGGCGTCGTCGAAGTGGAGGAGCCCGCGGGCGCCAATGGTGGCCCCGACGGCGGCGAGCCCCGCCGCGGCTGCCCGCCCCACCGGAGTGTGCCGCGGGTTGTTCCTGGTGAGGAACCACTGGGCTGCTGCCGCCGCGCCCGCGACGACCGGGGGCGGGATGCGCAGGTCAAGGGGGTTGGCCCGGTACGGCGATGTCATTGCGCCAGCGTACGGCGCGTGCACTGAAGTCACTCCGGAGTTTCGGGCGAGGGGTGCGTCCGGAGGTTCGCGAGGATCTGGACGACGAAGAGCACGAGCAGCAGCACGCCCCCGGCCACGGACCACTCCTTCCAGGTCATCACGACGAAGCCGTAGTTAGAGGAGAGGTACAGGGCCACGTAGGGCGTGAGGAGCCGCCAGTCCGGGCGCTCCCGGAAGGGGATCCGGAGGATCCAGTCGTAGAGTGCCTCGATCGCGAGGAAGGCCAGGAAGATCGCGAGGAACACCGCGTACTGGCCGTCCTTCTCCTCTTGGCGCACGAGCACCAGTGCCACGATCGCGGGAATGGCCAGCAGGAAGTAGAGCCACCCGAACCGCTGGACGAGGTCAAGGCGCTTGCCGCGGAAGATGAAGATGAGCGTCAGCGAGACGCTGTTGAGCACCCCGAGCGCGAAAAAGAGCGGCTCGAGCATCTCGGGGGCACCTCCTGTCGCGGTCGATCAGGGCAGCTTGTCCGCTACCGTCGCGAGATTGCCTGGGTACCCTCCTCGGTGAGCCTTTCTACAGGTGTTGAAGTTGACGCCAGTCCCACCGACTCCCGAATGAAAGGGACGTGCGTCATCCAGCCGCTGCAGATGTGGCGCGCTGCCTCTTCAGGACAATTAGGAGACGCAGCAAATACAACAGCACGCAACCGTTTGCAGCGAGAACCACGCCGAGGACCGGGCCAGGAATCAAGTCGGAAACCAGCATTGACGTACCGAACATGATGGTCAACAGGTTCATGGTCGCCTGCGCGGCGGTGAGCCTTACCAGCAAGGGGGGCACAGTTCCCCGTGGCTGTGCCAACTTCTTGAGAAGGGGAGCACCGATGTTCACGAGATTGATGAGCCCGCCCAGGATGTTGAGCACACCCACCAGAATCGTCAAGGGCACCACCAGGATGTCGGGGACAATGCTTGACACTATTCCCAGTGTCGCAACCAGGAGTCCCACCAGGATCATGAGCCATGACCTCCGGAAGGGCCCGAGTGGCGTGCTCCCGGACGCCAGCATCTGGACCGCGAAGATCACGACAAGCAGTCCAAGCTGAGCGCTTCCCGAGAATGGCAGCGTGCCGAAGCTCACGGGGACGAGAAGCACCCCGAGAAGCAGCATGAACGTCCCCATCAGCAGCAGCATGGCGTGATCGGTGGAGAGCCCAACATCGCCTCCAGCTGGTCTCTCTGTCTCCGGGTACGTGCGATAGACCTTGCCGAGAACAGCGGCCAAGTGAACAATTGCGACGCCGTAGACCAGGACCACCGCCGCGGTCGCCGGCACCGTCAACAGCTGCCGCTGCGCGAGAAGCAGCGCGATCAACATGGACAACCCGTAGACGGCAGAACAAGCCAGCACAAGGTGCCGGGGCGTTCCTCCCAGTCGCCACCACGTGGGGAACTTCTCCTTGTCGAGAGACATCTGCAGGAGAAGCAGCAATCCTCCGGGTCCGAAGCAGACGAACAGCAGCACCCGTGGATTGTCGCCAAGAAGGTCAGGGATGAAACTGGTCACGATTCCCACGGACGCGACGCCGACCCCTGCGGCCAGCACTGACTTTGACCTGCGCATATCGCCGAAAGGCGTCTTGCCCAGGGTGATCGTCTGCAAGGCGAAGATCACCAGCAACAGCCCGTAGAGGCCGTCCTCGTAGTATGGGAGCGCGCCTGTCGAGATTGGGAAGAGCAGGCCGCCGGTGATCAGCATGGTCAGGCCGGCCAGCAGGAGGATCACCACCTCAAGTGGCAGATCGGCCTCTCTCAACAATCCGCGGCCCGTCACGAGGTCGCCCTCCTCCCTGCACCTGTGGCGGCGACAAGGCTCATTCTCCGGTGGCCCGGGATTTGATCACCTGCATGACTGTCTCCACGTAGTCGGGGTCGCGTGGGCGGACGGCCCGGTACAGGGCACGCGCGTCCTCGTTGACCGGGATGACCTGCTGTCCGCTTCGGATTCCCTCCAGGATCTCGTCTCCCGCCTGGTCGATACTGATCGCGCCCTGCGGTCCGGGCCACTCGAAGTGCAGCGAGTAGTCCAGGGACCGGTAGAAGATGTTGGTCGCGACCGCGCCTGGGCAGACGACGGAGACCTCGATGTTCCTGTCCTCGAGTTCGTACCTCAGCGCCTGTGCGAAACCGTAGACGGCGTGTTTGGAGGCGACGTAGATGCTCTGGTACGGCAACGGCGTGATGCCGGCGACGGACGAGACGATGACGATGTGCCCGCTGCCCTGCTTCACGAGGTGGGGAAGCAGGTGGTGGATGCAGTTGACCACGCCGAAGACGTTGACGTCGAAGACGGTGTTCCAGTCCTCACGCTTCGTCACGTCGACGTATGACTGGCCGAACCCGACACCGGCGTTGCAGAACAGGTAGTCCACCTGCCCGCGCGCGGCCACGTAGTCCATGTAGTCGGCCACGGCCTTCTCGTCCCGGACGTCGAG
>JADGOQ010000096.1 GCA_017882885.1 Actinomycetales bacterium | reverse complement strand
TCCTCCGCGAGCGCGTGGGCGGGCGGGCGCTTAGCCTGAGGTGATGCCCGCTCCCCCTTCGCGATTGCGCCGCTTGGCGCGCGCCGTCGCCTTCGCCGTGGTCCTGGGGCTGCCGGTGGCGGCGCTCACCTTCCTGGTCCGCGCACAGGCGAGCGCCGTGGTGGTGTTCGACCAGGATGCCGTCGCCGCCACCGACTACACCCGTGACCACCCCGCCCTCCACAGCGCGGCCATCGTCTGGCAGGAGGCCTTCCAGGCCCGCTGGGTGAACCTCGCCGTCACCGCGGTCTGCGTCTGGGCGTGGCGGCGCCACGGGCTGGGCACGCGGGCGCTGTGGGCCTTCACGACCCTCATGGTCGCTGGGGGCTCGGCAACGCGGTGAAACTCCTGGTGGCGCGGGCGCGTCCCGTGGTCGAGGATGCGCTCAACCACGCACCGGGGTACAGCTTCCCCTCGGGTCACGCCACCAACACGACGGCGGCCGGCATCATCCTCGTGCTCCTCCTGTGGCCCATCCTCGGGCGCACGGGCCGGGTGGCGCTGACGGCGGGTGTGGCGTTCGCCGTCGTCGTCACCGCCCTCGACCGGGTCCTCCTCGGCGCCCACTACCCCTCCGACGTCGTCGCCGGCGTGGCGCTCGGCGCCGCCATGGCGGGGGCCTCCTACCTCGGCAACCTCGGGTGGCACCACTCCAACGTGAAGGACACAGAATGACCTTCATCCGCCGCTACGAACTCGACTCCTCCGCCCCGACGCGCTCGGGGGTGTGGCGTGACGTCGCCCGGCGCGCGCTCCTGCCCGGGCTGTTCCTCTGGCTGGGCCTGATGGGGGTGGGTTTCCTCATCGTGGGGCCGCTCGGGGGGTTGCCGGCGGAGGCGGGCATCAACGAGGCCCTCGCGGCAGCGCGGACCCCGTTCCTCAACACCGCCACCGCGACGGTGTCCCTGATCGGGAGTACCGAGTTCGTCATCGGGCTGTGCGCGCTTGTGATCGGGCTCGTGTGGTGGCGGACGAAGGAGTGGTGGTACGCGCTCGTGCCCGGCCTGGCGGTGGCCCTGCAGGCGGTGGTCTTCATGTCGGCCGCGGCGATCGTGGGGCGCGAGCGGCCCGAGGCGGAGCACCTGGACGCAGCCCCGCCCACCTCGAGCTTCCCCAGCGGGCACACGGGGGCGGCGGCGGCGGTGTACTTCACGTTCGCGATGATGGCGCAACGGATCGCCAACCCCTGGCTCCGGTGGCTGGTCACGATCGTGTGCCTGGCCAAGCCGTTCGCGATGGGCTTCTCGCGCCTCTATCGCGGCATGCACAGCTTCACCGACGTGCTGTTCGGCTTCCTGAACGGCGTGGCGTGCGCTTGGCTGGCGTGGCGCTACCTGCGCCGGGACGTCGAGGCGGGCGCAAGACGGCTCACCGCGAACTGAGTCAGACCCGCGCGTAGCGGGCCCGGCCGAATGAGTACACCCCGTACGCCGCCAGCCCCAGGGCGATCAGGGTGAGGAGGACCTGGCCCATGGGAACCTCGCGCAACGATCGCAGTGCGCCGTCGAGGCCCTCGGCCTTCTCGGGGTCCGTGGTGGCGGCGGCCGCCACGAACAGCCCGCCGACGACTCCCAGCGCGATGCCCTTCGCCACGTAGCCAACCCGGGCGGCCCGGACCAGCCACGTGCCGGGGTGCTCCCGCAGGTCCCGGAGGAATGTCTTCCTCCAGCTCTTGACCACGTGGTACCCGCCCATGCCGACGACGCCGAGGCCCACGACCGCGACAAGGGCGCGACCGTAGGACTCGGCCATGATCGAGGCGGTCATCCCGCTCGTGTCATCCGACCCGGTGCTGCGGCCCTCGACCACGGTCACGGCGGTCCAGGCGAGGAACGCGTAGAGGCCGAACTTGCCGGCCGCCTTGAGCCGGTCCCCGATCTTGCGGCGCGCGATTGCCTCCGTCAACTGCCACAGTGCCAGCAGCGCAAAAGCGATCGCCACCACCCACAGGAGGAGCGACCCCATCCCGGTGCCGGCCAGGTTCTGCAACGCGCCCGTCTGGTCCGCTTCCTGGCTTGTCGAGCCCCACGCGACCTCGAAGGCGATCCAGCCCATCACGAGGTGGAGGAGACCACTGGCGGCGTACCCGAGACGGGCGCCCCACCGGAGGACTGGGCTGTCGCCCACGGCCTCGGCGGCATCGCGTGCGGTGGAAGTCATGCGCATACTCTCCCAGCGCTCCGCGAGGGCCGCAATCGCAGGGCACGGACGCGGGGGACGGTTGACCTGTCGACACCCGTTGACCGCGCTGCCGCACAGGCGCTATGTTCGTCGCCAGGGGGGCTGGGACCTAGGGCCCAAAGCCTGTACCCAGCATGTGGGAGCCGTCCTACCATGGGGGAGCCGTGGAAACGGATTCACGTTCACTTGACCTTGCCTTCGAATTCCCTGGTCAGCCGGCAACACCCGATCCTGCCCTCCCCTTCGTGCACCCGTTGGGCGTGTGCGAGAGCGACCGGGTGGGATCCGGCACCCGGATCTGGGCCTTCGCCCATGTGCTTCCGGGGGCCGTGGTGGGCGAGGACTGCAACATCTGCGATGGCGCGTACGTCGAATTCGGAGTCCGGATCGGAGACCGCGTCACGGTGAAGAACCAGGTGATGCTCTTCGAGGGGGTCACCATCGAGGACGACGTCTTCCTCGGTCCCGGGGTGATGTTCACCAATGACATGAACCCGCGCGCCTTCGTGAAGAAGCACGGCCCGGAGCTCGACGCCACGGTCGTGCGCCGCGGCGCAACGCTGGGCGCCGGCGTCGTCGTGGTGTGCGGGACCACGATCGGCGCCTACGCCTTCGTCGGTGCCGGCGCCGTCGTCACCCGTGACGTTCCAGCCCAAGCGTTCGTCGTCGGCAATCCGGCGCGCGCGATCGGCCACGCCTGCCGCTGTGGGCGGCGCCTCCCACCGGATCTGCGCTGCGCATGCGGGCTCGCGTGGCAGTTGGGTGACACCGGGCTGGTCCCGACGGGAGGACTCGGATGAGCGCCCAGCCCATGGGCGTCCACGCCGACCGGGCCGACGCGCGTGGCCGGATCGATGCCGTGGAGGACGCCGCTCCGGGGATTCGGGCGCTGGTGACCCGCCTCACCGAGGTCGCGGTTCGCGGCCTGGCGTCGATGGGTTACCGGGGCGGCCCCGAGGTGCCCCACACCCTGCGTGGACTGCCCTCGTCGGCCGGGCCAGTCGCCGTGCCGCAGGGCACGAGCCTCCGCTACGCCGCGATCGCCGCACTGGGGCTGGCCGCGCGCGACCTCGAGACCCAGGAGGCAGTGTTCGGCGGGCAGTCCGCGGCGGACGTCGCAAGCGAATGCCTCGCGGGCGCCGCGCGTCCGGGCACCGAACCCGGGGGAGGGGCACTCGCGCTCTGGGCCGCCGGCGAACTCCGTGGCGAGACGGACCCGTTCCTGGTGGGACGCCTCACGGACGCCGTGCTGGAGCCGGGCGTCCCGACGGTCACCTGCGCGTGGGCGCTGACCGCGGCGCTGGCCGTCCCCCACGGGGGCGACCGCCTGGCAGGGATCGCCGCCGAGCGGCTCCTCGCCGCGCAGGGGCCTGCCGGGACCTACCCCCACACCATCCCGGGCGGAACCGGACTGCGGGGGCACATCGGCTCCTTCGCCGACCAGGTCTATCCCGTCCAGGCGCTCAGTCGGCTCGCGGCCCGGACGGGTGAGGACCGGTACCTTGCCGCCGCGAACGCGACGGCGGCCCGCCTGGTCCGGCTGCAGGGACCCGCTGGACAGTGGTGGTGGCACTACGACGTCCGGACCGGCGGGGTCGTCGAAGGCTACCCGGTCTACTCGGTCCACCAGCACGCCATGGCGCCGATGGTGCTGCTCGAACTGCTCGGGGCCGGGGGTGACGACCATCGCGCCGCCGTCGCGAAGGGACTCCACTGGCTCGAGGCGCACCCCGAGTGCGTCGAGCCGCTCATCGCCGACGAGCTGGGGGTGGTGTGGCGCAAGGTGGGCCGACGCGAGCCGCCCAGGGCGAGCCGGTCCCTTGCTGCCATCAGCTCCCGCGTGCACCCGAAGCTCCGGGTGCCCGGTCTCTCGAAGCTCCTCCCACCGGGAGTCGTCGACCACGAATGCAGGCCCTACGAACTCGGCTGGCTAATGTACGCGTGGGCAGCCCCCAAGGAGGAGCAATGACCCCCTCACACGATCTCTTCGGCTTCCCGATAGCCGCGCTCTCCATGGCGGACGTGGTCGACCGGTGTGAACGCACGATCCGCAGCCGGGGCTCGCTCCAGATCGGCGTCGTGAATGCGGCGAAGATCGTCAATTCGGAGGCCAGCACCGAGTTGCGGGACGCAGTCCTGTCCTGCGACCTCATCCTCGCCGACGGCCAGTCCGTGGTGTGGGCCAGCAGGATGCTGGGCCGGCCCCTCCCGGAGCGCGTCGCCGGGATCGACCTCTTCCTCCGCCTGCTCCAACTCGCGGACGACGAGGGGCTCTCGGTCTACCTGTTGGGAGGCACCGAAGGCGTGGTGGCGGCCACGGTGCGGACCGTCGGCGAGCGCTTCCCCAATGCCCGAGTCGTCGGCAGCCGCGACGGCTACTTCTCCGACGCCGAGAGTGACGAGGTGGCGGCCGGGATCGCCGCAGCGCGCCCCGACATGCTTTTCCTCGGCATGACGTCACCCAAGAAGGAGATCTTCCTGGGTCGCCACGGCGTGACCATGAACGTCCCGGTGACGCACGGCGTGGGGGGCTCGTTCGACATCCTCGCAGGGGTGACGCGCCGGGCGCCCGAGGCCTGGCAGCGTCTCGGGATGGAGTGGGCCTATCGGCTCGTCCAAGAACCGGGGCGGCTCTGGCGCCGCTACCTGGTCACCAACACCCGGTTCGTGTGGATGGTCCTCCGCGAAGCCGTCGCAGCCCGCGGCCGATCCCCCTGTTGCCGCCACATCCACGTCCACGTGAGGTCATGATGAAGTCGAAGTCCGCACCCAAGGCGTACCCGGAAACCATCGCAATCGTGGGGCTGGGCTACATCGGCCTCCCGACCGCGGTCATGCTCGCGTCGCGCGGCACACAGGTGATCGGGGTGGACGTCAACACGGCCACCGTCGCGAGAGTCGCGCGCGGTGAGCTGCCGTTCTACGAGCCCGGCCTCGCCGCCGCGCTGAGCGGAGTGGTGGCCCAGGGCAGGCTCACGGCCACGACCGAGATGCCCGAAGCTGCGGTCTACATCATCGCGGTCCCCACGCCCATCACCGCCGACTACGCCGCCGACATGTCGTACGTCGAGGCTGTCGTCGAGGAGATCGGGCCGCGGCTCCGGCGCGGCGCGCTGGTGATCGTCGAATCCACCTCGCCTCCGGGTACCACGGAGTCGGTCAGCCG
>JADGOQ010000095.1 GCA_017882885.1 Actinomycetales bacterium | reverse complement strand
CGAGCGGGAAGGCCGCGAGCACGCCCGCGCTCCACAACCCCCCGATGATGACCACCCGCCGCGCGCCGAACCGGCTCACGATCGGGCCGCGCGCCCCCGGTCGCCACCAGCCAGTGCCGGGGAGCCCTGTCGACGACGCTTTCGCCACCCACTCGTCAGCCCTCCGCCGGGTCCGTCCAGACTCCGGTCTCGCGCTCGGTCCAGAGCTCGTCCCGGGCGCGCGACTTGGCGTCCATGCGGTCCTTGTACTCGCGGCGCTTGTCCTTGCGGGAGGAGCGGGAGTCGTCCTCGAAACGGTCGTCCGACCCCCGCGGCCCGAGGAGTTCAGCGCCGGTCATCATGGTGGGCTGCCAGTCGAAGATGACACCGGACTCCTCCGGGCCGATCACCACCATGTCGCCCGGCTTCGCACCGATTCGGAAGAGCTCGTCCTCGATGCCGATCTTCGCGAGTCGGTCGGCAAGGTAGCCCACCGCCTCGTCGTTCGCGAAGTCGGTCTGCCGGACCCACCGCTCGGGCTTCGTGCCACGCGCCTGGTAGTACGGGCCGTCGGGACCGTTCCGTGGGGTGACCGTGAACCCTGCCTCGTCCACCGCTTCCGGGCGGATCACGATCCGCGGGGCGGGCGACGCCGCGGCGCGCGCCCTGGCCTCTCGCACGATCTCGGCGAGGCGGTAGGTGAGCGGCTTCAGGCCCTCGTGGGTGGCGGTGGAGATGAGATGGGCCTCGAGTCCCCGCTCGCGCAGGTCCGGCGCGACCAGTTCGGCCAGTTCGCGCGCCTCCGGCACGTCGATCTTGTTGAGTACCACGAGACGGGGCCGCTCCATGAGCGGCACGGCGCCGGCGTCCTGGAGCCCGTCCGCGTAGGCGGCGAGTTCGGCCTCCAGGGCATCCAGGTCCGAGAGCGGGTCACGGTCCGGTTCGAGGGTCGCGCAGTCGAGCACATGGACGATCACCGCGCACCGTTCGATGTGGCGCAGGAACTCGAGTCCGAGCCCGCGGCCCTCGGAGGCGCCCGGGATCAGGCCCGGGACGTCCGCCACCGTGAACCGGGTGTCCCCCGCCGCGACGACGCCCAGATTGGGCACCAGCGTGGTGAACGGATAGTCGGCGATCTTCGGGCGCGCGGCCGAGATCGCCGCGATGAGCGACGACTTGCCGGCCGACGGGAAGCCAACGAGCGCGACGTCGGCCACCGACTTCAGCTCGAGGACGAGGCGGACCTCGTCGCCGGGCTCCCCGAGCAGGGCGAACCCGGGCGCCTTGCGGCGTTCGGACGCGAGGGCCGCGTTCCCGAGGCCGCCGCCGCCACCCGCGGCCGCGACGAAGTGCGTGCCCACGCCCATCAGGTCGGCCAGCACCGCGCCGTCCTCGGTCCTCACCACGGTCCCCTCGGGAACGGCGATGACGAGGTCCTCACCGTTGCGCCCCTGGCGCATGTCACCCATGCCGGCGGTGCCGTTCTCGGCGCGGCGGTGCGGGAGGTGGTGGAACGACAGCAGAGTCGTCTCCTGGGCATCCACCTCCAGGATGACGCTGCCCCCACGGCCGCCGTTGGCGCCGTCGGGTCCGGCGAGCGGCTTGAACTTCTCGCGGCGGATGGAGGCGCAGCCGTTCCCGCCGTTGCCCCCCGTGGCATGCAACAGGACGCGGTCGACGAAACCGGGCATGGCTCCTCCTTGTCGTTCGGGAAAGCTTCTCGTTCGGGAAAGTCGAGAGGCGGACGGCAATGCGCCGCCCGCCTCTCGGAAGGGTGTGGGGTCTAGATGGCCACCACGTCGATGACCTTGCGGTCGCCACGGACACCGAACTTCACCTGTCCGGCCTCGAGGGCGAAGAGCGTGTCGTCGCCGCCGCGGCCGACGTTGATGCCGGGGTGGAAGTGCGTGCCGCGCTGGCGGATGAGGATCTCGCCGGCCTTGACGACCTGACCGCCGTAGCGCTTGACGCCGAGGCGCTGCGCGTTGGAGTCACGACCGTTGCGGGAGGAGCTGGCGCCCTTCTTGTGTGCCATTTCCGTATCTCCTTGGTTGGGGCCGTGGGGCCGACTACTTGATTCCGGTGACCTTGAGGCGCGTGAGCGACTGGCGGTGGCCCTGACGCTTCTTGTAGCCGGTCTTGTTCTTGAACTTCTGGATGACGATCTTGGGGCCCTTCGCGGCGCCCTGGATCTCGAGCGACACGGAAACCTTCTCCAGTTCGTCCGCGGCCGTGGTGACGGTGTCACCGTCCACGAGCATGATCGGGGTCAGCTCAATCGTGGAGCCGACCGCACCCTCGACCTTGTTGATCACGACGACGTCACCGACGGACACCTTCTCCTGCCGGCCGCCGGCCTTGACGATGGCGTACACCACGTTGCTGCTCATCTCTGTCGATTCGGAGCGCACAATCCCGCCATCTCAAACTGGGGGCGGATCTCGCGCGCGTTCATGCTCAGGGCGCACAACGCGCCGACGTTCAAGGTTACGCCGTGGGGCCCCTGAGGGCAAACTTCGGTGGCATCCCGGGCACGCCCGGCCGCTGTGGGATCCCGCACATCAGCCTTCCGACGGCGGCTCGGCCGCGTTCTCCACGACCACGGCCTCGGGCTCACCCACGGCCTCGGGCTCACCCACGGCATCGGGCGCGCCGGCCGGCTCTCCGGGCGCCGTCGTCGCGGAGGTCGCGCGCCGGGGCCGGCGCCGCTCCGTGCGAGCGGGCGCCGCCGCGCGCTCTGGGAACACCAGCGAGTCCAGGGTGTCGGGGCTGAGCACGGGAGCTGGCGCCGGCTCGGCGGGGCCCTGGTCGCGGACCGGAAGCGTGATGATGTCCGGGCCGGCGTCCGACGACGGACCGCCGGTCGCGACCACACGACGTCGTCCCCCGCGTCGCGCCCGCGGTGCCTCCGCCACGGGGGCCTCGCGCGCCGGGCGCTCCTCCCTGCGGGGCTCCGCCTCGCGCTCCGGCGGGGTGGTCGCCCCCATGTCGTCCGGCACCGTCTCGGCGGACGGCGAGTCCTCGGACACGGGGTGGTCGCCGGCGGGCGCCACTTCGGAGTCCGTCGCCGGCTCGTGCGCCGAGGCGGCCGCCGCGGCGATCGTCTGCAGGGTGGCCTTGACCACGCGGCGGTTGGGGTCCTGCGTCACGGGCTGCGGCTCGGGCTCGGTGCGGCCCTTGGCGCGGCGCCGCGTCGGCCGTGGCTGCGACTCGCTGTCCTCGTCGCCGAAGTCCTTCTCCACCGGGTGGGTGTGGACGATGAACCCGCGCCCCCCGCAGTGCTCACAGGTCTCGGAGAAGGCCTCCACGAGGCCCTGGCCCACACGCTTGCGGGTCATCTGCACGAGCCCCAAGGAGGTCACCTCGGCCACCTGGTGGCGCGTCCGGTCGCGGCCGAGGCACTCCACCAGCCGACGGAGCACCAGGTCGCGGTTGGACTCGAGGACCATGTCGATGAAGTCGATGACGATGATGCCGCCGATGTCGCGCAGCCGCAGTTGGCGGACGATCTCCTCGGCAGCCTCGAGGTTGTTCTTGGTGACCGTCTCCTCGAGCGATCCGCCCGCGCCGGTGAAGCGCCCGGTGTTGACGTCGATGACGGTCATCGCCTCGGTGCGGTCGACGATGAGCGAGCCGCCGGAGGGCAGCCAGACCTTGCGGTCCATGCCCTTGGCGAGTTGCTCGTCGATGCGGTACTCCGCGAACAGGTCCCGGGGCTGTACCCAGTGGTGCACGCGGTCGGCGAGGTCCGGGGAGAGTTCGTCCACGTACTTCGAGATGGTGGCCCACGCGTCGGCGCCGGAGACGATCAGCTCGGAGAAGTCCTCGTTGAAGACGTCACGCACCACGCGCACGGCGAGTTCGGGCTCGCCCTTGAGGAGGACCGGGGCGGACTTCGATGACGCGGACTTCGCCTGGATGTCCTCCCACGCCTTGACGAGGCGGGAGACGTCGTCGCGCAACTGCTCCTCCGTGGCGCCCTCCGCGGCGGTCCGCACGATGACGCCGGAGGACTCCGGCACGATCTCCTTCAGCAGCTTCTTCAGGCGGGCGCGCTCCTGCTCCGGGAGCTTGCGGGAGATACCGGTCATGGCGCCCGAGGGCACGAGCACGAGGTGGCGGCCCGCGAGCGTGACCTGGCTGGTCAGTCGGGCGCCCTTGTGGCCGATGGGGTCCTTGGTGACCTGCACCAGGATGGTGTCGCCGCTCTTGAGCGCCTGCTCGATGCGGCGGGGCTGGCCTTCCATCCCGGCTGCGTCCCAGTTGACCTCGCCGGCGTACAGCACGGCGTTGCGGCCCTTGCCGAGGTCCACGAACGCGGCCTCCATCGAGGGCAGGACGTTCTGGACACGGCCGAGGTAGACGTTGCCCACCATCGAGGTCTGCGTCCGGCGGGCCACGTAGTGCTCCACCAGCACGCCGTCCTCCAGGACCGCGATCTGGTTCAGCCCGTCCTTCTCGCGCACCACCATGGTGCGGTCCACCGACTCGCGGCGGGCGAGGAACTCCGACTCGGTGACCACCTGGCGGCGGCGCCCGGCGTCGCGGCCCTCGCGGCGTCGCTGCCGCTTCGCCTCCAGCCGGGTGGACCCCTCGACGGACGTCACCTCGGAGCGCGCGCGCTCGGATTCGGTGGGGCGACGGCGACGGCGACGGCGACGCGAACCGGCCGACTCGTCGTCCGTTCCGCCGGACGGCTCCTGCTCGTCGGGCTCTTCGGGGGCATCCTGGGGCGCTGGCGTCTCGGTCGTCGCCTCCGAGGTCGACTCCACCTCGTCCCCACCCGCGGGCCTCCTGCGCCCACGCCCTCCCCGCCGGCGGCGCGAGCCGCCGTCCTCGGCGGACTGGGGGGCGGCGTCGGGCTGGGGCGCCTCGACGGGCGCCTCGACGGCCACCGGGGGCTTCTGCACGCGACGAGGCGGCAGGTTGGCGAGGTCCGGGGCCTGGAAGAGCAGTGTCGCGGCGGGGAGCCGGACCTGCTCGGGGCGGTCCTGGTTCCTCTGGTCGTTGGATTCGTCGTCCACGGGGGCTCCTGTTCCCGTGGTAGGTGATCCACCCGCGGCACCTGCCACGTTGTAGTCATCGTCGCGGAGCGACGGAAGTATCGAGGTGCACCAGACGGTGCCGGGGTGGTGCTCCTCCGTCTGCAGCGACGCCACGCGGCGGCGCATCAGGAGTTCTCGGCCCCGGGATCGCGGGCGGGTGTTCTCCCTTGATCCGCTCCCAGTATGACACAGCGTGTTCTGGGACAGGGCGCCGCAGCCGGCCACACGCGATCAGTACCGGGTGGGACCGCTGTCGTGACGGAGCGTCACGAAACGGGGACAATGGTCCCGTGTTTGCCGTCACACCGGCTCTAGCGTGGAGTCACATTCTCTTCAACGCGGAAGGCGATCCGTGGACGCACTTGATCTCGCGCGGTGGCAGTTCGGAATCACCACTGTCTACCATTTCGTCCTGGTCCCCCTGACCATCGGGTTGACCCCCCTCGTGGCCCTGATGCAGACGCTCTGGATGACCACGGGCAAGCAGCACTGGCTCAAGCTGACCAAGTTCTTCGGGAAGCTCCTCATCATCAACTTCGCCCTCGGCGTCGCCACCGGCATCGTGCAGGAGTTCCAGTTCGGCATGAACTGGTCCGAATACTCCCGCATGGTGGGGGACGTCTTCGGCGCCCCGCTCGCCATCGAGGCGCTGGCGGCCTTCTTCCTCGAGTCCGTGTTCCTCGGGCTGTGGATCTTCGGCTGGAACCGGCTCCCCAAGGGCCTTCACCTCGCCGCGATCTGGTGCGCCGCCATCGGCGTGAACCTCTCGGCCTACTGGATCCTCGTGGCCAACTCGTTCATGCAGCACCCGGTCGGTGCCGAGTTCAACCCCGCGACCGGCCGCGCCGAACTGGTCGACTTCGGCGCGCTGATCACCAACCCGACGGCGGTGACCGCGTTCGCCCACGTCATCTCGGCGGCCTTCCTCACCGCCGGCACGTTCATCGCCGGCATCTCGGTCTGGTGGATGGTCCGCTCGGTCCGCGCGGGCGAGATCAACCGCGCGACGGCGTTGTGGCGTCCAGGTGTGATGTTCGGGCTGGCCGTCATCGTGGTCTCGGGGCTCGCGGTGAGTGGGTCCGGGCACGCGCAGGCGCAGCTCATGTTCCAGCAGCAGCCGACGAAGATGTCGGCGGCCGAGGCGCTGTGCGAGACCACGGCGGGAGTTCCGTTCTCGGTCCTCACCATCGGCCGGCTCGGGTCCAACAGCTGCGACGACGTCACGCCGATCCTGGAGATTCCCGGCCTGACGTCGTTCCTGGCCACCAACACCTTCGACGCCGAGCTTCCGGGCCTGCTGGACCTCCAGGAGCTCTACACCGCGCGGTACGCCGACCAGTTCGGCACCGACATCGACTACATCCCGAACATGATGGTGACCTACTGGTCGTTCCGCCTCATGATCGGGTTCGCGGCATTCTCGGCAGCCCTAGCGCTCGCCGGACTGTGGTACCTGCGCGGGAAGCAGGTGACGGACAAGAAGTGGCTGGCCGTTCTCGGCCTGGTGGCAATTCCCGCACCGTTCCTCGCCAACTCCTTCGGCTGGATCTTCACGGAGATGGGCCGCCAGCCCTGGGTGGTCGCCCCGAACCCGGCGAACCCCGTCGACATGGTGTACATGCTCACCGAGCACGGCGTCTCGACCGTTGTGGGCTCGGGCGCCGTCCTCACCTCGATGATCCTGTTCACGCTGCTCTACGGGGTGCTGGGCGTCATCTGGTACCGGCTGATGGTGCGGTACACCCGGGAGGGCGTGGACGCACGGACCAATGAGGTCCCGCCCGCGGCCACCGGTGCCGAAGTCCCCATGTCGTTCGTCTACTGATCGGAAGACCGATGGAGCTGTCAACACTCTGGTTCATCCTCATCGCGGTCCTCTGGACCGGCTACCTCGTCCTCGAGGGCTTCGACTTCGGCGTCGGCATGCTGCTGCACAACCTCCCGAAGGACGAGCAGGAGCGGCGCGTCATGCTCAACACCATCGGCCCCCACTGGGACGGCAACGAGGTGTGGCTCCTGACCGCGGGCGGCGCCACGTTCGCCGCCTTCCCCGAGTGGTACGCCACGATGTTCTCGGGCATGTACCTCGCGCTGTTCCTCATCCTCGTGGCGCTCATCGTGCGCATCCTGGCGCTCGAGTGGCGCTCCAAGATCTCGGACGTGACCTGGCGGCAGCGCTGGGACGCCGTCCACATCGTCGCCGCGTGGATCCCGGCGGTCCTCTGGGGTGTCGCGTTCGCCAACCTGGTCCAGGGCATGGAGATCGAGGTCGTGGGCCGCGACGGCGTCGTCGTGGCCCCGGACGCCGTTGCGGGTGCGCTCGGTGAGGCATCCCACCAGCTCACCGGCGGGTTCTTCTCGCTCCTCACCCCGTTCACCCTGCTGGGTGGTGTGGTCACGGCGACGCTGTTCCTGACGTCGGGCGCGGTGTTCATCGCGCTCAAGACGGAGGGCGACCTGCGCGAGCGGGCCGGCGACCTGGCGGCCAGGCTCTCGGTGCTCAGCGCCGGGGTCACCGCGGTGTTCGCGCTCTGGGGGCAGCTGGTGTACGCCCGCAGCGCGATCGGGTGGCTCCCCCTCGTGATCGCCGCGGTGTGCCTAGTGGCCGTGGTCCTCACCACGCGGATGCGCCGGGAGGGCTGGTCCTTCCTGCTCAACTCCGTGGGGATTGCCGCCGCGGTGGCGTGGATCTTCGTGGCAATGCACCCGTACGTGATGCCGTCCACGATCGACGACGCGTACTCGCTGTCCATCGTGCAGGCGTCCTCGACCCCCTACACGCTCAAGGTGATGACGATCGTCGCCCTCACGCTCGTCCCGGTCATCCTCGCCTACCAGGCCTGGACCTACTGGGTGTTCCGGAAGCGCATCTCCATCCGGCACATTCCCCTCGCGGCGGCAGGACTGGAGCTTGCCGAGACCCGCTGACGCCCGCGGCGCCGCGGGTGACAGAGTGGAGCCATGACCCCACTGGACCCACGCCTGCTGCGGCACGCGCGAGCCTCACGCGGCTACATCCTGACCACCACGGTCACCGGCGTCGTCCTGACGGGTCTCGTGGTGGCCCAGGCCCTGCTGGTCTCGCGGATCATCGCACCGGTGATCGAGGGGACGGCCGGCTTCCCGGACGTCCGCGGCCCGGTCGCCGCGCTGGCCGCCGTCCTCGCCATGCGCGTGACGGTGCTCGTGACGCAGGAGCGGTTCGCCCACCGGGCCGCCACTGCCGTCATCGCCGAACTGCGCGGGAAGGTGCTGGACCACGCCGTCGCCCAGGGCCCGCGGTGGCTCGACGCCACCCGGTCCGCGGAGATCGTGACGCTGGTGACGCGCGGACTGGACGACCTGGCCCCCTACTTCGTGCGGTACCTCCCCCAACTGCTCCTCGCCGCCACCCTCACGCCCGCAACGCTCGCCGTGGTGTTCTCGCTCGACCTCACCTCCGGGCTGATCCTCACCGGGGCGCTGCCGATGATCCCCCTCTTCATGTGGCTGGTGGGCCGCCTCACGGAGAGCTACACCGAGCAGCGGCTCGCCATGATGGACCGCCTCGGGGGCCAGCTGCTGGACCTCCTGGCGGGCCTGACCACCCTCAAAGCTCTCGGCCGCGAGCGCGGCCCGGGCGCCCGGGTCCGCCTTCTCGCTGAGGCGTACAACGCCACCACGATGGCATCGCTGCGCGTGGCCTTCCTCTCCGGTGCCATCCTCGAGTTCATCGCGAGCCTCTCGGTGGCGCTGGTGGCCGTGGTGGTCGGCATGCGCCTCGTGTTCGGCGACCTGGACCTGACCACCGCGCTGGCCGCCATCATGCTTGCGCCCGAAGTGCTCCAGCCGCTGCGCCAGGTGGGCGCGCAGTTCCACGCCAGCGCCAACGGTGTGGCCGCCGCGACCGCGGCCTTCGGCGTCCTGGAGCGCCCCGCCCCCGCGGTGGGGACGCGCCCGGCGCCGCCGCTGGGACGCGCGACGATCGAGTTCCGCGACGTCAGCGTGCGCGCCCCGGGGCGCGATGTGCTCGCCCCCGCCCACCTCGACGCCACCATCGCGCCCGGGACCATCACCGCGCTCGTGGGGGCGACCGGGGCCGGGAAGTCCACCAGCGCCCTGCTCCTCCTCGGGCTGCTGCGCCCCGACGGCGGGCAGGTCCTCGTGCACCACGACGGGGAAGTCACCGACCTCTCCCTGCTCGACCCGGCCACGCTCCACCACCAGATGACCTGGATCCCCCAGCGGCCCACCATCCTGCCGGGCACCATCATCCAGAACGTCCTCGGCGAGTTCGACGGCGATCCCTCCCCCACCCCCGCACTGGAGAGGGCGGCCGTGCTCAGCGGGTTCTCCGGGACCGTCGCCGCGCTCCCGGGCGGTTGGCGGCCGACGATCGGGCACGGGGGCGTCGGCCTGAGCGTGGGCCAGCGCCAGCGCCTCGCCCTGACGCGCGCACTCGTGGAGTCCTCGCCGCTGGTGGTGCTCGACGAGCCGACGGCGCACCTGGACGCCGCCACCGAGGAGAACGTGATCGCCGCGGTGCGCGAGTTGCGGGCGCAGGGCCGGACCGTGGTGGTGATCGCCCACCGCCCTTCCATGATCGAGGCCGCGACACACACCATCCGGGTCTCCTCCGCCTCCCTGGTGGGCGCGCCATGAGTGTGCTCTCCGCCGGCCAGCGCAGCGCGCTGCGCCGCGCCGTCCGCCTCCTCGACCTCGACCGGCGCCGCGTGCTGCTCGCCGTCCTCGCCGGCTCGCTGGGCCTCGGCTCGTCCGTGGGGCTCACCGCGACCTCCGCGTGGCTGATCGCGCGGGCCTCCCAGATGCCCGCCGTCCTCGACCTCACTGTGGCGTCCGTGGGGGTGCGCACCTTCGGGATCTCCCGCTCCGTGCTGCGGTACCTCGAACGCCTCGTCTCGCACGACGTCGCCCTGCGCGGGATGGCGTCGCTGCGCGAGCAGGTGTACCGCCGGCTCGCGGACTCGCCCGTGGAGGCCGTGGCGGGCCTCCGGCGCGGGGACCTGCTGGTGCGGACCGGCGCCGACGTGGACGCTGTGGGCGACGTCGTCGTGCGGGCACTGCTGCCCGCGGGGGTCGCCGTCGTGGTGGGGACCGGGACCGTCGGGCTGGTGGCCTGGCTCTCGCCGCTGTCCGGCCTGCTGCTGGCCCTGTGCCTCCTGCTGGCCGGGACCGTCGGGCCGTACCTCAACGCACGCGCGGCCCGCGCCAGCGAGCTCGCCCAGGGCGACGCCCGGGCCGCCCTCGCCGCGACAGCGCTGACCATGGTCGACGGCGGCGCCGAACTCGCGGTGTGGGGGCGCCTGGACGCCGTGCGCGGCCAGTTGCGGGACCAGGAGGCGCGGATCGCCCGGCTGCAGGACCGCGCGGCGCACCCGGCCGCCCTCGCCGGCGGGATCGACATCGGCGCCATGGGCCTGTCGGTACTCGGCGCCATCCTGGTGGGTGTCCCGGCGCTCACGAGCGGCGCACTGGCGCCGGTGGAGCTGGCCGTCATCGTGCTGACCCCGCTCGCCGCCTTCGAAGCCACGTCCACCCTCGGGCAGGCGGCCATGCAACTGGTGCGCTCCGCGGGCGCCGCCGAGCGCATCATGGGACTCCTCGACGCGGCACGCGGCGGGGCGGAGCGCACCGTGGAGGTCCCCGCGGATGTACCCTCCGAGCTGTGCGCCCGCCGCGTGGACATCGGGTGGCCGGACGGGCCCGTCGTCGCGCGCGGCGTCGACCTCACGGTGGCGCCGGGGCGCGCCGTCGCCGTCGCCGGCCCCAGCGGCATCGGCAAGACGACGCTCCTGTCCACCCTGGCGGGGCTGCTCCCGCCGCGCGCCGGCGCGGTGGAGCTGGGGGGCATCGACGTGGCGAGGGCAACCCGCGCCTCGGTGACCGCCCACGTGACAATGACGGCGGAGGATGCGCACATCTTCGCCACCACGGTGCTGGAGAACCTGCGCGTGGCCCGCGGCGACGTCACCGAGGCGGAGGCCCGCGAACTGCTGCGCCGCTGCGGGCTCGGCGGCTGGCTCGCCGGCCTCCCGGAGGGGCTGGACACGCTCCTCGGGGCCGACGGCGCGAACGTGTCCGGCGGTGAGCGACGCCGCCTGCTGCTCGCCCGTGCGCTCGCCTCCCCGGCGCCGCTCATCCTCGTCGACGAGCCCGCCGAGCACCTCGACCGCGCGACCGCCGACGCGCTCATGGCCGAGCTCATCTCCCTGCCGCACCGTGACCCTACGCGCGGCGTCGTCGTGGTGACCCACCATCTGGGTGCCCTCGGCGGCGCGGACGAGGTGGTGCTCCTGGACTCCGGCGACGACGGCGTGGCCGTGGTGTGCGATCGTGGGACCCACGCGGAGCTGGCGGCACGGAACGCCGGGTACCGCAGTGCGGCGAGTGAGGTCCTGACATGAACGAACGACTCCTGGGCGCGGCCCTCGATCTCACCAGCAGGCTCGACCTGCCCGTGGTGCTCCAGGGCTTCGTCGAGATCGCGGCCGAGATCAGCGGCGCGACGTACGTGGCACTCGGGGTCCTCGACCACCTCGGGGAGACGGTGCTGTTCGTGCAGCACGGCGTGCCGCCGGAGACCGAGGCGCTGCTGGGCCACCCGCCGCGCGGCACTGGCGTCCTGGGCGAGATCCCCACCCACGGCGCCCTCCTGCTCGCCGATGTCGCCACACACCCCAGCTTCGGCGGCTGGCCCGCGAACCACCCCCACATGGGCGCCTTCCTCGGGCTGCCACTCCGGATCAATGATCAGGTGTTCGGGCGCATCTACCTCGCGGACAAGGACGGCGGCTTCACCGCCGAGGACGTGGCCACCATGGAGCTGCTCGCGAAGGCGGCCGGGGTGGCCATCGCGAACTCGCGGATCTACGGGGAGTCGCGCGCTCGCGAGCGCTGGCTCGCGGTCAGCCAGCGGATCACCACCACACTGCTGGAGGGCACCGACGAGGAGGAGGTCCTCCAGATGATCGCGCGGCAGGTGCGCGAGGTCGCCGACGCCGACACCTGCCTCATCGTGCTGCCGTCCCTCGGGGACACCTGGGCCTGTGAGATCGCCGACGGCCTGCACGCCGCCGCGCTCATCGGCGTCGAGTTCCCGAACGGCGGCCGCGCACTCACGGTGCTGCGGGAGGATGTCGGGGTGATCGTTGACTCGCTCGCCCGGGCCAACCCCATGCGGGTGCCCCAGCTCAAGAGGTTCGGTCCCGCGATGTACGCCCCGATGACCCTGCGCGGCACCGGCCTCGGCGTGATCGTCCTCCTCCGCGCGGAGGGCAGCCCGGAATTCGAGAGCCCCGACCTCACCATGGCGGAGGGCCTCGCGAAACAGGCGGCCCTCGCGCTGGAGCTCGCGGCCGCGCGGCACGCCAAGGACGTGGCCTCGCTGCTCGCCGAGCGCCAGCGCATCGGCCGCGACCTCCACGACCTCGCCATCCAGCAGCTCTTCGCCGCGGGCATGCAGCTCAGCGGCGCGCACCACCAGCTGCTCAAGCGGGGCGAGGTGGATGTGGCGGGGATCGTCGAGCGGTGCCTGGGCGCCGTCGACGACTCGGTGCGCCAGATCCGGACCATCGTGCACTCGCTGCGGGAACCGGACGACGCCGTCGGTCTCGTGGAGCGCCTGGGCCGCGAGGCGTCGATCGGGCGGACCGCCCTCGGGTTCGCGCCGTCGCTTGTCATGAGGGTGGACGACCGGGTGGTCGACGCGGATCCCGCGCACGAGGCCCTGGTCGGGGAGGTGGACGACCGGGTGGACCCGGACATCGCTGACGACGTCGTCGCGGTGGTGCGGGAGGGCCTCTCGAACGCCGCCCGGCACGCGCACGCCTCCAGCGTCCAGGTGCGGGTGACCATCATCGGGCGCGGAGCGGACGGACGGGTCTCGATCGAGGTGGAGGACGACGGCGCCGGGGCGGATCCCGGGGTCACGCGCCGCTCCGGGCTCGCGAACCTCGCGGTGCGCGCGCGGCGCCACAGCGGCACCTTCGCGCTCAGCGCCGACGAGCGACCGCGGGGCAGCCTGCTCACGTGGCAGGTGCCGCTCGCCTGAGGTGCTACTGCCGCCAGCTGGAGGCGCGCTGGCCGGCCACCCACGCGGCGGCCTGAGTGCGGCGCTGCAGGCCCATCTTGGCCAGCAGGGACGTGATGTGGTTCTTGACGGTCTTCTCGGCCACCCCGAGGCGCTCGCCGATCTCGCGGTTGGAGAGCCCGTCGCCGATGAGGTCGAGGACGCGCCGCTCCGACGGCGTCAGGTGGGCGGTCGGGTCGTCGTGGTCGCCGCGGCGGCGGGTGACGGTGCGCTCGTCGAGCAGCGTGCGACCGGACGCCACGGACTTCACCACATCGGCGATCTCGGCGCCGCGCACGGTCTTGAGGAGGAACGCCCGCGCTCCCGCGTGGAGGGCCTCGGACAGCGCGTCGTCGTCGTCGAAGGAGGTGAGGACGATGGATTGGGTCTGCGGCAGGGAGGTGCGCAGCGCCTTGATGATGTCGATACCGGTGCCGTCGGGGAGCTGCAGGTCGATGAGCACGACCTCCGGGCGGACGAGTTCGGCGCGCCGCAGCGCCTCGGCAACCGTGCCGGCCTCGGCGACGACGACCAGTCCGTCGGACCGGTCCACGATCTCGGCGATGCCGCGCCGCACGATCTCGTGGTCGTCAACGATCATCACGCGGATCTCGCGCGACCTGTCGTCAGGGGTGGTGTCCACGCCGTGAGCCATCCGTTCGTTCGTCCTCATTCGGAGTCTGGCAACGCGGGCACAGGTGCGCCGAGCGCCCGCCAATGACGTGCCGTTCGATCAGGGTACCGCATCGCCCACACGGAAGGCCGGTGCGCCCGTAGACGCGCAGTTCACGGGAGAAATAGCCGGATTGGCCCATCGTGTCCACGTACAGCGCGTCGAAGCTGGTGCCGCCCGCGGTCACCGCCGACGCCATCACCTCGGCCGCGGTGGTGACGATGCGCCCCAGTTCGCGGGCCGCGAGCGCCCTCGCCGGCACGCCCGGGTTGACGTGGGCGTGCCAGAGCGTCTCGTCCGCATAGATGTTGCCGATCCCCGAGACGTACCGCTGGTCCAGCAGCACGCGCTTGATGGCGCTGGAGGTGCGGTGCATCCGGACGGCCGCGGCCCCCAGGTCGAGGCACGGGTCGAGGGGGTCGCGGCCCACGTGCGCCACGGTGGCCGGCACGAGGGGTCTCATCGTCCCGAGCCCGCCGGGGTTCCCGTCGTCCGTCCGTACCCACGGGACGGCGTCCACGTACCCGAAGGTGCGCTGGTCCACGAAGAGCAGTGCGCCGTCGTCCAGGACGAGGGTGGCCGCGGTGTGCCGGGGCAGTCCGCCCGGCACGGATGCGTGGAACAGCAACTGGCCGGACATCCCCAGGTGGAGCACGAGGGCCAGCGGCGAGCCCTCGGTTGCCAGCCAGAGGAACTTCCCGCGCCGCGCCACCTCCTCGATCGTGCGGCCGGCGAAGGCCTCCGCGAGCATCGTCGGGTCCTGGCAACGCCGTCCGGCGCGGGCGGAATGCACGGTGAACGACTCGATGCGCCGGCCGAGGAGGTGGTCCACCAGCCCCATTCGGATGGTCTCCACCTCGGGGAGTTCAGGCATCGGATCCGAACGCCGCGGTGATCGCCTCGAACACGGCCTCCGCGGCACCGTGCTCGGCCACCTTCTTCGAGGATCCGCTGCCCGCCGCGACGAACTGGCCGACAGTGGCGGTGGCGAAGAAGGTGCGGTCGTGGTCCGGTCCGCTGCCCTCCACCTGGTAGGCGGGGAGCGGAAGGCCGTGCACCGCGGCGAGTTCCTGGAGCGATGTCTTCCAGTCGAGGGCGGCGGAGAGCCGCAGCGCGTGGCGCAGGAGGTGGGCGAGGAGCTTCTCCACCATCACCCGGGTGGTCTCGAGGCCGTGGAGCAGGTACGCGGCGCCGATGATGGCCTCCACGGTGTCGGAGAGGATCGAGTCCTTGTCCCGGCCTCCCGTCACGAGCTCCCCGCGCCCCAGGCGGATGTAGTCGCCCAGCTCGAGGTCGCGCGCCACCTCGGCGAGGGCGCGCTGCGAGACGGTGGCCGACCGCATCTTCGCGAGCGTCCCCTCGGCGACTTCCGGATGCTCGCGGAAGAGGAATTCCGTCGCCACGAGTCCCAGGACCGAGTCACCCAGGAACTCCAGCCGCTCGTTGGTGGGAATCCCCCCGGCCTCGTGGGCATACGACCGGTGGGTGAGCGCGAGCTCCAGGATCGGCCGGTCGATCTCCGTTCCGAGCTTCTCCAGCAGGGTGTCGAGATCGGTGCGCGCGGGTTCGGCCTCGGGACGGCCACTCCTCACGGGGTGTCCTCCCGGTCGAAGAACCCCTCCAGCACCCGCAGTCGCGGGTCGACCGACTCGTGGGCGTGGCCCGGCCCGGCATCCGCCAGCCGCACCCCGCAGGTGGCGCACAGGCCCGGGCAGTTGGCCGAGCACAACGGCTGGAACGGCAGGGACATCACGACGGCGTCGCGCAACATGGGCTCGAGGTCCAGCAGTTCGCCGTCGGTGTGGAACATCTCCACACCCTCGTCGTCGCCGTCGTCCCCGGCGCGCTCGAAGGCCTCCGGGTAGAGGTACAGCTCCGAGAGCTCCACGTCCTGCCGCGCGGAGAGCGGCTCGAGGCATCGCACGCACTCCCCCGCGAGCTGGACGTGCGCCGTGCCGGTCACGAGGATCCCGTCCTGCACCGAGGTGAACGTGAGTTCGAGGGTCACGGGGCTGCCCTCGGGAACCGCGATCACCGCGGTGCCGAGGTCCGCGGGCGCGGGAGCCTCCAGCGCGAGGGCACGCGAATTGCCGGGACGGCGACCGAGGTCGCGGGTGGTGATCACGAGGGGGGCGCGCTTCATTCGCCGCCCTCCCCGCCGTGCATGAGCCGGGCCCGGATGACGGTCCGGCCTGCCTTGACCTGCTTGGCAACCTGCCCGAGCTCGATCTCGAGCTGCGCGAGCTGCCGGTCGCAGTAGTCGTTGGCCTGGTCCGTGAGCGCCCGCGCCTCGGTCTCGGCCTCCGCGATGATCTCGGCCGCCCGCTCCTTGGCGGCGACGACCAGCTGTTCCTTCTCGACCAGTTCGCGCGCCCGCCGTTCGGCGTTCGCGAGGACCGCGGCCGCCTGCTGGTTGGCGCGCTCCACCACCCCGCGCGCACCGGCGACGATCTCGTCGGCCTCGGCGATCTGCGCGGGCACCACGGCGCGGGCCGCGTCCAGCAGGTCGAGCGCCTCTGCCTTGTTGACCAGCACGGACGCGCTCATCGGCATGCCGCGGGCGTTGGTGAGGAGCTGCGTGAGCTCCTCCATGATCGCGAGCAGGGACTCGCCCTTCGGCGCGTGGTCAGCCATTGCGCGACCCGGGCCGCACACGCATGAGGCTCGTCGCGACGGCGTCCGGCACGAGCCCGGTGACGTCGCCGCCGTGGCGTGCGAT
>JADGOQ010000094.1 GCA_017882885.1 Actinomycetales bacterium | reverse complement strand
CGGAACCGAACTGTTCCTCGGCGGCATCATGGAACACATCGAGGAGGCCGGCATCCACTCCGGTGACTCGGCGTGCGTGCTGCCGTCCGTCCACCTTGCGCAGCCGGTACTCGACCGGATCCGGCGGTCCACCGAGGCGATCGCCGCCGGGGTGGGGGTGCGCGGCCTGATCAACATCCAGTTCGCGCTCGTGTCCGACGTGCTGTACGTGATCGAGGCGAACCCGCGGGCGTCCCGCACCGTGCCCTTTGTCTCGAAGGCCACCGGGGTCCCGCTCGCCAAGGCCGCGGCCCTGGTCATGACGGGGTCGAGCATCGCGTCGCTGCGGGAGAGCGGCTTCCTGCCGGCCCAGGACTTCACCCGCGTCGACCCCGACTGGCCGGTCTGCGTCAAGGAGGCGGTCCTCCCGTTCAAGCGCTTCCTCACGCGGGAGGGCAAGGTGGTGGACAACATCCTCGGTCCCGAGATGCGGTCCACCGGCGAGGTGATGGGCATCGACGTGGACTTCCCCCGCGCCTTCGCCAAGTCCCAGACCGGCGCCTACGGTGGGCTGCCCACCAGCGGGAACGCGTTCATCTCCGTGGCGGACCGCGACAAGCGATCCATCACCTTCCCCGTCGCGCACCTCGTCGCCCTCGGGTTCACCATCATGGCGACCGCTGGCACCGCCGCCGTGCTGCGCCGCAACGGCATCACCTCGACGGTGGTGCGGAAGTCGTCGGAAGGCCAGGGCACGAACGGGGAGCCGACCATCGTGGACCTCATCAACGCCGGCACGATCGACATCGTGATCAACACCCCGAACGGCCAGGGCGCCCGTGTCGACGGCTATGAGATCCGGACCGCCACGACGGCCGCCGACAAGGCGATCATCACAACCGTGCAGGAACTGAACGCCGCCGTCCAGGCCATCGAGACGATGGTGAAGCCGTTCACCGTCACGTCGATGCAGGAGTACCACCGGAGGATGCGGTGACCGGGAACTTCGGCGCGCGGCTGGCCGCCGAAATGGCGTTGAAGGGCCCCGTGTGCGTGGGGATCGACCCGCACGCGCGCCTGTTGCGGGAGTGGGGGCTGCCCGATTCCGCCGACGGCGTGCGCGAGTTCTCCCGGCGGGTGGTCGGGGAGCTGGGCGGCCGGGTGGCGGCCCTCAAGCCGCAGTCCGCGTTCTACGAACGGCACGGGTCCGCTGGGATCGCGGCACTCGAGGAGACGCTGGCGGCGTGCCGCGACGCCGGGACCATCGCCATCCTCGACGTGAAGCGCGGCGACATCGGCTCCACGATGACCGCCTACGCGGAGGCCTACCTCGCCCCCGGTGCCCCGCTGGAGGCCGATGCGATCACCCTCAGCCCGTTCCTCGGCGTCGGCTCCCTCGCGCCGGCGTTCGAGCTGGCCGTCGCCGGCGGCAAGGGGGTGTTCGTGCTCGCCCTGACCTCCAATCCGGAAGGCGCAGCGGTCCAGCATGCCAACAGCGGCGGCACGAGCGTCGCGGCGCAGGTGTGCGCGCACGTGGGCGAGGTGAACAGGCCGTTCGGGCCGGTGGGGCCAATCGGGCTCGTTGTCGGGGCGACGATCGGTCCGGCCGTGGCCGGGCTGCGCCTCGACCTTGCGGGGACCGGGTCGATCCTCCTCGCCCCCGGGGTGGGCGCCCAGGGTGGGACCCCCGCCGACCTGGAGCTGGTATTCGGGGATGCGATCGGGCGTGTGCTCGCGTCCGTGTCGCGTTCCGTGCTCGGGGCGGGGCCGCGGGGTCTCGCCGCGGCGGCGGCGGACGTGGCCTCCGCGCTTCGGGAGTGCGGCTGACCTGCGAAAGCGGCCACCGGGGCGCCGCGTTGCCGCTATTTTTCAATGGTCACGATCGCCGTCATCCAGGAGCTCCAGATGGCACTTCCCGCACTCACCCCTGAACAGCGTTCCGCCGCGCTCGAGAAGGCCGCGGCCGCGCGCGCCCAGCGCGCCGAGATGAAGATCCGTCTCAAGGGCGGGACGATGCGGCTGTCCCAGCTGCTCGATGAGGCCGGCGGTGACGATGCCCTCGCGAAGATGAAGGTCGTGGCCATGCTGGAGGCGCTGCCCGGCGTCGGGCATGCCACCGCGCGCTCCGTCATGGCGGAGATCGGGATCTCCGAGGCGCGCCGTATCCGCGGGCTCGGTCCCCACCAGCGCAAGGCCCTGGTCGACCGATTCGGGTGATCCCCGCCCATGGGAGAATGGGTGCATGAATTCAGGCTCTCCGAGACTCGTCGTGGTCGTGGGACCCTCCGGAGTCGGGAAGGGCACGATCGTCCGCGAGTTGCGGCGCCGGTATCCCGAGGTGTGGCTCTCCGTGTCCGCGACGACCCGCTCCCCACGCCCCGGTGAAGTGGAGGGCGAGGACTACTACTTCGTCGGCGATGAGCGGTTCGACGACCTGGTGGCCGCCGGCGAGATGCTGGAATGGGCGCAGGTCTTCGGGCTGAACAGGTACGGCACCATGCGCCACGCGGTGCGTGAACACCTCGAGCACGGCCATCCCGTCCTCCTCGAGCTGGACCTGGCCGGGGCGCGCCAGGTGCGTGAGTCCATGCCCGAGGCGCAGTTCGTCTTCATCGCCCCGCCGTCGTTCGCCGAGCTGCGGCGGCGGCTCGAGGGCCGTGGCACGGAGACCCCTGAGGCCGTCGCTCGCAGACTCGAGACCGCCCGGGACGAGATGGCGGCGATGCCCGAGTTCGACGCCGTCGTCGTCAACGAGTCCGTGGAGACCGCCGTCGGGGAGCTCGCGTCGCTGATGGGACTGCAGAAGCGGTAAAATGGCGCAGAAGCGCACGCCGGCACCTGCCGGCGAGATCCTGGAAGGCCCTGCATTGTCTGGAACCGTCGCACATCCCACCGGCATCACGAACCCCCCGATCGACGAACTGCTGAAGACCGTCGACTCGAAGTACGCGCTGGTGATCTACGCCTCCAAGCGTGCACGGCAGATCAACTCCTACAACTCCCAGCTCCAGGAGGGGCTGCTCGAGTTCGTCGGTCCGCTCGTGCCCGCCGCCCAGGAGGACAAGCCGCTCTCCATCGCCATGCGCGAGATCGACGAGGGCATGCTGCGCATGGAATCCACCAGCAGCGAGTAATGGCCCGCATCGTCCTCGGTGTCACCGGGGGAATCGCCGCCTACAAGTCCGCCCTCCTGCTGCGACTCCTCCTCGCCGAGGGCCACGAGGTCCGGGTGGTCCCCACCGCGAATGCCCTGCGAATGGTCGGTGCCGCCACCTGGGAGGCCCTCAGCGGCCACACCGCGCACACCTCGGTGTTCGACGACGCCACGGGCGCGGAGCACGTGGGCCTCGGCCAATGGGCGGAGCTCATGGTTGTCGCCCCCGCCACGGCGAACTTCCTCGCGCGCGCCGCGGCAGGCATCGCCGACGACCTGCTGGGCACCACACTGCTCGTGGTGACGGCCCCGGTGCTCGTGGTGCCCGCGATGCACACCGAGATGTGGCGCAACGCCGCCACGAGGGCGAACGTCGAACTCCTGCGCTCCCGCGGCATCCACGTCATGGAGCCCGCGGTGGGCCGCCTGACGGGACCGGACTCCGGACCCGGCCGCCTGCCCGAACCCCCCGAGATCGCCGCCGTCGCCCTCGCGCTGCTGGGACCGCGGCCGCTGGCGGGGACGCGCGTGGTCGTCTCGGCCGGAGGCACCCGCGAGGCGATCGACCCGGTGAGGTTCATCGGCAACCGGTCGTCCGGGCGGCAGGGCATCGAGATTGCCCGTGCGGCGGCGGCGCTGGGGGCCGAGGTGGAACTGGTGGCCGCGAATGTCGACGACGCACTGCTCGTGGGCCTGGGCGCCGCGATCACCCGGGTGGAGTCCGCCGCGCAGCTCGCCGACCGGATGGTCGAACGAATCGACGCGGACGTCCTCGTGATGGCCGCCGCCGTCGCGGACCACCGCCCGGTCTCGGTCGCCGGCCACAAGGTCAAGAAGGCCGGCGACACGACGACGCTCGCCCTCGAGCAGACCCCGGACATCCTCGCCGGGCTCGTGGCGGCACGCCGCAGTGGGCAGACGATCGTGGGGTTCGCGGCGGAGACGGGCGATGCCGACGCCAGCGCCCGCACCCACGCCGAGGCGAAGGCCCGGCGCAAGGGCGCCGACCTGCTGGTCTTCAACGAGGTCTCGGGTTCGAAGGGCTTCGGCGACGTGCCGAACGAGGTGGTGATGCTCGACGCCGCGGGCGGGGAGGTCGCCCGCGCGGCGGGGAGCAAGGCCGACGTGGCCCGAGCGGTGGTCGGCGAGGTGGTGCGCCTGCGCTCCGCCGCTAGGATGACGCGGTGACTTCGCTGCGCCTCTTCACCTCCGAGTCCGTGACCGAGGGCCACCCGGACAAGGTCTGTGACCGGATCTCCGACGCGATCCTCGACGCCCTGCTGGAGCAGGACCCGGACGCCCGGGTGGCGGTGGAGACGATGGTGACCACCGGGCTCGTGCACGTGGCGGGCGAGGTTACAACCGACGGGTACGTCGAGATCCCGCAGGTGGTGCGCACCGAGGTGCGGCAGATCGGCTACACCTCCTCGGACATCGGTTTCGACGGCGCCTCGTGCGGCGTGTCCGTGTCCATCGGCCAGCAGTCGCGGGACATCGCCGCCGGCGTCGACAAGGCGCTGGAGGTGCGGGAGGGCACCGGCCTGTACGACGAGCTGGACCGGCAGGGCGCCGGCGACCAGGGCATCATGTTCGGCTACGCGTGCACGGAGACGCCCAGCCTCATGCCGCTGCCGATCTTCCTCTCGCACCGCATCTGCGAGCAGATGGCGCAGGTGCGCAAGCAGCACGTGGTGGCCGGGCTCCGGCCGGACGGGAAGTCCCAGGTCACGATCGGCTACGACGGGGCGGTGCCGCGGACCGTCGACACGGTGGTCGTCTCCACCCAGCACAGCGAGTCCGTGCGGCGCGCGGACCTCGAGGAGGCGATGCGCATCGCGGTGATCGAGCCGATGATCGCCCGGTACGCCCCCGGGCTGGACGCCACCGGCGTGAAGGTGTTCATCAACCCCGCCGGTCCCTTCGTCATCGGGGGGCCAATGGGTGACGCGGGCCTCACGGGCCGCAAGATCATCGTGGACACCTACGGCGGCAGCGCGCACCACGGCGGGGGCGCCTTCTCGGGCAAGGACCCGTCGAAGGTGGACCGCTCCGCCGCCTACGCCATGCGGTGGGTAGCCAAGAACGTCGTGGCCGCCGGCCTCGCGGATCGCTGCGAGGTCCAGGTGGCGTATGCAATCGGCGTGGCCCACCCGGTGGGCCTGTACGTGGAGACGTTCGGCACGGCGACAGTGGACCCGGCGCGCATCGAACGGGCGGTGCGGGAGGTGTTCGACCTGCGCCCCGCCGCGATCATCCGCGACCTCGACCTGCTGCGCCCCATCTACCGCGCCACGTCCAGCTACGGCCACTTCGGCCGCGAGCTGCCCGAGTTCACCTGGGAATCCACAGGTCGCGCGCAGGCGCTGCGGGATGTCTGCGGCGCGTGATTGCATGAGGGTGTGACGGACCAGCTACCCCTCGGGCTCCCGCACGCGGCGCGCCCCGAGCGCGTGGCGAGCGTCATCCTGGACACCCCGGTGTTCCACCTCGACCAGGAGTTCGACTACTCGGTCCCCGACGGGATGGACGGCGTCGCACCCGGCGTGCGCGTCGTCGTCCCGCTCGCCGGGCGCGCGACCAGCGGTTTCGTGGTGGGCGTCGCGGCGACGACGGCGCACGCCGGCCGCCTCAGCGCGGTCACGCGGCTGGTCTCACCCGTCCCCGTCCTCACGCCGGAGGTCCTGCGCCTCTGCCGGGACGTGGCCGCCACCCACGCCGGCTCGGTGTCCGACGTCGTGCGTCTGGCGGTGCCCGCGCGCCACGCCCGGGTGGAAGACCGCGCCGACCTCGCGCGGCGGCCTGTCGAGCCCGGGGGCGAGGAGCCGGGCTGGGCGGAGTACACCGGGGGAGCGGCGTTCCTGCGCCACCTGCGGGAGGGGTCGTCCCCGCGCGCGGTGTGGACCGCCCTGCCCGGGGTCCGCGGGAGCCGCCCCGCGTGGATGGAGGATCTGGGGATGGCCATCGGCGCCACCATCGCGTCGCGGCGGCGCGTTCTCGTGGTGGTCCCCACCGCCCGGGAGGCGGCGCAACTGCTCGAGGTCGTCGGCCACCTCGCCCCGAGCGTTCAGTACCACGGGGACCTGAAGCCGGCGGCGCGGTATCGCGCGTTCCTCAGCATCCTCGCGGGCCAGGTGGACATCGTCGTGGGAACACGGTCAGCCGTGTTCGCGCCGGTACCCGACCTCGGCCTCGCGGTGGTGTGGGACCCCGATGACGACAACCTCGCGGAGCGCCACGCACCGTACCCCACCGCGCTGGCCGTGACCGCGCTGCGGCGCTCCTGCGCGATCCTCGTGGGGTCGTACAACCGGGGCGTGCAGGCCCAGCAGTTCATCGCCGCCGGGTGGGCACAGCCGATCGCGGCGTCCCGGGACGTGGTGCGGGCGCGGGCGCCCCGGGTGAGCGCCCCCGACACGGAGGACGTGCGGGGGGAGAGCGCGCGCATCCCCGAGACGGCCTTCCGGCTCGCGCGCGCCGCGCTCGAGAACGGCCCCGTGCTGGTCCACGTTCCCCGGTCCGGCTACCTGCGGTCCATCCGCTGCGCCACCTGCCGCGGGCAGGTGCGCTGCCGCCACTGCGGCGGGCCGCTGGAGCTCGGGGCCACGGGATCGGTCGTGTGCGGGTGGTGCGGGCGGACGCAGGCGGTGACCTGCGCCGTCTGCGGGTCCACCCGCCTCGCGGCGTACTCCCTCGGCTCGGCCCGCACCAGCGACGAGATCGCGCGGGCGTTCCCCGGCGTGCGGGTGGTGCTCTCCGACGCCCGCACCGGGATCACCACCCACGTGGACTCGCGGCCGGCGCTCGTCATCGCCACCCCGGGCAGCGAGCCCCTCGCGGAGGGCGGCTACGCCGCCGCGCTGATCCTGGACGCGGCCGTGGCCACGGCCCGCCCGGAGCTGTCCGCCAGCGCCGTCGCCCTCAACCGGTGGCTGACGGCGCTCGCGCTCGTCCGGGGCGCCGGGGCCGGTGGTGCCGCGATGATCCTCGGGAACCCGGAGCCCACCCTCGCCCAGGCGTGCGTCCGGTGGGATCCCGCCGGCTTCGCGATCCGCGAACTCGACGAGCGCGCCGAACTCCACTTCCCGCCCGCCTGGCGGCTCGCCCGGCTCACGGGACCGCGGCCGGACCTCGTCGAGGTGGCGCGCGAGCTCGGCTTGCGGGGTCCGGGAACCCTCGAGCTGCTCGGCCCGGTGGACGACGTGCTGCTCGCGCGCGTCCCCCGACCGGACGGGCGGGACCTCACGGGGGCCCTGCGCGCCATCCAGGGGGAGCGGAGCGCGCACAAGCAGGAGGTGATCCGTGTCCACATCGACCCACCGGAACTCTGAGGAGCGGGATCTGGAGGCCGTGGTCTGGGACTTCGGCAACGTGCTGGTGCGCTGGGACCCCTGGCTCGCGGTCAGGGACCGGTACACGCGCGCGGAATGGGACGACTTCCGGTCCCGGGCCGGGTTCGATGCCCTCAACCTCCGGTCGGACGCGGGGCTCGCCAGGGCGGAGGGGATCGCGGAGTTGGAGGCCGTGGACCCGTGGCTCGCGCTGGTGTACCGGCACTACACGAACAACTTCGCGGCCGCGGTGCCGGGCCCCGTGGCCGGGACGAGTGACCTCGTGCGGGAGCTGGCCGCGCGCGGGGTCCGCCAGTTCGGGCTGACGAACTGGTCGGCGGAGGACGTCCACCTCGCTCCCCACCTCGCGCCGGCCATCGCTCTCCTGGAGGGCATCGTGGTCTCGGGGGAGGAGCGCATCGCGAAGCCGGACCCCCGCATCTTCCGCATCCTGGTGGAGCGCCACCGCCTGGACCCGGGCAGCGCCCTGTTCATCGACGACAGCCCGGTCAACCTGGCCGCGGCGTCCGGCCTCGGCTTCCGGACCGTCCTCTTCACGGGTGCCGACGCACTGCGCGCCATCCTGGCGTCGGCCGGGTTGATCAGCCGCCCGTAGGATTGGGCGTTGTGCGAATCATCTTTGCGGGCACCCCGGACGCCGCCGTGCCGAGCCTCCGCGCGCTGGCCGCGTCGCGGCACGACGTAGTCGCCGTCCTGACCCGGCCGGACGCGCCGAGTGGCCGGGGCCGGCGCATGGTCGCCTCACCCGTCGCGCGGTTCGCGCTCGCGGCCGGCCTCCCGGTGCTCACCCCCCGCACGCTGCGTGACGAGGCCGTCCAGCGCGAGATCGCGGACCTGCGCGCCGACGCCGGCGCCGTCGTCGCGTACGGCGGCATGGTCCCGCGTCCCCTCCTGGACCTCCACCCGTGGCTGAACCTGCACTTCTCGCTGCTGCCGCGCTGGCGGGGCGCGGCTCCGGTGCAGCGGGCCGTCCTCGCGGGCGACGCCGTGACGGGAGCGTGCGCGTTCCTCCTGGAGGAGACCCTGGACACGGGAGCGGTCCTGAACTCACTCAGCCGGCCGATCGGGCCGCGCGAGACCTCGGGCGACGTGCTGGGCGCCCTCGCGGACTCCGGGGCGGCGTTGCTCGTCGCGGCTCTGGACGCGCTCGCGGACGGCACCGCGCAACCCCGACCGCAGGACGAGGAGGGCGTCACCCTGGCCCCCCGCCTCACCACGGCGGAGGCCCGCGTGCCCTGGGAGGCCACGGCCGACGCCGTCGACCGCCACATCCGCGCCTTCACGCCGGCTCCCGGCGCGTGGGGCGTGCTCACCACCGGCCAGCGGATGAAGATCGGTGCGGTCGTGGCCACGGACGGGAAGCCGCTCCAGCCCGGTGAGGTGGCGCTGGTGGATGGCGCCGTCCTGGTGGGCACGGGCTCCGCGCCGGTCATGCTGCGGCAGGTGGCGCCCGCGGGCCGGGCGTGGATGGAGGCGCCCGCCTGGGCGCGCGGCGTGCGCGAGCAGGTCCGTTTCGAGGTGGCCGCGTGAGCGACTCCCGCGGGGGACACCGGCCGCGCCGGGGGGACCAACCGCACCGTCCGGCGGCCCGCCCGACGGCGGACCCGGTCCGGCTCTGCGCCCACCAGGTGCTCTCCGCCGTCGAGACGGACGACGCCTACGCCAACCTCGTCCTCCCGCACGCACTGCGGGAAGCGGACCTGCACGGCCGCGACGCCGCGTTCGTGACCGAACTCGTCTACGGTTCGCTGCGCTTCCAGGGCCGTTACGACGCCATGATCGAGGCGTGCATCGAGGGACGCGGCGTGGGGCGCCTCCAACCGGCGATGCGCATCGCTCTGCGAATGGGCGCGCACCAGATCCACGGGATGCGCGTGCCCAGCCGCGCCGCGGTGTACGAGACCGTCAACGTGGTGAAGGTGGTTGCGGGGCCGGCGCCGGTCGCGATGGCGAACGCCGTGCTGCGCAAGGTGGCCGACCGGCCGCTCGAGGAGTGGCGGGAGGTGCTGCTCGCCGGGCCCGAGGGGCTCAGCACCTGGCACTCCCACCCCCAGTGGATCATCCGCGCCTTCAGGCAGGCGCTACTGCTCGACGGCCGCGGAGCCGAGTTGGAGGACCTGCTCGAGGCGAACAACACCCCGGCGCCCATCACGCTGGTGGCGCGGCCGGGGCTCGCCGAACGCGACGACCTGCTCGCGGAAATGGAGGACGCCGAACCCACCCCCTACTCGCCCTACGGCCTGCGGATCCCCGGTGGCGCCCCCGGCGAGATCCCGGGCGTGGCCTCAGGCCGTGTGGGCGTCCAGGACGAGGGCTCGCAGTTGATGGCGCTCCTGGCCGTGGACGTGCCCCTCGAGGGACCGGACGAGCGCTGGCTGGACATGTGCGCGGGACCCGGCGGGAAGGCGGCGCTCCTCGGGGCCGTGGCCCGAATGCGAGGGGCCCACGTGATCGCCAACGAGGTCGCCGACCACCGGGCCGAACTCGTGCGGCGCGCCGTCCGCCCGAACCGTGACGTCGTCGAGGTGGTGACCGGCGACGGCCGGTACATCGGCGAGGACAACCCGGAGTACTTCGACCGCGTGCTGCTCGACGCCCCCTGCACCGGCCTCGGGTCGCTGCGGCGTCGTCCGGAGTCACGCTGGCGCCGTACCCCGGCGGACCTGACCGTCCTGACCCGGCTGCAGCGCGATCTCATCGACTCGGCGGTGGCGGCCCTGCGACCCGGAGGAGTGCTGTGTTACGTCACCTGCTCGCCGCACCCGGCCGAGACCGTCACCCAGGTGCTCGACGCCGTTCGCCGCCACCCCCTGACGGTGCTGGACGCGCACCCCGTACTGCGGGGTTACGGGCTCGAGCTCGACGTGGCTGCCGCGGCGCCCGTTCCCGGGGCGGCGCAGCTCTGGCCGCACCTGCACCGCACCGACGCCATGTTCGGTGCCGTCCTGCGGCGGGAGTAATAGGATCCGGGGATGGGAATCGTGATCTCGCCGTCGATCCTGAACGCCGACTACCTCAACCTCGGGGGGGAGGTCGCACGGATCTCGAACGCCGACTACGTCCATGTCGACGTCATGGACAACCACTTCGTGCCCGCCCTGAGCATGGGAGCCCCGACCGTCGAGGCACTGGTCACGAAGGGCACGCTGCCGGTGGACGCCCACCTCATGATCGAGGCGGCGGACCACTGGGCCCCGGTGTTCGCGGACCTCGGGTGCTACTCGGTGAGCTTCCATGCGGAGGCCACGGCCGCGCCGGTGCGGCTCGCTCGTGAGGTCCACAAGCTCGGCTCCCGCGCCTCCCTCGCCTTGCGCCCCGCCACCGACATCGCACCGTACATCGACCTGCTTCCCGAGTTCGACATGATAATGATCATGACCGTGGAGCCGGGATACGGTGGCCAGAAGTTCCTCGACGTCATGTTGCCGAAGATCGAACGCACGCGCGAGGCAATCCGGAGGACCGGCCTCGACGTGTGGATCCAGGTGGACGGCGGTGTCTCGCAGGAGACCATCGAGCGGGCCGCCGCGGCCGGGGCGAACAACTTCGTCGCCGGCTTGGCCGTGTACCGCGCCGAGGACGCGGCGGCGGAGATCGACACCCTGCGCGCGCTGGCCCTGGCGTCTTACCACGGCTGACCCGGGAGCGAGTGCTCCCGTGGCCCGGCCGCTCCCTGAGAGGACCGACCCGCACGTGCGGGGTGTCCTATACTGGGGGTGTCTTCGGGGTCGGTGAAAATCCGAACCGGCGGTGAGAGCCCGCGACCCGCACCCAGGTGCGGTTGACTCGGTGGAATTCCGGGGCCGACGGTCAAAGTCCGGATGGGAGGAGACACGGCGTGCGCATGTCCGCACGCCCGTCGCCGCACCCCGGAGCGGGAGGGGTCGCGGTGCGTTTCTCAGCGAGAAGTCGCTCGCTTCCGCTCGTCTTCGGCCTCGCGGTGCTGGCGCTCTGGGAGGCCGTGTGCCGGCTGGGGCTCATCGCCCCCATCTTCCTCCCGGCCCCCACGGCGATCGTCCAGCGCCTCGTCTCCGACCTCGCGGGCACCCGGATCATCGGCTTCACCGTGACCACCCTCGGCGAGGCCCTCGCCGGCGCCGGTGTCGCGACGGCGATCGCGGTGCCGCTCGGGTACGTCGTCGCCAGGTCCGCGGTCGCCAGCCGGGTCATCGAGCCCTACGCGGCGGCGTCGCAGGCCATCCCCGCCATCGCGCTCGCGCCGCTGCTCGTGTTGTGGATCGGCTACGGCTTCGTGCCCATCATGGTGCTGTGCGCGATCATGGTCTTCTTCCCCATCATGCTGAACACCGCGCTCGGCATCAGCCAGATCCCCCGGGACATCATCAATGCGGCGCGCCTGGACGGTGCGGGCGGAGGCTCGCTGCTGTGGCACATCGAACTGCCCCTCTCGATGCCCCACATCCTCACCGGCCTCCGCAACGGGTTCACGCTGTCCATCACGGGCGCGGTGGTGGGTGAGTTCACCATGGGTGGCGAGGGTCTCGGGCTCATCCTCACCGTCCAGCGGGACTCGGTCGACACCACCGGGATGTTCGCGACCCTGGTACTGCTGTGCGCGGCCGCGATCCTGCTGTACTCCCTCATCGGAACACTAGAGAACAAGGTGGAACAGACACGATGAAGCTTCGATCCCTGGCCATTCCCGTCGCCGCATTCGCCCTCGTCGTGGCGGCGTGCTCCACCCAGGGGGGCGGCGGCGAGGCCACCGCAACGGCCCCGCTCCCGGAGTTCACGGTGGGGCTGACCTACATACCGGACATCCAGTTCGCCCCGTTCTACGTCGCCGCCGAACTGGGGTACTTCGAGGAGGAGGGCCTGGACGTGACGCTGCGCCACCACGGTGCGTCCGAGTCGCTGTTCGGCGCGCTGTCCGCGGGGGAGGAGGACGTGGTGAACGCCGGCGCGGACGAGATGCTGCAGGCGTACGCCGCGGGCGTCCCCGTCGTCACCTTCGGGGTGATGTACCAGGAGTACCCGGTCGTGCTGATCGTCCCGGAGGAGTCCGGGATCCAGGACCTCGCGGACCTCGCCGGACACTCGGTGGGACTCCCGGGACCCTACGGTGAGAACTGGTTCGGGCTGCTCGCCATGATGGCAGAGGCAGGCCTGACCGAGGAGGACGTCGCTGTCGAGTACATCGGCTACACGCAGCAGGCCGCGCTCATCGGCGGGAGTGTGGACTCGGTCGTCGGGTTCTCCAACAACGACGTGCTCAATTTCGCGCGCAACGGCGTGGCCGTGCGGACCCTGACCGCCGAGGATCTGCCGCTGGTGGGGATCTCTGTGGGGGCGCTCGAGGGGACGATCGGGACGCGCGCCGAGGACCTCGCCGCACTGAACCGCGCTCTCGCCCGGGCGATGACCCTGATCCGCGACGACCCGCAGGCCGCCGTGGACGCGTCCTTCGACTACATCCCCGAACTCACGGGCGCGAACCAGCACGAGGCGGCCCTCGAGACGCTCACCGCGACGATGGCCCTCTACGGGGACGACCCGCTGGCCGTGGACGCGGCGCTGTGGCCGCCGATGTACGAGTTCATGACCGCGCGGGGGCTGGCG
>JADGOQ010000009.1 GCA_017882885.1 Actinomycetales bacterium | reverse complement strand
CTCCTCCGTTGTGCTGTGTCTCACAGTCTACGTCGCGGCCTGGCAAGGGATGAGTTGTGTGAGGCGGCGTGCTGACCGGATGCAGCGACGAGTTGCGGGACAAAGGAGAACAGCTCGCACCGCCTTCGGGTGTGGAGGTGAAGTGGCAGGGAACCGAGACAGGCTCCTGCCGGGCGGAGGTGGACACTGACCTCAGCAAGGAGGAGGTCATCGCCCACTACGAGGCTCAGTTCGAAGCCAACGGGTGGGAGCTGGTCCCTGTCAGGAACGGGCCGCAGGGCATTGCCGGCCAGAAGGACGACACCCTGTTCGAGGTGGGATGGGTGCAGCCCCCCGGCGAATCCGCCATGATCGTGCTGAGCCTCTCTGACCTCGTCGCAGACGAGTAGACACGGCGGACAGGATGGATTCCATGAGACCTCACGTAGTCGTCCACAACGTTGCATCCATGGATGGCCGGCTCACACTCGCACCGGGCGTGGACCTGATGGCGGGGGACGAGCGCTGGACCGCCATGACGGCGGACCTCCCCGACCCGTATGCCTGGGCGCGCACCACCCACGACCCCCAGGTCTTCCTCGAGGGCAGCGGCTCGTTCCTCAACCCCGTGCGCGCCGCGTTGCAGGGAGTCGAGCCCGCCCCGGCACCGGAGGGCGTCCACTTCCTGCCCGACGACGTCGTCGGCGTGCCCGGGCGCCGCTGGTTCGCCGTCGTCGACGGAGCGGGCGTGGTGGACCTGCAGTTCACCGAGTGGCCGGACCCGACGTGGGCGGGCTGGCACAGTCTGGTGCTGACGTCGCTGGCCGCGCCGGCCGCCCACCTCGAGCTGCTGCGCCAGCGCCACATTCCCTACGTGATGGTGGGGGAGAAGCGCGTGGCCCTGGGGCGTGCGCTCGAACTGCTCCACGATCTCCTCGGGGTGGAGACGGTGGTCAGCACCGGTGGTGGCCGGCTGGGTGGCGCGCTGCTGCGGCAGGGGCTCGTGGACGAGATCGACGTCGAACTGCTGCCGTGGGCGATCGGCGGGCGCAGGATGCCGGTACTCTTCGACGCGGCGCCGCTGGCACCGGACGAGTGGCCCACCCGGCTCGAGCTCCTCAGCAGCGAGGTGGTGGGGGAGGGTCGGGTCCGGTTGCGTTACCGAGTGGTGCGCTGACTGGCGCGGCGCCCACAACTCACCGACCCTCGGCCAGCCTGCTCACGACCTCGGCCACCTCAGGCCCGAACATGATCGCGTCGTTGTGGTCGCCGGGGAGCACCACCTCGTCCACGAGGGTGGGCGCCTCGGCGGCCACCCGGCGGCTGAGTTCGGTGGGCACGATGGTGTCGCGGTCGCCGTAGATCACCGCCACGGGCGAGGTGATCCGGCGCAGGTTCTCGGTCACCGGGAACCGGTCGGTGAGGAGTTGGCGGATCGGCAGCCACGGGTAGTGGTGGGCGCCGACGTCGGCCAGCTCCGGGAACGGCGAGCGCAGCACCACGCCGGCGACGTCGTGCCCCACCGCCAGTCGCGCGACCACACCCGTTCCCAACGACTCGCCGAACAGGATCGTCCGCCCGGGCGGGTACCCGAGGTCGCCGAGCGCGGCCAACGCGGCCTCGGCGTCGCGGGCCAGTCCCTCCTCCGACGGCGAACCCGGGTTGCCGCCGTACCCGCGGTACTCCAGGAGGAGCACGGCGAAGTCGCGCCTGCGGAACTCCTCCGCCAGCCCGGCGCGCCCCGCGATGTCCCCGCCGTTCCCGTGGGCCAGCAGTACCGCCAGCCCCGTGTCCGTCCCCGACGGCGGCACGAACCACGCCCGCAACTCCAGGCCATCGTCCGTGTGCAGGGTGACGTCGCGGGCTCCGGGGATCACGTCGCCCGCCGGCGGGAGCGGGCTGGTGTCCGGGAAGTACACCAGCCGCCGCTGCAGGGCCCACACGCCTCCCACCATGAGTGCCACCACCACCCCGATCACGACGACGACCCCGACAACCCGGCGCACCTCCCCATCCTTGCAGCCCGGCGAAGGCGAGCGACCGCCGCCCGGGCCTACGATCGACGCATGACCTCTCGCATCCGCACCGCCATCATCGGCTTCGGCATGTCCGGGAAGGTGTTCCACGGCCCCTTCCTGGCGGACAACCCGGCCTACTCCCTCGACGCCATCGTCACCGGCAACCCCGAGCGCGCGGCGCAGGCCGCCGCGCTCCACCCACGGGCACGGATTGTCCCCACCACGGACGAGCTCTTCGAGCACGCCGCCAACCTGGACCTTCTGGTCATCGGCACGCCGCCGTCCACGCACGTGGAACTCGCCGGCGCCGCCCTGGACCATGGCCTGCACGTCGTCGTCGACAAGCCCTTCGTCCCCACCGCCGTCGACGGCGAGGCGCTCGTTGCGAGGGCGCGCGCGGCCGGCCGCCTGCTCACCGTCTTCCAGAACCGCCGCTGGGACGCCGACTTCCTCACCGTGAAGCGGCTCGTCGCGGACGGCGAACTCGGCGAGGTCCACGTGTTCGAGTCCCGCTTCGACCAGTGGAAGCCTGAGGGCCTGCGCGCGTGGAAGGGCACCCTGAGCCTCGCTGAGGGGGGCGGCCTCCTCGCGGACCTCGGCCCCCACCTCATCGACCAGACGCTCCAGCTGTTCGGGCCGGCCGTCGAGGTGTACGGCGAGACCGCTCGGCACTCCGCCCCGCGGAAGGCCGAGGCCGACGACGACGCGTTCGTCTCCTTGCTGCACGCCTCGGGGGTGCGGTCGCACCTGTCGATGAACCTGCTCGCGGCGCTACCGTCCCCACGATTCCGCGTCCTGGGCTCGGCGGCCGCGTTCGAGTCCTGGGGGCTGGACTCGCAACAGGCCCAGCTCGACGCCGGCATGACGCCCTCGGACCCTGCCTACGGCGTCGAGCCGGAGGAGAAGTGGGGCACCGTCGGCACGCCGGGGGAGACCCGCCGGGTACGTCCCGAACGCGGTGCCTACCAGGAGTTCTACCGCCTGCTCGCCGAGGCCATCACGGCGGGAGGACCGCTGCCCGTGGACGCGGAGGACTCGCTGGCGGCGATACGCATCATCGAGGAGATCCACGCCGTGAACCGCACGTCGTCGTCATTCCCGAACATCGGGAAGTCACCCTCGATCCGGTAGTCCGCCACGCGGCCGTCGGCGTCGCGGACCAGGTGGCCGCGGACCGCTGGTGCCGGGGCCACGCCACGGGGGGTCATCGCCACTCACGAGGAGGATTGGAATGCAGGAAGCACAGGTCTCCACGTTCCGGCGGCTGCATGACTCCGGGACCTTCGTGATGCCGAACCCATGGGATGTGGGGACTGCACGCGTCCTGGCCCAGTTGGGGTTCAAGGCGCTGGCGACGACGAGTGCCGGGTTCGCCTGGACGTTGGGTCGTCCCGACGGCCACGGCACGCTCGACGAGGCGCTCGCGCACTTCCGGGCCGTCGCCGCCGCCGTGGATGTGCCGGTGAACGCCGACTTCGAGGGTGGGTACGCGGTCGAGCCGGAGGACGTGGCCGCGAACGTGCGACTGGCCGTCTCCACCGGGATTGCCGGGATCTCGATCGAGGATTCGACGGGCGACGGCGAGCAGCCTCTCCACGATTTCGAGCTCGCGGTGGACCGGGTGCGGGCAGCGCGCCAGGCGATCGAGGAGAGCGGAACCCGCGTCGTCCTGACGGCGCGATCGGAGGGATTCGTCGTCGGCCGCCCGGACATCGAGGAGACGGTTCGCCGGCTGCGCGCCTACGCGGAGGCGGGCGCCGATTGCCTGTACGCCCCGCGGATCGGAACGCGGGAGCAGGTGGCCACGATCGTGGACGCCGTCGCCCCGAAGCCGGTGAACCTGCTGATCAACGCGCCGTTCATCACGGTGGCGGAGGCCGCGGCGCTCGGGGTGCGGCGGATCAGCGTGGGCGGAACGCTGGCGCGCGCAGCGTGGGCGGGATTCCTGGACGCGGCCACGGAGATCGCACAGGCAGGGACGTTCACCCGGTTCACGTCGCTGCCCGACGTTGACGCGCGGCTTCGCGCGGAGTAAGACCCCTTGGAGGTGGACCGTGAACGGCTACACGATCAGGGCGCTCGAGCCCGCCACGTGGGACGCGTGGGCGGCGCTCGTGGAGAAGCACAACGGGGTGTGGGGCGGGTGCTGGTGCGTGTGGTTCCACCCGGACTCCCCGGAGAAGCGTGTCAGCGCGGAGGGCAATCGCGCGCTGAAGCAGCGGCTGGTGCGCGAGGGAAGGGCGCACGCGGCGATGGTCCTCGACGGCGACGCCGTGGTGGGCTGGTGCCAGTACGGCTCGCCGGAGGAACTGCCGAACATCTACCACCGGAAAGAGGTCGAGGCGGGCCAGACCCTGCCGCCCGACTACCGGCTCACGTGCCTGTTCGTGGATCGGGACCACCGTCGCTCCGGCGTGGCGGCCGTGGCGGTGCGCGGGGCACTGGACCTGATCGCGCGGGCGGGTGGCGGCGTGGTGGAGGCCTACCCGCAGGACACGCCGGGGAAGCGGACCTCGGCGTCGTTCCTGTACAACGGCACGCGCGGCCTCTTCGAGCGGGCGGGGTTCACCTGGGACCGGCCCAAGGGGAAGAACCACTGCGTGATGCGCATCGTGGTGGAACCGGCGGGAGGTGGGGGATGACCAGGTTCGTCGTCGACGCGGGGGTCCTCATCCACCTCGCCGAGCACGGGATCGAGCCCGCAGCCGGGCGCGAGCTCCTCGCCCCTACCCTCATCCGCTCCGAGGTGCTCTCCCGTCTCCACGAGGCCGTGCACAGTGGCGAGCTGGCCGACGACGTCGCCCGCGCCCGCCTCGAGGCCATCTGGCGGATCCGGGTCGGGCTGCTGGGGGACGCGGTGCTGCGGCGCCGGGCGTGGGAGCTGGCGACGCGCTTCGGGTGGGCGTCGGGCCCTCTCGGACAAACCCGAGGCTGGTCAGGGGCCACTCGGACGGTTTGTTGCCGTCCTTCACCGCGGCGACCACGTGCGTATGGCCAGCCGCGGCGATGCCGTCGGGTGGCGCTGGCACGGCCGCGAGCGGCTGGGCGAGGCGGTACCGGCTTCGAGCTGGTGACGCGGTCATGGCGCCGATCATCGCAGGGTCATCGG
>JADGOQ010000093.1 GCA_017882885.1 Actinomycetales bacterium | reverse complement strand
GGCGTGGGGGACCACGGCTGCGAGTACATGACGGGCGGCACCGTGGTGGTGCTCGGCGGCACCGGCCGCAACTTCGGCGCCGGCATGTCCGGGGGCACGGCGTACGTGCTGGACCTCGACCGCTCGAAGGTGAACGCAGCGGCCCTCACCACGGGTGAGCTGCTCCTGCAGCGGCCGGACGCCGAGGACGTCCTGATCCTGGCGGGCCTGCTGGGCCGCCACCGGGACCTGACCGAATCGCACGTCGCGATCGAACTCCTGGACGAGGGGCGGATCGGGGACCGGTTCACGAAGGTTCTCCCGCGGGCGTACGCCGCCGTTTCGGCGGCGCTCGCCCACGCGGCCGAGGAAGGGCTCGACATCTCCGCGCCCGAGGTGTGGGAATCGATCATGGAGGCGAGCAATGGCTGACCCGCGTGGTTTCCTGAAGGTGCGGGAGCGGGAGCTGCCCGAGCGGCGGCCCGTCGCGGTCCGGATCCTCGACTACAAGGAGGTCTACGAGTCCCGCGAGGAGGACGCGGCCGTCCTGGTGCGGCAGGCGTCGCGCTGCATGGACTGCGGCGTCCCGTTCTGCCACAGTGAGTGTCCCCTCGGCAACCTCATCCCGGAGTGGAACGACCTCACGTGGCGCGGTCGCATCGACGGGGCCATCGACCGCCTCCACGCGACCAACAACTTCCCGGACTTCACCGGCAGGCTCTGCCCCGCCCCCTGCGAGACGTCCTGCGTGCTCGGGATCAACCAGCCGGCCGTCACCATCAAGAACATCGAGAAGTCGATCATCGACGAGGCGTTCGACCGTGGTCTGGTCCTCCCGCAGCTCCCCGACCAGCTGACGGACAAGACCATCGCTGTCGTCGGCTCGGGGCCGTCCGGCCTCGCCGCCGCCCAGCAGCTGACTCGCGCCGGCCACACGGTCGCCGTGTTCGAGCGGGCGGACCGGATCGGCGGACTGCTGCGGTACGGCATCCCCGAGTTCAAGATGGAGAAGCGCCACCTCGACCGCCGCCTCGACCAGATGCGTGCCGAGGGCACCGTGTTCCGCACGTCGATGGACCTGGGCGGCGAGGGGGCGCCCTCCGGCGCGGACCTGCTCGAGCGTTACGACGCCGTCGTGCTGGCGATGGGTGCCACCATCGCGCGTGACCTGAACGTGCCGGGCCGTGAGTTCGGCGGGATCCACCAGGCGATGGAGTACCTCCCGCAGTCCAACCGCGTCTCCGCCGGGGAGAGTGTGGACGGCCAGATCACGGCCGCGGGGAAGGACGTGGTCATCATCGGCGGTGGTGACACGGGGGCCGACTGTCTCGGGACCGCCATCCGCCAGGGGGCGAGGTCCGTCACCCAGCTGGAGATCCTCCCGCGGCCACCCGAGGAACGCCCCGAGAACCAGCCCTGGCCCACGTACCCGATGATCTTCCGGGTCTCCTCGGCGCACGAGGAGGCCGGGGAGCGGGTGTTCGCCGTGAACACGGCCGAGTTCCTCGGCGAGGACGGCAGGGTGACGCACCTGCGCCTCGTCGACGTCGACATGACGTCCGGTCGTCCGGTCGTCGTCGATGGCACCGAGCGGCTCCTGGACGCCCAGCTCGTCCTGCTCGCGATGGGCTTCACCGGGACACCCCGTGGTGGGCTCGTGGAGCAGCTCGGCCTGGACATCGACGAGCGCGGCCGCATCCGCCGCGGCGACGACTTCGCCACGAGCGTCCCGGGGGTGTTCGTGGCCGGCGACGCCGGGCGCGGGCAATCCCTCATCGTGTGGGCGATTGCGGAGGGGCGGTCCGCCGCCGCCGCCGTCGACCGGTACCTGCGCGGCTCCACGGAACTGCCGGAGCCCATCGCGGCAACCACCATGCAACTGCTCGCGTAGCGCCGCGAGAGGTCCCCGGGCGGGCGGGGCCACCACCTAGGATATGAATCATGCGCAGAGCGAAAATCGTATGCACCATTGGCCCCGCGACCGAGTCGCCCGAGCAGATCCGAGCTCTTGTCGATGCCGGCATGGACGTCGCCCGGATCAACGCCTCGCACGGTGACCACGCCGGGCACGAGCGGGTCTACGAGAACGTGCGGACCGCCTCCCGCGAGTCCGGGCGCGCGGTCGCCGTGTTGGTGGACCTGCAGGGCCCGAAGATCCGCCTCGGCCGCTTCGCGGCCGGCCCGGTACGCCTCAGCGTCGGCGACACATTCACGATCACCACGGAGGACATCCTCGGGGACCAGCAGATCTGCTCCACGACGTTCAAGGGCCTCCCCGGTGACTGCAAGCCCGGTGACCAGCTCCTCATCGACGACGGCAAGGTCGGCGTCCGCGTGGTGGAGGTCGATGGTCCCCGGGTCGTCACCCGCGTCGAAGTTCCCGGGACCGTGTCCAACAACAAGGGCATCAACCTGCCCGGCGTCGCGGTCTCCGTCCCTGCATTGTCCGAGAAGGACAAGTTCGACCTGCGCTGGGGGCTCCGCCTGGGAGCGGACCTGATCGCACTCTCGTTTGTCCGCTCGGCGAGCGACGTGGACGACGTGCACGCGATCATGGCGGACGAGGGCCGTTTCGCGCCCGTCATCGCGAAGATCGAGAAGCCCCAGGCGGTCGCCAACCTGACCGAGATCGTCGAGGCGTTCGACGGCATCATGGTGGCGCGCGGTGACCTCGGTGTGGAGCTGCCGCTGGAGCAGGTGCCCCTCGTCCAGAAGCGTGCGATCGACGTGGCGCGCCGGTTCGCCAAGCCCGTCATCGTCGCGACCCAGGTGCTCGAGTCGATGATCACGAGCCCGCGGCCGACCCGCGCCGAGGCCTCCGACTGTGCGAACGCCATCCTCGACGGCGCCGACGCCGTCATGCTCTCTGGGGAGACATCGGTGGGCGAGTTCCCGATCGAGGCGGTGCGCATGATGGCCCGCATCATCGAGAACACCGAGGAGGGGGGCGGCGACCGCATCGCCCCACTCACCTCCTCCCCCCACACCCGCGGGGGTGTCATCACGCGGGCGGCGGCCGAGATCGGCGAGATGCTCGAGGTGAAGTACCTCGTCACGTTCACCCAGTCCGGTGACACCGCCCGGCGGATGTCCCGGTTGCGTTCGCCCATCCCGCTGCTGGCCTTCTCGCCGCTCGAGTCCACCCGGAACTCCCTCGCGGTCAGCTGGGGCGTGCAGACGTACCTGGCCCCGGAAGTCACGCACACCGACGACATGGTGGAGGAGGTCGAGCACCGGCTCAAGGTGAACCACCTTGCCGACGAGGGGGAGCGCGTCGTGATCGTGGCCGGCATGCCTCCGGGTGTCGTCGGCACCACCAACTCGATCCGCATCCACAAGGTGGGGGAGACGCTGCGGTCCCGCAGGCGCGAGCAGTGACGTAGGTCATCGCGCAGAGCGGCGTCGGGGCCCGTGAGGCGGGTACTCTTGACACCGCGGCTCCTGTGGTGGAACTGGCAGACACACCGCACTCAAAATGCGGCGCCGAGAGGTGTGCGGGTTCGAATCCCGCCAGGAGCACCGCAGCAACAGAAACGAGGAAACGTGGGCAAGGATGAAGGCCTCGAAGGCGCACGTGCGCGCCGTCGCGTCGTCGTCGCCGAGGATGAGCCGCTGATCCGGCTCGACATCGTCGAATCCCTCACGGAGGCCGGCTATGACGTGGTCGGTGAAGCCGGTGATGGTGAGACCGCGATCGCGCTGGTGAACGAACTGGAGCCCGACGTCATCGTCATGGATGTCAAGATGCCCGAGATGGACGGCATCATGGCGGCCGAACAGATCATGAAGGACCGCGCCTGCGCCGTCGTCATGCTCACGGCCTTCTCGCAGACGGAACTGGTGGAGCGGGCCCGTGACGCGGGCGCGATGGCCTACGTCGTGAAGCCATTCACGCCGTCGGACCTCCTCCCGGCCCTTGAGATCGCCGTCTCACGCTTCCAGGAGATCGTGTCCCTCGAGTCGGAGATCGCCGACCTGTCGGAGCGTTTCGAGACGCGCAAGCGCGTGGACCGCGCCAAGGGCCTGCTGATGACCAAGATGGGCCTGACGGAGCCGGAGTCGTTCCGCTGGATCCAGAAGACCTCGATGGACCGGCGCCTCACCATGCGTGAGGTGGCCGACGCCGTCATCGAGCAGGTCGGTGACGCCTAGGCCAGGTCCGGCCGGCGCCGCACCGAACAGGTGAGGCGGGCGGTGCACACGGCGTTGCCATCGTCGTCGACGACGGCGATGGAGTAGGTCGCGTTCGACGTCCCCTCGTACAACGGGGTCGCCGTCGCCGTGACGTGCCCGCCGCGCACCGCGCGATGGTGGGAGGCGTTCACCTCCGTGCCGACGGCGGTGCCGTGGTCGACGTGGAGCATGGCGGCGACCGAACCCACGGTCTCGGCCAGGACCACGGACGCGCCGCCGTGCAACAACCCGAACGGCTGGGTGTTCCCCTCCACGGGCATCCGGGCCACGACGCGCCCCGGGCGCACCTCGAGGTACTCGATCCCCATGCGCTCCGCCAGGGCGCCACGGGACGATTCGTTGTAGCGGGCCACGAGGTCGTCTGTGTCACTCATGCCCTCTAGGGTGTCAGGTGTGGACACGAAAGAGCGACTCCTGCTGGTCGACGGGCACTCGATGGCGTTTCGCGCCTTCTACGCGCTGCCGGTGGAGAACCTGACCACGCGGAGCGGGATCGCGACGAACGCGATCTACGGCTTCCTCTCGATGCTCGTCAAGCTGATCACCGACGAGGCGCCCACCCACATCGCCGTCGCGTTCGACGTGGGCCGCGAGACCTTCCGCACCGAGACCTACCCGGAGTACAAGGGCACCCGGGACGCGTTGCCCGAGGACTTCCGGGACCAGGTGCCCCTCATCCGTGAGGCGATGAAAGCAATGGGCATCATCGAGCTGTCGAAGGCCAACTACGAGGCGGACGACATACTCGCCACCCTCGCCGTCCAGGGCGCCCAGGCCGGGATGGACGTGCTCGTGGTCTCCGGGGACCGCGACACCTTCCAGCTGGTGGCCGACGACGTCACGGTGCTCTACCCGGTCAGGGGTGTGTCGACGCTTGCCCGCATGACGCCCGAGACGGTGGAGGAGAAGTACGGGGTGCCCCCACGGCGCTACCCCGAACTGGCGGCACTCGTGGGGGAGTCCTCGGACAACCTGCCCGGGGTTCCGGGAGTCGGACCGAAGACCGCGGCCAAGTGGATCAACCAGTACGACGGGCTGGACAACGTCATCGCATCGGTTGACCAGATTCCCGGCAAGGCCGGCCAGTCGCTGCGGGACCACCTCGCCGACGTGGTGCGCAACCGGCGGCTCAACCACCTCCTGACGGACCTGGAACTGCCCGTCGGGGCGCACGACCTGCACCGTGGCCCCGGCGACCGCAAGGCCGTGACCGACCTGTTCAACGCGCTGGAGTTCGAGGCGCTGCGCGACCGCGTCTTCGCGGTGCTGGCGTCGCCGGGTGCCGTCGAGGAGCCCGTGGATGCGGGCGAGCGTGTCACACCGTCGGATCCCGTTGCATGGCTGCGGTCACGAACCGCGCTGGTGGCCGTGGACGTCGTCGGGAGCAGGTCCGACGCCTGGACCGTCTCGTTCGCCGACGACGCCGCGAGCGTGAGCTTCGACCTCACCGCGGCGGGCACGGAGGTTGCGGCGTTGGCGGAGTGGCTCGCCTCCGACTCGCCGAAGGCACTCCACGATGCCAAGGCGGCCTGGCACAGCCTGCGGGGACGCGGGATGGAGCTCCGCGGCGTCACCTTCGACACCGCCCTGGCCGCCTATCTCTGCTACCCGGGCCAGCGCGCCTACGAGCTCGCGGACCTCGTCTCACGGTTCCTCAAGCGTGACCTCGCCGCGCCCGCCGATGGCCAGGGGATGCTGGACCTCGGGGACGAGGCCGCCGAGTCCGCGACGCGGGCCGCCGCCACCCATGACCTCGCCGGCGAACTGGCCGAGGAGCTGCGCCGCCGCGACGCCGACCGGCTGCTGACCGACCTGGAGCTGCCGGTCCAACGCGCACTGCAGGACATGGAGGCCGCGGGGATCGCCGTCGACGAGGGGTACCTCGAGCAGCTGGAGCGGGAGTTCGACGTGCGCGTCCAGCAGGCGGCGCGCGACTGCTACGGCGTCATCGGCCGCGAGGTGAACCTGTCCAGCCCGAAGCAACTGCAGGAGGTGCTGTTCGACCAGCTCAACATGCCCCGCACCAAGAAGACCAAGACCGGCTACACCACGGACGCTGACGCACTCACCGACCTGTTCGCGCGGACAGGGAACGAGTTCCTGCGCCACCTGCTCACGCACCGTGACCAGATCCGGCTCCGCCAGACCGTCGAGACGCTCCGGCGCACCGTCCAGCCGGACGGTCGCATCCACACCACGTTCGCGCAGACGATCGCCGCGACCGGGCGGCTCTCCTCCCTCGAGCCCAACCTGCAGAACATCCCGGTGCGCACCGCCGAGGGGCTGCGGATCCGGGAGGCCTTCGTGGTCTCGGAGGGATACGAGTGCCTCATGACGGCCGACTACTCCCAGATCGAGATGCGCATCATGGCCCACCTCTCCGGGGACGCCGGTCTCATCCAGGCCTTCCGTGAGGGGGAGGACCTGCACCGGTTCGTCGGGTCGCGCGTCTTCGCGGTCGCTGCCGAAGACGTCACCCCCGCGATGCGCTCCAAGGTCAAGGCGATGAGCTACGGGCTCGCCTACGGGCTGAGCGCCTACGGCCTGTCGCGCCAACTCGCGATCGACGTCGCGGAGGCCCGCCGGCTCATGGACGGCTACTTCGAGCGCTTCGGGGGCGTGCGCACGTATCTGACCTCCGTCGTCGACGAGGCGCGACGGACCGGCTACACCCAGACGATCATGGGGCGACGGCGTTACCTCCCCGACCTGAACTCGGACAACCGGCAGCGCCGCGAGCTGGCGGAGCGGACCGCGCTGAATGCCCCGATCCAGGGCAGTGCCGCCGACATCATCAAGGCCGCGATGATCCGGCTGGACGAACGGCTGCGTGCGGAGGGGCTACGGTCTCGGATGCTGCTCCAGGTCCACGACGAGCTCCTCCTTGAGATCGCTCCCGGAGAGCTGGAGCCGGCAACGCTGGCGGTGCGGGAGGCCATGGGTTCCGCCGCCGAACTCTCGGTGCCGCTCGACGTCTCGATCGGGACGGGGCGCAGCTGGCGGGAGGCCGCTCACTGACGGGCGGGCCGGTGGGCGCGCACCAGCAGCGTGCCGGGAACGAACGGTGCCCGCTCGGCACTCCACGGACCCCACGACGCGGTGTTCCCGGCCTTCCAGCGGGGCTCGACGACCTCGTCCAGCACCAGGCCGGCCGCGATCACGCCGTTGACCACCTCCGCGAGAGTGTGCTGGAACTCCGCGTAGGCCAGCACGCCGTCGTCGTACTCGGCGTAGGGCGCGGCGTCGAAGTACGGCCGCACCACCCGGAGGTGGGCGACGTCGGGGTCGTCAGCGAACACCCAGCGCATCGGGTGCGTGGTCGAGAAGACCCACCGGCCCCCGGGGCGCAGCACACGCGCCACCTCCGCGTGGATGCGCTCGGGATCCGGGACGAACGGGATGGCACCGAAGGCGGTGAACACCACGTCGAAGGACTCCGTCGCGAATGGCAATGCCCGGGCGTCGGCACGGACGAGCGGCACCTCGATCCCGGTCCGGGCGCCGAGGAGACGTGCCTGCGCGAGCATCCCGGCCGCAATGTCGCACGCGACGACGTCGCCGCCCGCGCGGGCCGCCCAGCGGGCTCCCTGCGCCGCGCCGCAGCCCACCTCGAGCACGCGGGCGCCGGCCAGCTGGCCGAGGAGGCCGACGTCGTCCTCGGTGAGGCCCTCCGGGCACCACATCAGGTTGACATCACCCAGGAACTCCCCGTGCTCCTCGATGTACTCTGCCGCGGTGGTGCTCCAGTGGTGCTCGTTGGCCCGCGCGGCGTCGTCGGCGTGGTGGGTGCGGGGGCTCATGGGGCCATCGTCCCGGTCGGCGGGACCGGTCCGTGGGGTTTGCCCGGCGTTGGAGTGCCGTAGTAGGCTCGCCTGCGGCGACGTCTGCCGTCGTCACAACCTGTCACAACTACTTCCTGTCCGTATCGGAGTTTCCACCTCAATGACCATCACCACGCCCGTCCGGGCGACAGCCCCGCAAGTTGCCATCAACGACATTGGATCTGATGAGGAGATCCTCGCAGCCGTTGATGAGACCATCAAGTACTTCAACGATGGGGACATCGTCGAGGGCATCGTCGTCAAAGTCGACAGGGACGAAGTCCTCCTCGACATCGGTTACAAGACCGAAGGCGTCATCCTTTCCCGCGAGCTTTCAATAAAGCACGACATCGACCCCGGCGATGCCGTGAGCGTCGGCGAGAAGATCGAAGCCCTCGTCCTCCAGAAGGAGGACAAGGAGGGCCGTCTGCTCCTGTCGAAGAAGCGCGCCCAGTACGAGAGGGCCTGGGGCTCGATCGAGAAGGTCAAGGAGGAGGACGGCGTCGTCACCGGTACCGTCATCGAGGTCGTCAAGGGCGGCCTGATCCTGGACATCGGGCTGCGCGGCTTCCTGCCCGCCTCCCTCGTGGAGATGCGGCGTGTCCGCGACCTGCAGCCGTACATCGGCAAGCAGCTCGAGGCCAAGATCATCGAGCTGGACAAGAACCGGAACAACGTGGTGCTGTCCCGCCGTGCCTGGCTGGAGCAGACCCAGTCCGAGGTCCGCCAGAACTTCCTGAACACGCTCCAGAAGGGCCAGATCCGCAAGGGCGTCGTGTCCTCCATCGTCAACTTCGGC
>JADGOQ010000008.1 GCA_017882885.1 Actinomycetales bacterium | reverse complement strand
GCCGACATGGACGAGGGCAAACTCCTCGAGTGGCTCGTGCAGCCCGGCGACCACGTGACGAAGGGCCAAGTGGTGGCAGTCGTCGACACCTCCAAGGCCGCCATCGAGGTCGAGATCTGGTTCGAGGGCACGGTCCAGGAGCTGATCACCGAGGTCGGGGAGAAGATCCCGGTGGGCGAGGTCATGGCGACACTGCTCGAGCCGGGCGAGGTGCTCGGCGAGGCTCCGGCCCCGGCCGCTCGTCTCGCCGGCCGCGCGCAAACGCGCCGAGAAGCTCGGCGTCGACGTGGGCGCCGTCGTCGGCAGCGGCCCCGGCGGCGCGGTCACGCTCGCCGACGTCGACGCTGCGGTCGCCACTCGGGCAGCGGCCGCCACCCCGCCCGCCGAATCACCTCCGCCCCTCGAACCCGCGGGCGGTGACCGGCAGGCCGCGATGCGGCAGGCCATCGCGGCCGCGATGAGCCGCTCGAAGCGCGAGATCCCGCACTACTACCTCTCCGAGCCGGTCCCGATGGGCCGGGCAGTGGACTGGCTGACCGCCGCCAATGCCGCACGCCCGATCACCGACCGGCTGCTGATGGCGGTGGTGCAACTGAAGGCGGTGGCGCTGGCGCTCACCGACTTCCCGGAGCTGAACGGCTTCTTCCGGGACGGCGCGTTCGAGCCGGTCAGGGCGGCGCACGTCGGCGTCGCCATCTCGCTGCGGCAGGGCGGGCTGGTCGCGCCGGCGATCCACGACGTCGGCGACAAGAGCCTCAGCGAGCTCATGGCCGACCTCACCGACCTCGTGCGGCGGGTGCGCTCCGGGTCCCTGAAGAGCTCGGAGCTGTCCGACCCCACCATCACCGTCACCAACCTCGGCGACCAGGGCGTCGAGGCCGTCCACGCCGTCATCTATCCGCCGCAGGTCGCGATCGTCGGTTTCGGCCGGATCGCCGTCCGGCCCTGGGTCGACGACGGCGTGCTCGGCGTCGCGCCGGTGGTCACCGCCAGCCTCGCCGCCGACCACCGCGTGTCCGACGGACACCGTGGGGCACTCTTCCTGGCCGCCCTGCGCGACTGGCTACAACGGCCTGAGGACCTCGACAAGCCGGCCACGGAGGGTGGAAAGGGACTGTCATGACCGACGACGAACTGCGGGCGACCGTCATCGCCGCGTTGAAGCGGGTCGCACCCGAGGTGGAGGACGACGACCTGCGGGACACCAAACCACTCCGCACCCAGGTGGACCTCGACTCGCTGGACTGGCTGACCTTCCTGATCGGCCTGCACCAGGACCTGGCTGTCGACATCCCGGAGGCCGACTACGCCGGGCTTGTCACCCTGCGGGACGTGCTCACCTACCTGAGGGCCAGGATCTGACACGGCCTACTGGTGCGCGTCCCGCTCGTGGTCCGCGTGCTTGGCCCGCTCGAACTGGAACGTCGAGTGCGCCACGCTGACGTCGAAGTGCTCGGCCACGCAGTCCTGCAACTCGTCCAGCATCTCCGGGGCGTGGCCGTCCGTGAAGCATGAGTCATCGAGCACCACGTGCGCCGAGAGCACCGGCAGGCCGGAGGCGATCGTGGAGGCGTGCAGGTCGTGCACCCCGACGACGTGCGGCAACTCCATGATGTGCCGCCGCACCTCGTCGAGGTCCAGGCCGCGGGGGGTCGACTCCAGCAGCACGCTGCCCGCCTCCCGCAGGATCGCGAGCGCGCGCGGGACGATCAGGACACTGATGACCATGCCGGCGACGGCGTCGGCCCGCGTCCAGCCCGTCGTGGCGATGACGACGGCGGAGGCGATCACCGCCGCCGACCCGAGCGCGTCATTGACCACCTCGAGGAACGCCGCGCGCATATTCAGGTTCGCGGACCGGCCGCCGGCGAGGACCAGCGCCGAGGCGACGTTTCCGACCATGCCGATCACGCCGAACGCCAGCAGTTCCGCGGAGCTCACCTCGGGCGGCGTGGCGAGGCGCTGGATTCCCTCGACGAAGGCGTAGGTGCCGACCGCGAGCAGGACGGTGGCCTGAGCTCCGGCCGCGAGCACCTCGGCGCGGCGGAATCCCCACGTGTGGCGGGTCGTGGCGGGCCGCAGGGCGAGGGTGGCGGCCACCAACGCCAGGAGCAGCCCGCCGGCGTCGGTGAGCATGTGGCCGGCGTCCACGAGGAGGGCGAGGCTGCCGGTCAACCACGCGCCCACCACCTCGGCGAGCAGGATCGCGAACGTGATCGTGAAGGCGATCGCGAGGCGCTTGCGGGGGGTGGCGGCGTGGGCGTGCCCCGACTGGGGGTGGCCGTGGTCGTGGCCCACTGTCCCTCCTGACGCCGTGCGATCGGGTCGCGCGGCAGGTGCTGCCCGTGTGCTGATGATAGCCGCGGGACGAAGGGCACTGGGTCGGGGTCGCCACTTCCGCAAGGCGGGCATCCTTGATGAGCGCCGGCGACCTTGTGGCCCACCTCACACAGGGAAATATTGAAATGTTGGGGCAAATCGCCCCCTCCGCCGTCAGGGAGGCATCACCGTGGAAGCATCTGACGTCATGACCACGAACGTGATCACGATTGGCCCAGACACCGAAGTCAAGGAAATCATCAAGACGCTCCTCGACAACCACCTCAACGGAGTTCCGGTGGTGGACGCCGAGCAGAGGGTCATCGGAGTCGTGACCGAGGGAGACCTGGTGCGCCGGGTCGACGAAGCAGGGCGCAGGTCGTGGTGGCGGAGGACGGTCCCCTCCGGCGCCGACCTTGCGGGCGACTACGTCAAGTCCCACGGCCGCACGGCACTGGAGGTCATGACGCCGAAGCCGTTCACCGTCGCGGAGGACACCCCGCTGGAGGCGGTGGGCAAGCTGATTCGCGAGCACAACATCAAGGTGGTGCCCGTCGTGCGCGGCGGGACGCTGGTGGGGATCGTGACGCGGACCGACGTCCTGCGCGCGGTGTCCGCACAGGCACGCGAGTCCGTGGTCGCCGGCGATGACAAGGCCATCCGCGAGTCCATCCTGAAAGAGATCGAGTCCGTTCTCGGGGACCAGTTCTCGCCCATCAACGTCGTCGTCTCCGATGGTGTTGTCGAGCTGTGGGGGCTGGTGGAGAGCCAGAAGGAGAAGAACGCCGCGGAGGTGGCCGCCGAGAACACCCCCGGAGTGAGAAGGGTGGAGAACCACCTGGGTGTGGCGCCGCGGGGTGTCGCGGGGTACGGCTCGACCCTCTGACTCGCGACCCCTAGAATCCAGCGCGGTCCAACTCCGCGGCCGTGAGCGCGCGCCCCACCTCGATGACCTCGTTCGCGCGGTGGAAGTCGAAGGTGGAGCACACGTTGCTCGGCACGGAGATGAGGATGTCCGGCGGGTTGGCCGCGATGCGGAAGCGCTCGACCAGCGCCTCCATGGTCTCGAGCGAGAGGTTGACGACGTCGGCCGTGTAACCCGAAGTGCCCACGCGGTCGCGCGACATTCCGGATCCGCCGCGGCGCTGGCATCATGGGCGGATGACTGAGCACGACCGCCCCGAACCGCCCCCACCGGACAGGAAGGACTGGACCTGGGTCCTGCGCGAGCGTTGCCCGCAATGTGGCGTGGCGGCGTACGAGTACTCTCTCGCCGAGGTGGCGGACCTCACCGAGCGCGCCGGCCGGGACTGGGTGGACCTCCTCGCGGCCGACGACGCCGCCCACCTGCGCACCCGCCCGCGTCCCCGCACGTGGTCGCCGACCGAGTATGCCGCCCACGTCCGCGACGTTGCCCGGGTCTTCCGCACCCGGCTGGACCTCATGCTCGCGGAGGCGACGCCGTCGTTCCCGGATTGGGACCAGGACGCGGCCGCGATCGCGGGCGACTATGCCGCTGAGGCGCCCGCCGAGGTCGCGACGGCGCTGGTGGCCGCCGTCGGGGCGTTCGCCGCCCGCGTGCGGGAGGTCGGTCCCGAGCAGGAGGGCAGGCGGGGCGTGCGCTCGAACGGGTCGGAGTTCACGGTGCTGACGCTGTGCCAGTACTTCCTGCACGACGTCCTCCACCACCTGCACGACGTTGGACGGCCGCTCGGACCCGGGCCGCGGGCCGGCTAGCCGGCCGCCTCCCAGCTAGCCGGCCGCGGCGGCCTCGAGGGTGGGGACGTCGATCTTCCGCATCTGCATCATGGCCGCGTTCACCCGGCCGGCGACCGCGGGGTCCGGGTCCTTGAGGAGTTCCGTGAGGCGCGTGGGGACGATCTGCCAGGACAGGCCCCAGCGGTCCTTCAGCCACCCGCACACGGACTCGGCGCCGCCGTCGGTGGTCAGGGCGTCCCAGTAACGGTCTACCTCGTCCTGGCTGTCGCAGAGCAGCTGGATCGAGACGGCTTCCGTGAAGGGGAACTCCGGCCCGCCGTTGAGGCCGACGAAGCGCTGCCCCGCGATCTCGAACTCGACGGTGAGCGCCTTCCCCGCCAATTCGCCAGGGCTGCCCTCGGGGTAGCGGGTCACCGCACCCAGGTGGGCGTCCGGGATGAGGGAGGTGTAGAAGTCGGCGGCCTCTTCGGCCTGAAAGTCGTACCAGAGGCAAGTGATCGCGGTCGTCATCGTCCGACTATGGTTCGCGGACCCGGGCACGTCAATGGTCGAGGCCACCCGCCCTGCATCCCACCCTTGCCCGAGGGCTCCCAAATGGGATATCATATAGATATCCAATTAAGCTCGCGGAAGGACACGACAGTGAGCAACCAACAGGCACCCGGACCGGCGCACGGACTCCCGGTCCCAGGCACCCAGGTGCCCCATCCGGACACCGATACCGAAGGCGAATCCGTCGGCGGGGCGCCCGCCGGCCGGCCCGTGGGCCGCCAGGGGACCCGCGTGGACATCGCCGAGAAGAAGGCCTGGTACGTGAGCGGCCTGCTCGCGTTCTTCGTCGCACTGGTACTGACCGGGCTCTCGGTCTGGCTGATCATCCGCGCGGCCGTCGCCGCAGACTCGGGAGTCGGTAACCCTGCCCCCTCGGGGTTGCTGGGCGGCCTGCTCTTCCTCGTGGCGATGGTGATGTTCTCGAGCCTCACGATCATCAGCCCCGGAGACACCAAGGTGGTGCAATTCTTCGGCCGCTACATCGGCACCATCCGCAAGACCGGTCTCCTCATGACGGTGCCGTTCACCACCAAGAAGAAGGTCTCGGTCAAGGTCCGCAACTTCGAGACCAACGAGCTCAAGGTCAACGACGCCGACGGCAATCCCGTCAACATCGCGGCCATCGTGGTGTGGCAGGTGGCGGACACGGCCAAGTCGGTCTTCGCCGTCGAGGAGTACGACAAGTTCGTCGCCGTCCAGCCCGAGTCCGCGCTGCGGCACGTCGCCACCTCGCACCCCTACGACAACGCCGGCCCCGGCGAGGAGACGCTCCGCGGCTCCACCGAGCTCGTGGCGCAGGAACTCGCGGCCGAGGTGGCGGCGCGGATCGTGCTCGCCGGCCTCGAGGTGGTGGAGACGCGCATCTCGTCCCTGGCCTACGCCCCCGAGATCGCCCAGGCCATGCTGCAGCGCCAGCAGGCCACGGCGATCATCGCGGCCCGCGAGAAGATCGTGGAGGGCGCGGTCACCATGGTGCAGAAGGCGCTCGAGCGGCTCGACAGGGACCAGATCGTCGAGCTCGACGACGAGCGCAAGGCGGCCATGGTCTCCAACCTCCTCGTTGTCCTCACCAGCGACTCGCGGGTCACCCCTGTGGTGAACGCCGGCTCGCTCTACACGTGAGGGATGCCGCGGCGACGGCGGGAGGTGGCTGATGGCGGAACGCAAGGCGATCCTGCTGCGGCTCGACCCGGCCATTCACGACGCCGTCGCGAAATGGGCGGCCGACGACATGCGCTCCGTCAACGCCCAGGTGGAGATGCTGCTGCGGGAGGCGCTCCGCAAGGCGGGCCGCGCCCCCCGCGACGCCGGACCCCTGCCTAGGCGTGGCCGCCCGCCCAAGGAGTGAGGACCCTCAGGGACCGGCTGTCTCCAGCGGCCGGGCCAGGTCCCAGGTGGGCGTTCTCGGAACCTGAGGATGACGCTGCTCTGTGTGCCGGGCATGGGACCTCCTCAGGGCCGAGAGTACTCAGGTACCTCGGCTGACGCGCGCGAGGGCGGCCTCCTGCGCGCCGGTGAAGCGCGCGAACGGCGTCGCCTCGATGCGCGCGCCCCTCCCCGACCCCACCCGCGCCCACGTCCCGATCACGACGCCGCGGTGCACCACCGTGGGCCGGAAGACGCCGTTCTTCCCGGGCACCACCGCCTCCGCCCACCGCGGCGGCAGCGTGGCCGACCGGTCCGCGTAGCCCAGCAGCAGCTCGTCGAAGCCGGGGAGCAGCAGGAGCGCCTCGGCCTCGCGGCGGTGGTCCGCCAGCAGGTCCGGCGTGGCCGGGTCCATCCAGTACTCCACGCCGTCGACGACGACGCGCGCCAGTCCCGGGGTGCCGGCCGCCGGTCCCGCGGCGCCGCCCGCGAGACCGCGGCGGACCTCGGTCATGGGGAGGCCGGCCCAGCGGGCGAAGTCCGGCACCGTGGCGGGGCCGTGGCCGCGGAAGTAACGGTCCGCCCACGTGGCGAGGGCCTCCTCGCGGGCGAGCCGGATCGGGTCGGGGATCCAGCGGTCGAAGAGCGTGAACAGCTGCTCGCCCGCCCGCGACGGGTGCGGCGGCCCCTGCACGATCACCTCGCGCATCGCGAGCAGCGCGATGAGGTGGTACGCGCGGCCCGGGACCGCGGTGATCCCGTCGGGCGCCCACAGGTCCACGAGGTCAGCCCGCGAGAGCGGCCCGCGCTCCTCGATCCCGCCCACCGCGAGGGCGAGGGCGCGCTCGTACAGGGCGTCATCGATGCCGAGCTGCTCCCGACGCCGCGTGGCGCCCGCCTCCATCCGCTCCCGCGTGAGCGACAGCATCCACGACAGCTCCCGCGGCCGCACCAGGTGCAGCGTCCCCCGCATCGGCCACGAACGCACCACGTCTCCCGCGGCGAAAGCGTCCCGCACCATGTTCTCGCCGGCGTCGTCGGCCATCCGCAGCGCCACCGACCGAATCGCGCCCGGCAGGTCCTGGCCCTGCAGCGCGGACAGGTGCCCTACGACGTCGGCGGGGGTGGCGGGCCGCGGACCCGCCAGCCGCTGGGCCACGACGCGGAGGAGGGCGAGGTCGCTCATGCGGGGTCGCTCATGCGGTTGCTCGACGGCTCGCCGTCGGGGCCGGGAGCTGCGGCGACGTCGTCGATGGACCGCATCAGCCCACCCATGAGGAGCACCGCGAGGACGCTCCCCACGGCCGCGACGTACCACGGCAGGCGCGCGTCCATGCGCGTCACCCAGCCGCCGGCGAGAGCCGCGACCGGCGCGATGAACGCGTTCACCGTGGTCACGAAGCCGCTGACGCGGCCGAGCTTCTCCCGCGGCACCATGCGCTGGCGGGCGGCGATCGCGAGCACGTTCCACCAGCCCGAGCCGAGGCCGGCGGCGAAGAATCCGAGGCCGGTGACCCATGGCGCCCACGCGCCGGCCGGGGCCAACCCCACGACCCCGAAGCCTGCCGCGACGAGGAACACGCCGGCGAACATGGTGAGTCGGCGGGTGAAGCGGGCCGCCAGGGCGTGCACCGTGACGGAGCCGAGGATCCCGCCCACGCCGAGCGCCATGAACACCAGGCCGAGGACCGCGGTGGGGACATCGAGGAACTCGACCATGTAGTAGGCATACGCCGCCTGGCCGAAGCCCACCAGCGTGACCAGCACGATCGTGAAGATGACGATGTTCCGCAACGGCCGGTTGTTCCACACCTCGCTCGCCCCGCCGGCCATGCGCTCGCGGAAGGAGAGGGGGGCGGCCTCTGTGCGGACGCTCGCACCCGCGCCGTCGGTCGCGATGCCCGCCGCCATGCCGTCACGCGCGTCGAGCAGGCGACGCAGCGCGATCACTGCCACCGCGCTCACCAGGACCAGCACGGCCCCCACGGTGAACGGCAACTGCGCGGACCACGCGAAGAACAGCGTCGCGAACGGGCCCACGATGAAGCCCTGCAGCACCTGTTGCCCCGCCCCGATGACGCCGTGGGCGCGTTCGAGGAGGTGGAGGTCGTCGAGGACGTCGGGGACGGAGGCCGACGACGAGATGTCGAACGTCAACTCCGCCGCCGAGAACAGCGCGAGCGCCACGAACAACGCCGGGAGGGTGACGGCGTCGTTCACGATCAGCACCACGAGGGCCGCGAGGACGACGGCGCGCACCAGCGCCGCCGCGGTCATGAGGAGGCGGCGGTCGCGGGTGTCGGCGAGGGAGCCGGCGATCACGCCGAATATGGCGGGCACGGCCTGCATCACCGCGGTCACGGCCGCGACCGCGACCGGGTCCTTCGTGATCGTGAGGACCAGGAGCGGCGCGGCGAAGTAGGCGAAGCCGTCGCTGGCGTTGGAGGCGAGCACCCCGGTGACGAGGGCGCCGAACGGCCGGCCGAGGCGGGGCTTGGTGGGGGTGGCGGCGGTCATGACTCCTCCTCCATCTCGGGGAAGACGGCGAACTGCGCGATGACGGGCATGACGCCTGGGCGCGCGGGGTCGGTGTGGCCGGGTGCGGCGTGCCACCGCTCGAGGAGTTCCATGAGTTCGTCGCCGAACTGGCCCATCTCCGCGGTCGTGAGGTGGAGGCGGGCGCGGCGGAGTCCGGAGGCTTCGGCGACGTCGCGCGGAAGAGTGTCCGCGACGACCGCGTTGTAGAACCGCTCCACCTCACGGTTCCACCGCCCGATCACCGACTCACCGAGGATCCGCGCCGAAGTGGGGTCCCCGCGGAGGACCTCGGCCGAGATTGCCTGCGGACCGACGGCCTTCCACCAGCGCTCGCGGCGGGTGCCGCGCTCCTCGTCCTCGCGGATGAGGCCGTGGCGCTCGAGTTGGCGCAGGTGGTAGGAGGTGGAGCCGGTGGATTCGCCCAGGGTGGTGGCGAGCATGCTCGCTGTCATCGGGGTGCCGGAGATGAGTTCCAGCATCCGGATCCGGAGCGGGTGGGCCATCGCCTTGAAGGTGTCGGCGGTGGTGGTGGTGACGTTCACGGTGGCCATGGATGCAAAGGTACCTTTGCAGAGAATAGTTTGCAAGGGTCTCTTTGGAACGTGTCAGCGCTCTCCTTCCTCGGCCAGTCCACGTTCCCGTGCGCGCAGCACGGTGAGGTAGGCGTCACGCAACTCGTCGAAGTCAGCGGCGTGGTCGGCGAAGCGGCAGCCCAGCCCGTTGGGCTTCACGCGGATGCCCTCGGCGTCCCAGTGCGGCAGCGCCTCGGTGAGGAGGGCGCCGCCGAAGTCGCCGTCGCGTGAGGTCACCCGCCACCACGGAACCCCCGACCCGTGGTCCTTCATGATCCGTCCAACCAGCCGAGGGCTCGTGCCGGTGATCGCCGCGATCCCGCCGTAGGACGCCACCCGCCCCGCCGGGATCTGCTCGACCACGAGCAGCACCCGCTCCACGACCTCATCATGTCGCATGGGTACCTCCGGGCCGCACCTTGTGGGGAGTAACCCGCTCTGGCTCAGAAGGGTGGTGGCGCATCGTCAGGAACCGAAGCTGGTTGATCCTCAGGTGGTGGTTCCGCTGGTGGCGGCTCCGCGGGTGGGGGCCCGCCGCGTTGTCGCGGTTGGCGGTGCGGATGGTTGGTGTACTGGCGGCCGTCGGCGGTGATCCAGTCGCGGGTGCCGTCGGGCTTGAGGGGGCCGGGGCCGCCTCCACCGAGAGTCTTGATGCGGTGACAACGGCAGCACAGGCACGTCAGGTTGAACACCGAGGTGTCGCCGCCGCACGCCCACGTGTGGACGTGGTCGAGTTCGCACCGCGAGGCGGGGGCGGAGCAGCCGGGCCGGGAGCAGACGTGGTCCCGGAACCGTACAGCGGTGGCGATGTTGGCGGGCGGTGCGTACCGGGCGCGGCCGATGTTGAGGGGTGCGCCGCTGAGGGGGTCGGTGACGAGGCGCCGCCAAGTCCCGCCGGCAGCGAGGAGCAGGGCGATCACGGGGGCGACGGGTCCGTAGCCTTCGAGCCATGCGGCTTCCGAGCGGTGTCCGCCAGCCGGGCTGTCGCCTTGGGGTTTGCCGTCGGGTCCGTGGATCTCTCGGTTGAGGATCTCAGCGACGCTGGGCGGTGGGGTCCATCCCGGCAGGGTGGCGGCGAGCAGTTCGAGCGGGACGGTGACCTGCACCTGCGTTCGCGCGGTGCGTTCTGGTGAGCCTGTGAGGGTGGTCAGGTCCCAGCCGTCCCGGGTGACGGTGGTGGCCCAGTCCGCCAACGCGTCGACGCGGAGGTGGCACAGTGACCGTGGGTCCCCTGCGGAGTGCGCGGCGAGGGCGATCTCGTTGAGGGCGGCGTCAACGGTGACGGCCTGGTCGGCGGGCAGGACCACCGAGATGCGGGCCATGGAATTCGGCAGTGGCTGGGGGCGCGTGACGTGCCGGCGATCACGGGCGGTCCGGTGGCGCTCGTCTGCGTCGTCGGGGTCGATCTCGATGAGGGCGCGCGCGATATCGCGGCGGAGTTCGGTGGTGGTGCGCTGGGGGGCGGTGGGAAGAACGAGTGCTTCCACGGCCCACGCGACATTCGGGGTCTGGTCCCCGAGCGCGTCGACGATCACCCATGCCTTGTCCGCCATCAGGGTCCCGGCGCGCATCGCCGCTCCGGTGGCGGTGAGGAGCGTGGAGGTCACAACGCCGGTGCGGATGATCCTGTCGGCAGCCATCCGGGTGGCGCCCAGGGTCATCGCCACCTCCTCGGCGAGGATGTTGATCACCCCGTCACGGTCGGCGTACGTGTGGAGGTCCCGCTCGGCGAGCTTGGTGGCGTAGTGGGCCTTCAGTGCCGCGGCGCGGGCCTCCGCACGCTGCGCGGCGGCCATGGAGGCGAGGAGCAATTCAGGCCCGGCGTCCAGGTCCGCGAGGCCGTCCAGGGTGTCCAGCACGCCGTTCACGCCCAGCGAGGCCGCGTTGGTGAGGACCCGCATGTGCAGGTCCTCCGCGAATTCCCCCTTGGGGAAACGCGCGGGGTTGAACCGGTACTCGCACGTCCCCTCAGGCACCGACGCATCCCACGCCCTGCCAAGGTCCGTGGTCTCGTCGTGCCGAGGAGTTGATGTCACGTGTTCAACGCTATCCGCAGCCACTGACAACATCGAACGCACGTTCGACCCCTGTGGATACGCCTCTGAGTGGTCTTTGTCACACTTTCACCGGGGGCGGTCCGTGTCGCCCGGGCCGTGGCGGTAGGGCGAAGGCGTCCGGTCGGGCGGCGGCGGGGGTACGGCGCGCGGTGAGGGGGCGGCTTGGCGGGGACGGCGGCCTGGTGACGGCGCGCCGTCCGCCGCGTGGGCACTACAGTTCCCGGCGCTCGAACACCCGGACGGCCAGAGCCACGAAGACTGCCGTGAGCGCGGCCGTCGTGAGGGCGGGCCACAGGATCGCAACGTCCATGTCCGCACCCAGCGCAACCGGCGCGTTCACCATGCCGGCCGGGGTCCAGCGCACCAGCGGCCCCCAGATCCCGGCGATCATCAGCAGCACGAAGAACCCGAGCCCGATTCCCGCGGCCCCGGCGCCGGAGTCCACGGCCGCTGACCCCACGAGCACCACCGCCACCAGCAGCAACGCGAACAGGAGCCACGCGGCGGTGGCCGCCAGCAGCGGCCAGAAGGGGGCGTCCGGGAAGAACACGAGCGTGAACCCGAAGGTGATGAGCATTCCCACGAGGGTCGCGCCCACCACGAGGACTGCCGTCGAGATGAACTTCGACATCACGAAACCGGCGCGCGAGACGGGCTTGGTCAGCACCATCGCGGCCGTGCCGGAGCGCTTCTCGGCCGAGATCGCACTGCCCAGCATGATGATCAGCGCGAACGTCACGAGCTGGCTGAGGTTCTTGGTCCACTGTGCGTAGGAATCCACCCAGGTGGGGTCGGGGAGCAACGGGTTGAACATGTCCCCGCCCAGCGAGGAGAGCAGTTCCTTGGTGTAACGCGCGGTCGGAGGGCCGGTCAGCGCCGCGAACAGCAGGAAGCCCGGCAGCACCCAGATACGCCACGTGCGCACGATCTCGCGCAGGTCCTTGGCCAGGAACGCCCGGAAGCCGCTCATCGCCGTCCCCCCACGAGGTCCACGAACACGTCCTCCAGGGACGCCTCGACCTCGTCGAAGCGCCGCAGCCCCAATCCCAGCCCCGCCACGAGGACCGGTACCCGCATGCGGGCGCCGGCGAGGTCGCCGACGACGACGTCCAGGGCGCCGTCGTCACGCACGGCGGGCGTGCAGCGCACGCACCAGGGTTCGGCCGCCACGGCCGCCGCCAGCCGGTCGACGCCGTCGGTCACCGCGAGGCGGAACGTGGTGGCGCCGCCGTGGGCGCGCCGCAGGTCCTCCACCGACCCCTGCACCACGAGGTGTCCGCGATCGAGGACGGCGACTCGGTCGCAGATCCGCTCGACGTCACCCAGCAGGTGGCTGGAGAACAGCACGGTGGTGCGGCCACGCAGCGAGCTGATCATCGAGAGCACCTCGGCGCGACCGAGGGGGTCGAGGGCGGAGGTGGGCTCGTCCAGGACCAGCAGGTCCGGGGCGTTGACCAGGGCCTGCGCGATCCCGAGGCGCTGCTTCATCCCGCGCGAATAGCCACCCACGGGGTGGGGGTTGCCGGCGAGGCCCGCCATGTCCAGCAGCCCGTCCACGCGCTGGGCAATCGTGGCTTCCGGGATGCCGAACAAGGAGCCGGCGAAGTGCAGGAACTCGGCGCCGGTCATCCACGGGTAGAAGCCTGGGACGTCGGGCAGGAAGCCCACGCGGCTACGGATGTGCTCGCCGTCGCGGACCGTGTCGTGGCCGAAGATCGTGGCGCTGCCCGACGTCTGCCGCGCCAGCCCCAGCAGGACGCGCAGCATCGTGGTCTTGCCGGCGCCGTTCGGCCCGAGGAAGCCGAACACGGAGCCCTCCGGCACCTCGAGCGCGACGCCGTCCAGCGCGCGCACGTCCCCGTAGACCTTCGTGAGGTCCCGCGTCTCGACGACGTTCACCGGCGCTCGTCCTCACGCGGGCCGTAGAGGAGGTCGACCGTCGCGTCGGCGGAGGGGCGCGGTGCAGGGGGAGCGGGAGTTGCGTCGTCGGTGATCGCGTACTTCGCCTGCGAGCGACGCGAGATCAGGAACGCGATCGGCCCGAAGATCTGCAGGAGCACCACGATGGCCAGCCACAGCCAGCGATTCGGCGGAGGCATGTGGTCGTCCGGCGTGCCTGACCAGGCAACCACGCCGATCACCAGGAGCGTCAGCTCCACCACGATGAGGATCCCGAGCGCCACCAGGGCGATTGGGGGCAGGTTGAGGATTGTGTCGAAGTCGTTCATTGGGTGTCCTTTGCGGTTGCTTCCACAGTGCCACGTCCGAGGGCGCGCACTCCGGCGCGCACCGGGCAGATGAGCATTGCCGCGGCCGTGACGAAGGGCGCGACGGCAATCATCGCCGCTTCCGGGTGCGCCGCGTCGGGGCGCCACGCGCTCGTCACTGTCACCGCGGCGATGGAGGTGGTGGTCGCCCCGGCCCACGCGCCGATGGCGGCGCGGACGAGGCGGTCCTCCGGCGACGGCGTCGGGCGGGTGCCCCACCAGGCCGCGGCTCCAGAGATGGCGAGCAGCGGGAGCAGCGCCACTCGGCGGTCCGACCACCCGTCCACCCGCCCCGCGCTGTTCCAGTGCGACGGCACCGACTCGCCGCTCCGCCACGCGACGGCCGCGAGGGCGGCGGTCTTCGCGGCGAGCAGCCAGGGGACCGCGCGGGTGACGGCGGTGACGCGTTCGGGAATGTGGGCGACGACATCGGCGTCCAGGTCGTCCGGCCGGATGAGGCCGAGGCGGACCGCGATCGCGCCGAAATTCGGGCTCCAGCCGGCGCCCAGGAGGCGGGGTACGAGGATGCGGGGGTCCGTGGGGTCGAACATGCGCGAGCGCACGCGCGCGCTCGTGGCGCCGCGGATGTCCACGGGGATGCCGAAGACCCGCGCCTGGACCTCGTCACCGTCGTCGCCCTCGGCCCCGAGCGTGGCGCGGAGGGTGGCCGCGTATTCGTTGGCGGGGCCGAGTTCGGCCGGTTCGATGCCCTCGGCGAGGAGGTCGCGCAGGTCAGAGACCGCGGCCCGGCGGGCCGCGGCCGGGAGGGGGGCCAAGTGGGAGGCGACATCGTCGAGGAAGTGGGCGGCGGCGTCTGGCAGCTCGTGAGCGGCGGCCGTCGGGGAGGGGGAAGGATTGTGGCGCGTCATCGGTCGTCCTCCAGGATGCCGGCGAGGGCACCGTTCATTTCGCGCCACGAGTCGGCGAGGGCGCGCAGTTCGGTCCGGCCGGTGGTGGTGAGCGTGTAGTACTTGCGGGGCGGACCCACGGGTGACTCCTGCCACGTGGTGTAGACGAAGTCGGCGGATTTGAGCCGCGTGAGCAGCGGGTAGACCGTGCCGGCGGTGGACTCGAGGCCCGAGTGGGCGGCGAGCTCGTCCACGATCTCACCGCCGTAGCGGGGCTTGTCTCGCAGCAGCGCGAGGATGGCGAGTTCGATGACTCCCTTGCGCAGCTGGACGGAGCGTTCGTCCTTGCCCACGGTCCCTCCTCCGGGTCGAATTCTAGTGTGTGGTACACAGTAGCATGCATGGCAAGCATCTGGGTAGTGCAAGTTTCTGCGGGGTCTCCCCAAACGCCCGCCGCTGCGCGATGATCGGGGCATGAGCGATTCGAGCGTCACCAGCCCCGGCGGCGGGGCGGACCTGCCGCGCTTCCCCGACCTCGAGGTGCGCTCACTCCAGGGCGCGGAGTGGGTGCTGCCTCGGGACCTCCCGGTGCCGCGCGCGCTCGTGATCTGCGCGTTCAAACAGTGGCACCAGTCCCTCGTCGACGAGTGGATTGGCTGGGCGACGGCGAAGGCCGGCGTGGCGCCGTCGCCCCTCGGGCTCGATCCGGGCGCGTCGTCGCTGGTCATCGAGGTGCCGGTGCTCGGGCGGCGATTCCGGCCGGTCCGCGGCTTCATCGACGGCGGTATGACGGCCGGCATCCGCGTCCCCGCGGTGCTCGCGCGCACGTTCACCGCCTACACCGACGTCGCCGCGTTCTGCCGCGCGGCCGGGATCGTGAGCACGGAGACGGTGACGGCGTTCGTCGTGCGGCCCGACGGCGTCGTGCTGGCCCGCGTCTCCGGTGTGCCGGACGTGGCGAAGGAAGCGCTGGTGGCGGGGGCGCTGGGCGCCGGGGCCTGAGCGGGCGGGCCAAGGCAGCCGTGGCCGGGCTGCGCACCCCTGGCCCGCACCCCGGCCGGGTTTCCACAGGATCGCTCGCGCGACGTCGTCCACAGCGGCCCGCCACCCCGGGCGGCGTCGTCGGCACGCGGGCGGGTAGCCTGCCACCAACTGAAGGGGGAGGGGATGGCGAAGACCAACGACGATTTCTCGCTCGTGGTGGGTGAGGACGGGCTGGCGCGGCCGGCGTGGGCGGCGCACGACCCGCTGATGCGCGACTACTACGACACCGAGTGGGGCATGCCGGTGCGGGACGAGCGCAGGGTGTTCGAGCGGCTTGCCCTGGAGGCGTTCCAGTCGGGGCTGTCGTGGGGGACGATCCTGCGCAAGCGGCCGGCGTTCCGGGAGGCCTTCGACGGCTTCGACCCGGACGTGGTGGCGGCGTACGGGCCCGAGGACGTCGAGCGGCTCATGGCCGACGCCGCCATCGTTCGCAACCACCGGAAGATCCTCGCAACCATCACGAACGCGCAGGCCACGGTGGCGTTGCGGGACGCCGACGACGTCGACGGTGGGCTGGCGGGGCTGATGTGGTCGTACCAGCCGAAGCGCACGCCACTGCCGCGGACCGGCGACGACGTGCCGGCGCAGACGCCGGAGTCCGAGGCGCTTGCGAAGGACCTGCGCGCGCGGGGCTTCACTTTCGTGGGGCCGGTGAACGTCTTCGCGTGCATGGCAGCAATGGGGATCGTGGACGTGCACATCGTGGAGAGCCACCGGCGCGGCAGTTCGGGCTTGTGGACGCGGACGGGGGAGCGGCGGCGTGGCCCTGCTTGCGGAGGTCGAGGCCGGGGAGGAGATCATCATCGCGAGGGGCAACAAGCCGGTGGCCAAACTGATCGCACTCGGGGGTGCGGGACCGCGTGAGTTGGGCTTCGTGGAGTACGAACTTCCGAATTCGTTCTTCGAGGACCTCCCAGAAGAGGAACTTGCGACATGGGAAGGCTGAACTCGGGACCCTTCCTGCTGGACACGCACGCCTTCATCTGGGCCATCACAGCACCCGATCGTCTCGGTGTGGAGGCGCGCACAGCAATCGAGGCGGGTGACTCCCAGCTCATGGTCTCGGCCGCATGCGCTTGGGAGATCGCGACCAAGCACCGGCTCGGCAAGCTTGAGAAAGCGGATGTGCTGGTTGCGGGCCATGGCCGCCACACATCCAGACTGCGCGCGATCGACGCGGCGATCACCGCCGAGCACGCGCTCCTGGCGGGCAGTCTCGACTGGGAGCACCGCGACCCGTTCGACCGGATGCTCGCGGCCCAGGCGATGCTCGAGGGCTGGACCCTCATCACGCGCGACTCAGCATTCGCTGCGCTACCGGGGGTTCGCGTCCTCTGGTGAGCAACCACGGTCCGGCCCCGGTCCCCTCGGGCTGTGACCTCCGTTCCGGTGGACGGGTGAGGTCGCGATAGGTTGACCAGGTGAGACACGCCCCCCGCGACTACTCGCTGACCCCGTTGAACATCTACTGGGAGATGACGCAGGCCTGCGCGCTCGCGTGCCGCCACTGCCGCGCCGCAGCGATGCCGCACGCACACCCAGGCCAGCTCACCCACGAGGAGAGCATCGCCCTCCTGCGCCAGATCCCCCAGTTCGGTGACCCGATGCCCACCCTGATCCTCACCGGGGGGGACCCTCTCGAGCGGCCCGACCTCCTCGAGTTGGTCGACGAGGCGCGGCGTCTCGGCATCAGCGTGTCCATCACGCCCGCGGCCACCGAAGCTCTGACCCGGGACGTCCTCGAGCGGCTGCGGGACCACGGGGTCTCCGGCCTCGGCTTGAGCCTCGACGGCTCCACTGCCGCGCGTCACGACGCCATCCGCGGAGTCCTGGGGACATTCGGACGCACGTTGGACGCGATCGGCTGGGCACAGGAGCTCGGACTCCCGTTGCAGGTGAACACCCTCGTCACCGCCGAGACGGCTCCGGATATCCCGGCGGTCTACGAGCTGCTGGAACCGCGCGGTCTGGCACGGTGGAGCCTGTTCTTCCTCATCTCGGTGGGCCGGGGCACTGTCCTGGAGCCACTCCCACCCGAGGACGGGGAGGAGCTCATGCGGTGGGTCCACCGGACGTCCAGGCGCGCACCATTCGTCGTCGCCACCACAGAGGCGCCCTCCTACCGTCGAGTTGCCGTGGAGGTCCTGCGTGAGGAGGGTGTTTCTCCGGAGGAGATCCGCCGCAGCCCGATCATGCGGAGCTTCGGGGTCCGGGACGGGCACGGCGTCGTTTTCGTCTCGCACCTCGGGGAGATCTGCCCAGCCGGGTTCCTGCCGCTCCCCGTCGGGGACGTCCGCACCGACAGCCTGGTGGACGTCTACCGCACCGCATCCCTCTTCCGGTCCCTCCACGACCCGAGGCAGTTCGGTGGCCGCTGCCACCACTGCCAGTACCAGCAGATGTGCGGCGGGTCGCGGGCGCGGGCGTATGCCGCCTTCGGGGATCCCCTCGCAGAGGACCCGTTCTGCACCTACGTCCCCCCGGCGTACGCGAAGCTCGTGGAGGCGGCCGGGTGAGGGCAGTCGTTGTCGGGGCGGGCGTCACGGGGCTGGCCGCCGCCGTCGACCTGGTGGACGCGGGGGTCGAGGTCACGTTGGTCGACGCCGCGCCCCAGGCGGGCGGCAAGATCCGCACCGAGCACGTGGACGGCTTCTTGGTCGAGCACGGGCCGGACTCCTTCGTCTCCTACCGCCCCGCCGCAGCCGCACTGGCCAGTCGGTTCGGCCTCGGGAATGACATCATCTCCGTCACCGAGCCGCGGATCGTGTACCTCCGGCGAGACGGCGAGATGGTCGCCATGCCGGAGGGAATGGGCCTGGTGCTCCCCACCCGCCTCGGCCCGTTCGTGCGCACCCGCCTCTTCACCTGGCCGCAGAAGCTCCACGCCGGCCTCGACGTCCTCCTCCCGCGGTACCTCGGCCCGGAGGACATGGCGATCGGGCAGTTCCTGCGCCACCGCCTCGGCCCCGCGATCATCGAGCGTCTCGCCGACCCCCTGATCGGCGGCATCTATGGCACCTCGATCGAGGAGCTCAGCCTGGACGCCGTTCTGCCCATGTTGCGGGCCTACGAGGACGAGAGCCGCAGCCTCATCCTCGCCAGCCTCAAGGCAGGCCGGAAGGCACCCAAGGGCGCCGGATCCCCGTTCCGCACCCTGCGTGGCGGGCTCGGCGACCTCATCGACGCCCTCATGGCCCACCTCCGTGCCGAAGCGGGGTATGTGGAGCGGCTCGGCGTCGCCGCCGTGTCCCTCACCACCGACGACGCCGGACGGTCCCACCTCCGCCTCGCCTCCGGGGAGGTGCTGGTGGCCGACGCCGTCGTCCTCGCCACGCCCTCTCCCACGACCGCCGCGATGGTCGAGGGGGAGCGACCGGCCGCAGCGGTCGCCCTGCGTGCCATCCCGCACGCCTCGACCGCCGTCGTGTCCCTCGGGTATCGCGCCGAGGCGTTCCCGACTCCACCCGTGGGGCATGGCTTCCTTGACGCCGGAACGGGCAGGACACCTCGCAGCCCCTCCAGCGGGTGCACCGTCACTTCCGGCAAGTGGGCGGGCCGCGCCCCGGACCGCACCGTCCTGATCCGGTCCTTCCTCCCTGAGCGGTCGCGGGCGCTCCACCAGCGGCCTGACAACGAGGTGTACGCCGCGGTCGAGCGCGACATCGCCGAGACGTTCGGAGCGGGCGAGTCCCCGATCCTCCGGCGAATCGCGCGGTGGGACGGCCTCATGCCGAAGTACACGGTCGGCCACAAGGACCGCCTCGCAACCATCGATGCGGCACTCGCGGATCGGCCCCGGTGGCAGCTCGCCGGCGCGAGCTACCGCGGGGTGGGGCTGCCCGACTGCGTCACCTCGGGCCAGGCCGCCGCCGCGGCGGTCCTGGCTCAGCTCGGCGGCTGAGCCTCCGCGGCCGCACGGGCCGCCCCGGGAAGCGCCTCGAGCACCCGTCCGACGGCGTCGTCGTCGTGCGCCACGGAGACGAACCACGCCTCGAAGACACTCGGGGGCAGAGCCACGCCCGCGTCGAGCATCGCGTGGAAGAACGCCGGGTACCGCCAGCCCTCCTGGGCCTTGGCGCCCGCGTAGTCCGCCACCGTGCCCGCACCCCACGGCCCGTGCGGACCGGACGTGTCCGCGAGTTCGCCGAACATGACGGAGAAGAGGTTCCCGGCGCGCTGCAGGGTGTGCGGCATGCCCGCCGCTGCCAGTGCCGCACTGGTGGCCCGCCCGATCACGGCGGCTGCCTCATTGATGTGGGCGTACACCGCGTCGTCGGCCAATCGCAGCGTGGCAATCCCGGCGGCAGTGGAGAGCGGGTTCCCCGAGAGGGTGCCCGCCTGGTACACCGGCCCCAGCGGTGCCAGCCGGGTCATGAGGTCGGCGCGCCCACCGAGGGCGGCGAGCGGCATGCCGCCGCCCACGACCTTCCCGAAGGTGAGCAGGTCGGGCACCACGCCCTCGAGGCCGAACCAGCCGGCGGGGGACACCCGGAAACCGGTGAGGACCTCGTCGCTGATCATGAGCGCACCGTGCCGCGCCGTCAGCTCGCGGATCGCTGCGTTGAAGCCCGCTCGCGGGGCCACGACCCCCATGTTCGCGCCTGCCGCCTCCGTGATGACGCAGGCGATCTCGTCCCCGCGCTCCGCGAACGCCGCCGCGAGTGCCGCGGGGTCGTTGTACGGCAGCACGAGGGTCTGCGCCACGGTGGCGGCCGTGACTCCGGCGGAGCCCGGCAACGATGCCGTGGCGACCCCGGAACCGGCCTCGGCCAGCAGCGCGTCCGCATGCCCGTGGTAACAGCCGGCGAACTTCACCACGAGGTCCCGGCCGGTGGCCGCGCGGGCGAGCCGGATCGCCGTCATGGTCGCCTCGGTGCCGGAGGACACGAAGCGCACGAGCTCCGCCGCCGGCACCCGTGCCCGCACCATCTCGGCCAACTCGACCTCCGCGGTCGTGGGCGCCCCGAAGCTGAGCCCGCGCCCCGCCGCTTCCCGGACGGCCTCCACCACCACGTGGTGGGCGTGCCCCAGCAACGCCGGACCCCAGGAGCCCACGAGGTCCACCCGCTCGACGCCGTCGGTGTCGGTGACGTATGGGCCGCGTGCGGAGGCGATGAACCTCGGGGTTCCCCCGACCGAGCCGAAGGCCCGCACCGGTGAGGACACGCCGCCCGGGATCGCCGCCCGCGCCCGGTCGAAGAGCGCCTCCATTGTCGTGTAGCCATCCATTGTCGTGTTGCCCTCCATCGTCACGTCAGCCACGCAGTCCTTCCGCCACCTCGGTGGCCCAGTAGGTCAGGATCATGTCCGCCCCCGCGCGGCGGATCGAGACCAGCGACTCCGCGATCGCAGCCTCCCGCTCGATCCAGCCGTTCGCGGCGGCGGCCTCCACCATCGCGTACTCCCCGCTCACCTGGTAGGCGGCCACCGGCACCGGGGATGTGGCGGCCACATCCGCCACCACGTCGAGGTAGGACAGCGCGGGCTTGACCATCACGATGTCCGCGCCCTCGGCGATGTCCAGCTCCACCTCGCGCCGCGCTTCCCGCCGGTTGGCCGGGTCCATCTGGTAGGTGCGCCGGTCCCCCCGCAGGCAACTGTCGACGGCGTCCCTGAACGGGCCGTAGAACGCCGAGGCGTACTTGGCGGCGTAGGCAAGGATCGCGACGTCCACGTGCCCCGCACGGTCCAACGCCCGCCGGATCGCGGCCACCTGGCCGTCCATCATGCCGCTCGGCCCCACGACGTGGGCTCCCGCCCGGGCCAGTTCCACCCCCATCGCGGCGTAGATCTCCAGCGTGGCGTCGTTGGCCACGGCGCCGCGTTCATTCAGCACCCCGCAGTGCCCGTGGGAGGTGAACTCGTCGAGGCAGAGGTCGGCCATCACCACCAGCTCGTCGCCCACCTCGGCCCGCACGGCACGGAGTGCGGTGTTCAGCACCCCGTCCGGATCCAGCGCCGCGGAGCCCTCCGGATCCCGCTCCGCCGGGATGCCGAACAGCATCACCCCGCCCACGCCGGCGTCGACCGCCGCGCGCACCGCCGCCAGCAGCGACTCGGTGGTGTGCTGCACCATCCCTGGCAACGAGGGGATTGGGTGCGGCTCCGCCAGCCCCTCCTTGACGAAGAGCGGCTGGATGAGCGCCCCGGGATGGAGGTGGGTCTCCCGGACCAGGCGGCGCATGGCCGGCGTGGAGCGGAGTCGGCGGGGGCGGATCATGGCAGCTCCTTCAGTGCGGTGAGAAGGCCCGCGGCGGTGGGGTGCGGGGCGACCACGCACGACATGCCGTGGCGGCGGATCGCGGACGCCGTCGGTCGGCCCATCGCGATCCACCGGACGTCGCGCGGCCCGCCAAGCTCCACCCACGCCTCCACCTGCGAGGTCGCGGCGGCGAGGACGGCGTCGCACTCCGCGGCTCGCTGGAGGGCGCCCGGTGGCGGCGGCGCGTTGACGGTCCGGTAGAGCGTCAGCGAGCGGACGTCGTACCCCTTCGCGCGCAGGCCCTCGCCCAGGGCGGGGCGGGCGAGGGCCGATCCGGGGAGTAGGGCGCGCACCTGGACGTCCGTGGGCGACGACGGCCCCGCCACCGGCATCAGCTCCACGAGCCGCTCGGCGTCGGCGTCCCCGACGACGGCGACGCGCAGTCCCGCCGCCCGCGCGGCCCGGGCGGTGGCCGCCCCCACGCAGGCGCACCGGGGTGCCGCGAGCGCCCCCGCCGGGACAACCTCCCGGGTGGCGAATTCGAGGAGGAAGTCCACGGTGCGCGGAGAGGTGACGACCAGCCAGTCGTCGCCCACCCAGGCCAGGTGGTCCGCCAGGCCGGTGACCGGCAGCGGCTCCGTCCGCACCACCGGGCAGTGCACCACCGCGACGCCAGCGGCGGCGAGCTCGTCGGCCAGGG
>JADGOQ010000092.1 GCA_017882885.1 Actinomycetales bacterium | reverse complement strand
GGAGCCATTCGGGTCCGACGTCCTCGATGGCGAGCACGCTGGCGGCGGCGGCGAGAGCCGCGGCGGCGAGGACCAGTGGGAAGCGGCGCAGCGTGCGCTGAGCGGCGACGGCGGCGGCGCCGAGGGAGGGCAGGGCGAGAGGCATCGGGATCCCGGGCTGAGTCGAACGGTCAACGTGGGGAGCGGGGCGAGGGGCGTCAAGAGCAGGACGACCCGCGATCGCGCGGGGCGGCGCACGAGTCGCCGACGGCGGATTGCGACTGTTTCGCTCGCATATCGTTCGATGCCACAACGGGTTGCGTCCCGTCGGCCAGCGCTGGCCGCGTGGGGCGGGGAGCGCTACGTTGGCGCATCCTCACATCGGCGGTGGAGCGTTGGACGTCCTCAACACGCTTCGCTCGGCCCTCGCCGACCGCTACGCCATCGAGCGGGAGCTCGGGCAGGGCGGAATGGCCACCGTTTACCTCGCCGAGGACCTGAAGCACCACCGCAAGGTCGCCCTCAAGGTCCTGCGCCCCGAGATCGCCGCCACCGTCGGAGCCGGCCGCTTCGCCCGCGAGATCGAGGTCGCCGCCCGGCTCCAGCATCCCAACATCCTGCCGCTGCTCGATTCGGGAGAGGTCGAGGGCTTCTTCTTCTACGTGATGCCGTACGTGGAAGGGGAATCCCTCCGCGATCGTCTGGCGCGGGGCGGCGAGCTGCCGATCCAGGACGCGGTGCGAATCCTGATGGAGGTGGCCGACGCCCTGAGCGAGGCGCACGCGCACGGGGTCGTGCACCGCGACATCAAGCCCGACAACGTCATGCTCCGGGGCCGGCATGCGCTGGTGGCCGACTTCGGTGTGGCCAAGGCGGTGACCGAGGCCACGGGCCGCCAGGTGCTGACGTCCGCTGGGGTGGCGCTCGGGACGCCGACGTACATGGCGCCGGAGCAGGCGACGGCGGACCCGCACCAGGACCACCGGGTGGACATCTACGCCCTCGGTGTGCTGGGCTACGAGCTGCTGACCGGCCGTGCGCCCTTCTCGGCCACGACAGCGCAGGAGATGCTCGCGGCGCACGTGACCGTGGCGCCGGACCCGGTGGAGCGGTACCGGCCGACGGTGTCACCCGCGCTGGCGCAGATCATCATGAAGTGTCTGGCGAAGAAGCCCGCCGACCGCTGGCAGACGGCCGAGGAGTTGCTGCAGCATCTGGAGCCGCTGGCCACGCCGAGCGGGGGGACGACGCCGGCGCAGACACAGCCCACCACGGCGATCGGGCGGGTACCACGTTGGGCGAAGTGGGCGGCGGGCGTGGCCGGGCTTGCCTGTGTCGCCCTCGTCGTGACCCAGATCCTCAAGCCCAAGCCCCTCACGATCACGGTTTCCGACCTCACCCAGGTGACGAAGGACGCGGGCGTCGAGTTTCAGCCCGCCATTTCGCCCGACGGGAACGAGGTGGTGTACGTCGCGGGCCCGATCGACGCCCCTCACCTCTTCCTACGGAGCGCGGTCAACGTCTCGGGTGGCGGTGCCGTCCGCCTTGGCGACACGACGCTTGGCAGCGAGTGGTTCCCCTCCTGGACGCCGGACGGCCAGTCCGTGCAGTTCTGGGGCTGTGCTCGGTTCGCCAGTCCCCTCGGCCGCGAGGGCTGCAGATTCATGGAGGTGGGCAAGCTGGGGGGCGTCGTGCAGGCCGTGCCGCTGCCCCCTGGCGCGGCGCCTTGGACTGGGCTCGCCGTGTCTCTGGCGTGGTCTCCGGACGGCACACGCGCGGCGTTCGCTCGCCGTGACACGATCCTCATCTCTTCACCCACCGATTCTGCCGCCCACCGCGTCGGCGTGCAGACCAACTGGCAGTGGTTGCACTCGCTTGCGTGGTCGCCGGACGGGCGGTGGATCGCCTACGTCAACGGCAATGTGCCTTGGCGGTTCAGCGGCAGTGTGCTCTTCTCGTCCATCTGGATTGTGAGTGCCGAAGGAGGGGAGCCACAGCCCGTTATCACCAGCGATCACACAAACGTCAGCCCCGCGTGGCTCGACGCCCGGCACCTGCTATTCGTGTCCGACCGCGACGGCCAGCGAGCCGTGTATGCCGTCGAGGTGGGGCCGCACGGGAGTCGCGGGGAGCCCCGCATCGTCCCGGGAGTGTCCGATCCGCATTCGATATCGTATTCCATCGCCGCGCAGAAGTTCGCGTACGCACATTTCACCCTCCGCCAGAACATCTGGACCTATCCGCTCGGGCGCCCCGGCCCAATGTCCATCAGGGCTGGCCAGCCCGTCACCACCGGAACCCAGGTGATCGAGACCCAGGACCTCTCGCCGGACGGCCGGTGGATCATCTACTCCGCGAACCTCCGTAACCGCCTGAACCTGTACAGGCTGCCCTTGGGGGCTGGCCAGCCGATTCCGCTCACCAGCGGGGCGGATGAGGAGTTCGCACTCGTATCGCCGGACGGACGAGAGATCGTGTTCGAGGCTGTCGGTCAGGACGGGGTTCGGATCAGGGTGATGTCCGCAGACGGCGGCGCGTCGGTCGCGCTCAGCGACAGCCAAGTCGGGAGCATGTACCCGAGTTGGTCACCGAACGGCTTGCAGATCGCCTTCCAGTCGGCTCGTCCGGGGCAACGCACCAGGACGTGGGTCGTGTCGCGAGACAGCGTCGGGGGTCGCTGGCACGAAGCTCGGCAATTGAATGACGTGGCGTGCTTTGAGCCTGTCTGGGCGCTCGACGGCAGCGCCATCGAGTGCTTGGATGGTGCGAGCGTGGTCGTGATGTCCCCTCACGACGGCCGGGTCCTGCGCAGGGGCAGGAGTTTCCTCGCGTCGAATCACCTCACCACCTTGCAGCAGAACTTCCGCCGCTACTCCCATGACGGTAAGACCATCTTTGCCGCCGCCGCCCACGAAGACGGTCGGCGGGGCATTTGGGCCATCCCGGTGGCGGGGGGGCCGGCACGCCTCGTGGTCGCGTTCGATGATCCGGCGCTCGCGGTGTCCGGCTATCTCGGGTTCTTCAGTGTCGGCCGCGACCGACTCTATCTGACGGTGTCGGAGTACGAGAGCGACATCTGGGTGGCGAACCTGCACTGGTAGGGGGGCACGACGAAGGGGCCGCGGCGTCGGCCACGGCCCCATCACTCATCACTCCTTACTCATCACTCACCACACATCACACATCGAGGTTTCTGACGAACTTCGCGTGCTCCTCGATGAACTTCCTGCGCGGTTCGACTTCATCGCCCATCAGCGTCTCGAAGAGCTCCGACGCTTCCCGGGCCGACTCCATCTCCACCTTGAGGATGGTGCGCGTGCTCGGGTCCATCGTCGTCTTCCACAGCTGGTCGGGGTTCATCTCGCCGAGGC
>JADGOQ010000091.1 GCA_017882885.1 Actinomycetales bacterium | reverse complement strand
CCGTCGTCGGGTTCTACGAGGCCGCCGCACACCTGGTGGAGGCCACCGTGGACGCGATGGGCCCGCTCGTGGGCGGGCTTGACGACACCGGGCAGGCCGACGTCGCCGGGCTCGCCGACGTCGCGGGCATCTACCTGGTGGGTGGCGCGAGCGGCCTGCCGCTGGTCCCCCGCCTCCTGCGTGAGCGCTTCGGTCGGCGCGTCCACCGCTCCCCCTACCCGGCCGCATCCACCGCCATCGGGCTCGCCATCGCGGCCGACGACGCGGCGGGCTTCTCGCTCGTCGACCGGCTCTCGCGGGGGTTCGGCGTGTTCCGGGAGGCGTCGGGCGGGCGGGCACTGAGCTTCGATCCGATCCTGAGCCGTGACGAGCGGGTCTCGGCGACAGCGGAGGTGGTCGTCACGAGGCACTACCGCGCCGCGCACAACGTGGGTTGGTACCGGTTCGTCGAGTACTCCTCGGTTGACGAGCGGGGTGAGCCGCGCGGCGACCTCGTGCCGTTCGCCGAGGTCGTCTTCCCGTTCGACCCGGCCCTGCAGCAGGCCGGCGACCTGCGCGCCGTCGAGGTGGAACGCCGTGAGCGCGGCCCGCTGGTGGAGGAGAGGTACACGATCGACACCCACGGCATCGTCGAGGTGCAGATCACCGACCTGGTGACGGGGTACTCGTTGACGCGGTCCTTCAGCGCCCGGGACGGCGGCTGAGAGCCGGCCGGGACGCGGTGGTGGAATACTCGGCCTGTGACGAGCCAGACCTGGGACGCGCGATACCGCGAAGCTGACCGAGCCGGGGGTACGGTGTGGTCCGCCGCGCCGAACGGGTTCGTCGTGGCCGAACTCGCGGACCTGCCCCCCGGGCGCGGGGTGGACCTCGGCGCCGGCGAGGGTCGCAACGCCCTGTGGCTCGCCTCGCGCGGCTGGGTCATGACGGCGGTGGACTTCTCCGCGGTGGCGATCGCGACGGGCACGCGGGTGGCAGCGGCGCGCGGGATCGGGCTCACCTGGGTGGTCGCCGACGTCACCCAATGGGAGCCCCCCGCGCCGGTCGACCTCGTGGTGGTGGCCTACCTCCACCTGCCGGGCCCGGATCTCCGCGCGATCGCCTCCCGCGTGGGCGGCTGGCTGGTGGATGGTGGAACGCTCCTCGTCGTCGGGCACGACGTCGAGAACCTCGCCACCGGGGCCGGCGGGCCACGCAACCCCGACACCCTCTACCACGACCGCATGGACTTCCCCGGTCTCACGGTGGTGCGCAATGAACTCGTCCCACGCCGGACCGCTGACGGGGCGACGGCGCTCGACCGCCTGGTGCGCGCCGTCCGCCGGCCGACGCTCACCAGCAGGTGAAGCCGCCGTCGACGAGCAGGTCCGCGCCGGTGCAGAAGGACGCCGCATCCGAGAGCAGGAAGACCACGGGTCCCGCGATCTCCATGGGGTCCGCGAGCCGCTTCATCGGGGTCTCGTCGGCGAAGCGCTCCACCTCGTCCGCCACCTCGGGGCGACGATTCATCGGGGTGAGCGTGTACCCGGGACTCACGCAGTTCACCCGGATGCCGTGCGGTGCCCACTCCGCGGCGAGCGACCGCGTCAGGTGCGCGACGGCGGCCTTCGAGGAGTTGTAGACCGCCTGGCGCAGGCCCCGGTTGGCGATGTGCCCCGAGATCGACCCGATCGTCACGATCGCACCGAAACCACGCGGGATCATGACCCGCGCCTCGGCCTGGGCGGAGAGGAAAACCCCGGTCACGTTGGTGGCGTACACCCGCTCCCACTCTGCCCGTGACAGGTTGAGGGCCGCTCCCCCGGCTCCGATCCCGGCGTTGTTGACGGCGTAGGCGAGTGGCCCCAGTTCGGCCTCGGCCCGGGCGACGGCCGCCGCCATCGCCTCCGGGTCCCGCACGTCCGCGGTGATGGCGACGCCATGCCCGCCGACGGCGTCGATCGCGGCCAGCGTCTCCCCGCCGTCAAACGTTCCGCGCGACACGCAGGCGACCGCGGCCCCCGCGGCCGCGATTGCGACCGCCACCGCCTGTCCGATGCCGCTGGACGCGCCGGTCACGAGGGCGCTGCCGCGAGCCAGGGCGAAGCTGACCGGTGCCGTCATGGAAACCTCCTCCCGGCCCGGAACCGTGCCGGGCCGTGCATTACCGCTGGGTGTGGTCCAGCACAGCGGCGATAGTGCAGGCCAACGTGCGTACGCCGAGCGGTTCGCTCGCCTCGACGTCGTGGACCGGGACGGTCCGGAGCCGGCGGAACTGGCCCTGTTGGCCCTCGCCGGCGAGCCGCGCGAGCAGGGCCGGGTCCACGTGGTCCCGCTCCCCCACCTGGGTCACCTGCAGCGGGATCGCGCCGGTCGCCTCGCACCAGGAGGTCAGTGTCGCCGTCGGGGCGCCCTCCCACACCACGCGCAAGCCCCGTAGCGGGTGGCCGGCCATGTACCAGCGGAAGAGGTGTCCCAGCACGTGGAGGGGCCCTCCCCCACCCCGCTGGACCACCACGACCGGCACCTGGTCCTGACGGAGGATCGCGTCCGACCGGTCACCGTCGTCGGCCACCGCGAAAACGTCCGCGACCTCGCCGACGACCGGGAGGATGCGGTCCGCGGGCAGTGCCGCGGGTACGTCGATCACCTGGTAGCCGGCAGCGTTGGCGCCAAGCTGGACCGCGAGTCGCTGGGACGGGTCGCCCACGGTGTCGAGGAGGAAGAGCCGCTTCGTGGGCAGGCTCGCGGGACGGAGGCCGACCTCGTCCCAGCCGGCGGTCAACAACCAGATGAATTCCAGGTCCCGGCGGGAGAGGGGTAGGAGCGAGTCGAAGTGCGCCATGACGCGGTCAGGCGTTCGACGCCCGCTTCGCGGCGCGCCGTGCGGCGAGCTCGTCGCGCTCGGCGGCGGCGGCGTCCTCGGCCCGCTCGGACGGCAGTTGGGCGAGTGTCCCCTCGACCTCACGCCACACGCGGCCGACGGCGATGCCGAAGACCCCCTGTCCGCCCTGCACGAGGTCGATGACCTCGTCGGCGCTGGTGCACTCGTAGACCGACGCGCCGTCACTCATGAGGGTGATCTGGGCGAGGTCCTCCACCCCGCGCTCCTTCAGGTGCGCAATCGCCTGGCGGATCTGCTGGAGGGAGACGCCGCTGTCGAGGAGACGCTTGACGACCTTGAGGACAAGGATGTCGCGGAAGGAGTAGAGCCGCTGCGACCCGGAGCCCTTGGCGCCCCTCACCGAAGGCTCGACGAGTCCCGTGCGTGCCCAGTAGTCCAGCTGGCGGTAGGTGATCTGCGCTGCCTTGCAGGCGGTGGGACCGCGGTAGCCGGTGTCGGCATCGATCTCGGCCAGAGTGTCGCCGAAGAGCATTCCCTGGCCACTTCGCGACGACGAAGCGGCGGTCGCATCAGTGCTTGTCACGGTCACTCCATTCGTTGCCGACCCCTCAGGATACCGGCTTGTCTGAAGACCACGCTAGGGCCTTCGATGGGGACGCGCGGCCGTGACACGCCGAGATGTTCCCGGCAGTCACCCTCAACCTGAGGTTGAGGGTACTCGTCCTATGACGGGAGGTTCTCGACGGCAATCCTGATGAGGTCCGCGTACAGCCGTGCGGAGCTCTCGGCCAACTCGGACGCCTGGGCCGCACCGCGCTCACGTGCGACTGAGGTCTTCTGCGCGCGCATGGGTGAGACCACCTGGTCGATGAGATCCGCGATGTGGTCGGCGTTGGACCGCATGGAGCGGAGGTTCCTGGGCGCGATCCCCTGCCTGGCCAATTCTGAGAGCGCCTGGACGGCCGAGACGGACCGCGCGGCAAAACGGCCCCGCGAGTCGGGGACGAGGAGCCCGGCGTGCACCATCTCCTCCACCTCGGCAGCGCTTGCGCCCGTCAGTTCGGCGAGTTCCCGCGCCGTGACCCGCCCACCGGAGGCGGGTGTCAGGAGCCGGCCGTTGCTGGCGACGACGCGGGCCGTGCGGGGCTCCTCCACGTCACGCCCGGCGTCGAGGTCGTCAAGGTGCTCGCGGATCACCCGGAGCGGGAGGTAGTGGTCGCGCTGCTGGGTGAGCATGTAACGGAGGCGGGCGACGTCGGCCTGCGAGTACTTGCGGTAGCCCGAGCCGGTGCGCGTGGGTGTGACGAGGCCCTGGTCCTCCAGGAACCGGAGTTTCGAGATCGTGATTGCGGGGAACTCGGCCTGCAGGATCGACAGCACCGCCCCGATCGTCATCGTCCCCTTCTGGGAGGCATCGAGGGGCCAGTAGCCGGTGCGCGGGGCCTCGCGTTCCGCGAGTTCCGGCCGGGTTGCGCTCACTGCGCCTCGTCGCCCGCCTGGGGGACGCGCCTGGGCGAGGAGTGGTAGGTCAACCGGTACTTGCCGACCTGGACCTCGTCGCCCGTCTTGAGGGCCACCGACTCGATGCGCTGGCGGTTGACATACGTCCCGTTGAGCGATCCAACGTCACGCACGATGAAACCGCCCCCGTCCGCCAGGAACTCGGCGTGCTTGCGTGAGACCGTGACGTCGTCGAGGAAGATGTCCGAACTGGGGTGGCGGCCGGCGGTGGTCCGCGGTGCGTCCAGCAGGAAGCGGGCACCCATGTTTGGCCCGCGCTGGACGATCAGGAGGGCGGAGCCCTCCGGGAGGGCCTCGACCGCCTCCTCGTCGCTGCGCGAGAGCTCGCCGTAGGTGACCTCCTCCACCTCGGCGCCGATCGCCCCGAACTGAGTGGTGCTGCCCAGGTTCTCCGGGCGGGCGCTCTCGCTCATGTCCTTGCCTCCTCGATTTCCTTGCCCCAACTTTACCTGCATGTTGTGCGGCGCATCACCCCGAGTCGCCAGATTCCACCACCTCTGCGTACCGCAACTCCTCCACGGTGCGCACGGATTCGATCCGGACGTCCTCCGCGGTCTCGACCGTGGTCGTGGCCCCGGTGGCCCGGATCGCGGCGAGCACGCCACCCGGCATCTCCAGGGCCACCCTCAGGTTGTCCGGTGAGCCGATGGCGGTGATCCGGAACGGGGGGACGACGGCCAGCCCGTCCATTTCGAGGCCATCATCGCGTTGCGCGACCCACGAGCTGGTCCCGATCCGCACCGAATTGAGCTCGATGGCCTCGGCACCGGCGTTGCGCAGCTCCTCGATGAGGGTGACGAGCGCCTGCGCCCGCACCACCGCGTCCGGGTCCTCCACCTGGACGACGATCCCGGGGCCGTGGACGGGCACCACGGCCGCCTGGACGGACCGCACGATCACCTGCTCCTCGGCGGCGGCGCGCGCCGCCTCCAGTGAGGTCACGCCGCTGCGCAGTTCCTGCAAGTCGACCTGGAGGGAGTCCCGCTCCGTGGAGAGCTCGTCGATCCGCGTCCCCACCTCGTCGAGCAGCCGCACGAGGTCGGCCTGGCGGAGGCCGTCGAGCGCGTCGGCGTCGTCCTGCCGAATCTGCACCACCGCGCTGAAACCGACGAGGGCGCAGAGCAGCGCCACAACCAGCTGGGTGCGGCTGACGCGCGCCCGCACGAGCTCCCGCAGCTTCCCCCGTTTCTCGGGATGGGTGAGGCTCATGCCTTGAAGATGTGGCGCCGGAGCGCCGCCGCGTTCGCGAAGATTCGGATGCCGAGGACCACGACCACCGCCGTCGTCATCTGCGAGCCCACGCCCAGCTGGTCACCGAGGAACACGATGAACGCGGCGATCAGCACGTTGAAGATGAAGGAGGTGATGAAGACCCGGTCGGAAAACACGTCGTCGAGGTAGGCACGCAGGGCGCCGAACATGGCGTCGAGGGCGGCCACCACCGCGATGGGCAGGTACGGCAGCAACCCGGCCGGTATCGTCGGCTGGGTCACCAGACCGACGACCACCCCGATGAGCAGACCGATCACGACAAGCACGGTGTTCCTCCCTCCCAAACGAGTGCCGCGGTCACGGTGCCTCGTCCTCCCCGGCGCCCTCCAGCGGTACCGCATACTCGAGGCCACGCGACGGCGCGGCCGCCAGCTCAAGGTCCTCGGCCGCGTCGATCGCCACCGATACCCCGTAAGTATCGCGCAGTACGGCGAGGTGCCCGGCCGCCCGTGTGCGGGCGAGTTGCACCTGGAGGTCGCTCGGGTCCCCGATGGCCTCCACGGTGTAGGGGCCGGCCAGTGGGGTCAGGTTGACCAACACCGCCTCCCCGGCGTTGCGGATCGCCGTGGTGGTGGACAACCGTTGCCCGTCGATCGCGATCGCCTCCGCTCCCGAGGCCCACAGTGCGTTGACGATCACCTGGAGGTCGAAGTCCTGCACACGCTGGTCCGCGGTGAGGGCGGCCGAGTCGTCCAATGTGATGACGATCCCCGGACCGCGCACGGGGATCGAGCCGGCGTGCGCCGCGAGGAGGGCGGACCCCGCCAGGAGGTCCTCGTCGGCGGGGAGGACCTCGGACCGGAGCTCCTCTATCTGCCCGTTGAGGGAGGCGATCTCGGATTCCATGGCGTCCTGGGTGGCGAGGCGGCTCCGGACTTCCGCCCGCAACAAGGCCCCCGCACTGGTGGTTCCCAGGCGAGCACCCCGGAGGTCCTTCGCGGCCCAGAATGACGCCGCCACCAGGACCACGATGAGCACCGCCGCCAGGCCGCGGCTCCAAGTTGGGCGGTCGGGGGCTTTCGTCGCGTCGCGGTAGCCCTGGTCGATCGGGTTCTCGAGCATGGTCCGCAGGATGCCCGCGCTCACCGACTCGTTCTGCCCTGGATGGACAACGGGGCGGGTGGACGCAACGGGGCCGGTGGTCATGCCCTGGCCACCCGCACTTCGAGCACGGCCTGGCGCACGTAGATGACGCCGGACACCCAGTAGAGCGCCACCCCCCACAGTGCAGCAGCCCAGCCGAAGATCTGGCACAAGTATCCCAACGTGCCCCCGAAGTGGGCGAGCAGGAGGAGCGGGAACGAGTACATGAGCGCGAAGGTCCCGGCCTTGCCCACGGTGTGGACCTGCCACGGGCCGAGGCCGTGGTGGTTGAGGACAGGGATGATGGCGGCGAGGAGGAGGTCTCGGGATGCGATCACCGCCACGAGCCACCACGGGACGAAGCCGCGGTAGGCGAGGCCGAGGAGCGTGACAAAGATGTAGAGCCGGTCCGCGGCGGGGTCGAGGAGCTGTCCGAGTCGGCTCGTCTGGTTGAAGCGTCGCGCGATCACGCCGTCCAGCCAGTCACTGGCCCCGGCGCACATGAGGACCACGACGGCGGCGACGTCGTTGCCTGAGAACATGAGGGCGGCGAACACGGGAACGAGCGCCAGTCGGGCCATCGAGATCATGTTGGGAATCGTCCAGACCCGGGTGCTCAATTCGGCCACGTGTCACCTCCCGGGATGTGTGTGCCTCGCGAATGCCTTCTCCACGAAATCATGCCATTCTTGTGTGCGTGTTGGAGATGTTGACAGGCTCGGGTCTTGCGGTTGCCGCGGGTCTGAACGCGTACATCCCGTTGCTCGCGCTCGGACTGCTGTCGCGCTTCACCGACCTGCTGCAAGACGGCGGGCGCGGGCGCCCCGGTGGTGTCGACGGCGGAGGACGTCTCCGCAGTGGCCCTCGTGGGTGTCTCGGTATTCCTGCCGATCCTCATCGCCGTCGTGCTGATGGTCCTTGTGGTGGCCGCGGTCTGGCTGTTCGCGAAGTGGCAGGACAGGTCCGCGGCCCGACGATGACGCTGTGGGGGGTGTCCGCACGGCCGTCCCGGCCGTGACAGTGGCACTTATACTGGACGCATGAGATTCGGTTTGTTCATTCCGCAGGGCTGGCGTTTCGACCTCGTCGGCATCGACCCCGCCGAGCACTGGGACGTGATGCGCGGCCTCGCACTCCACGCCGACGCGGGACCCTGGGAGTCGGTCTGGGTCTACGACCACTTCCACACCACGCCGCAGCCCTCCGCCGAGGCCACCCACGAGGCGTGGGCGCTGATGGCGGGTCTCGCAGCGGTCACCACGAGGGTGCGGCTCGGGCAGATGTGCACCTGCATGGCTTACCGCCCGCCCATGTACCTGGCGAAGGTCGCGGCGACGGCGGACCACATCTCGGGCGGACGGATCGAGATGGGGATCGGCGGCGGCTGGTACGAGCACGAGTGGCGCGCCTACGGCTACGGCTTCCCGCGCGCCGGCGAGCGGCTGAAGATGCTGGACGAGGGCGTCCGGATCATGCGGATGGCCTGGCGGGACGGCGTCGCGACCCTGCACGGCGAGCACTACGACGTCGACGGCGCCATTTGCCGGCCACTCCCCCGGCAGGAGGGTGGCATCCCCCTGTGGATCGCGGGTGGCGGGGAGAAGGTCACGCTGAAGATCGCGGCCCGGTACGCGAACTACACGAACTTCGACGGCACCCCCGAGGGCTTCGCCCGCAAGAGCGAACTCCTCCGGGGTCACTGCGAGACCGTCGGGCGGGACTTCGGCGAGATCACCCGCTCCGCCAACTACAACGTCATCATCGGGCGCGACGAGGCGGAAGTGGCCGAACGCCGCCGGCGGTACGTTGACCGCGTGCGGCCCTACCTCTCCGACGACCAGATCGCCGCCCAGCTTCGCGGCTTCGACGGGATGCCCGCGGTCGGGACGCCCGAGCAGGTCATCGAGAACCTCAGCGCCCTGCGCGACGCCGGCATGACCTACGGGATCCTCTACTTCCCCGAGGCCGCCTACGACCGCAGCGGGATCGACCTGTTCGCGAGCGAGGTCATCCCCGCGCTCCGCTGACGGCCGGGGCGTGTTTCCTGCCGGTGTCCTTGACCACCTCGGAGCGGAAGCGGGTCGTGATCACCACAACACCCACCGCCGCCCACGCGAGGATCACCGCCAGGTGCATCCATGGGAATGGGCTCGCGATGGTCGAGACGGAGTCGGTCATCGCCCGGGCGGCGTGGCGCAGCGGGAAGAACCACGAGATCGCGTCGAGCACGTCCGGCAGGTCCACGCCCACGACGAAGATGTCCGAGATGAAGCACAGGGGCAGCAGTGTGCCCAGCGTGGCGCCGAGCACCGCCTGCGCGGAGTGGACGAGCGAGGCCACCGCAAGGCCCACGATTGCGAACGTGGTGGCGGACACGACGAAGACCAGGAGCCCCACCGGCCACGCCGTCGGGGCGGGCGGGGAGTACATGGCGGTCGCGAGGAGTGCGATGGCGAGGAGCGTGAGCAGCGACACGACGAGCGCCGCGACCACCCGCCCTGCCAGCATCACACCGGTGGGCAGCGGGGTGGCGCGAGTGCGTTTCAGCACGCCCCGCTCCCGCTCCTCCGCGATGCCCTGGGGCATGTTGACGAACGAGGTCACCGCGGAGCCGTAGATGGCCATCGTCGCGGCGTAGAAGCTGCCGAGCAGCAGCCCACCGCCGATGTCGAGGTTGCCCCCGCCGTTCACGGTGGGGATGATCGCGACCAGGAGGAGCGGGAAGAGCACGGCGAAGAACACCGAGGAGGCGTCGCGCCACAGGATCGCCCGGGCGTGCGCGAACTGGCCGGCCAGCAATGACCACACCGACGGCCGGGAGGTGTGCCGCGGCGCCGCGTCCGCGGCGTTGACCCGCGCGCGGGCGGCCGGTTCGGAAACCGTGGAGCGCTCCCGCCCGGAGCGCAGCGCCCACAGCGCCACCCCGGCGCCCGCGAGACCCCAGAGGGCGATGACCGCGAGGTGGTCCCACTGGAAACCGGAGCCGGTGAGGTACGGGTTCAGGGCGTCGGAGAACAGGGTGACCATGTGCTTCAGCGGGAAGGACCAGGCGATCGCGTTCATCCACTCCGGCGTGTTCCCGCTCACCATGAAGACACCCGAGATGAACGAGAGCACGATGGCGATGCCGTTGGACACGGCGACCACCATGGGCGTCGTGGGCAGCAGCAGCGCGAGAGCGATGCCGATCGCCGCGAACGTGAACGAGGAGACCAGCAGCGTGACCACGACGGCGACGATCGACCGCCCCAGCACCTGGAGGTCGTACGCCACCACCCCGACGCCGATGACGAGGGCCACGGCGATGAACCCCAGGAGGACGGCCGCGCCGATGCGCCCACCGATGAGCGCCCAGCGGGGCAGCGGCGTTCCCGTCTGGCGCTTCAACACCCCGGTGGCCCGGGCTTCGGAGAGGCCGGAGGCGAGGAAGGAAAAGGTGGCCATGAGGACACCGAACGACGCCAACGCCGGGGCGAGGAACTGCACCAGCCGAACGCCCGTGCTCTCGTCCACGATGTCGTTGCCGAGGAGCGCCGCGAGGAGGATGAAGAAGACGAGCGGGAACCCGACGCTCAGGATCATCGTCAGCGGGGTGCGGAGCAGGGAGACGAGCTCGTGCCAGACCTGCCGGCCCAGCATCGCGGGTGCCGCGTTTCCGCTCATGCCAGAACCTCCGGCGGCGCGCCCTCACCCACGAGGCCGAGGTAGATGTCCTCCAGCGACGGCCGCGCCAGGGTGAGGTCCTCGAACTCGAGGCCACGGCCCACCGCCCAGGCCGACAGGGCGGCGACGTCCGCGGTCGCGGAGGTGGTGTGGACCTCGACGACGTTGCCCGCCATCCGGCGTTCCGTCCCGACTGTGGGGAGCTCCGTCGTCGTCACGCCCGGCGGGAGCCGGAACGAGATGACCGTCCCGGTACCGGCAGCGGCGGAGAGTTCCGCGGGCGTGCCCGCGGCGACGACGCGCCCATGGTCGATGATCACGACTCGGTCGGCGAGGTGTTCGGCCTCGTCGAGGTAGTGCGTCGTCAGGAGGATGGTCGTGCCGAGGTCGCGCAATCCGTCGACGAGTTCCCACGCGTGCCGCCGGGCGGACGGGTCGAATCCGGTGGTCGGCTCGTCCAGGAAGATCATCTCGGGGCCGCCCACGATGCCGAGCGCCAGGTCCAGCCGGCGGCGCTGGCCACCAGAGAGGGTTCGGACGCGGGACTCGGCCTTCTCCTCCAGGCCCGTGAGCCGGATGACGTCGTCGACGGCGCGCGGATGGGGGTAGTAGCCGGCGTGCAGGCGGATCAGTTCGCGGGGCGTGAAGTTGTCCTCGAAGCCCGCCTCCTGCAGCACCACCCCGATGCGTTCACGGAAGGCCCGGCCACCGGTCCTCGGGTCCATGCCGAGAACCCTGACGTCGCCCGCGTCCCGGCGGCGGTAGCCCTCGAGGATCTCGACCGTGGTGGTCTTGCCGGCGCCGTTGGGCCCGAGCAGCGCCACCACCTCCCCCGTCTCGATCGTCAGGTCGAGCCCGTCCACCGCAGCGAGGCCGCCATACATCTTCCGTAGTCCTGTGACCTCGACCGCTGCCATGGTCCATCCTTCCCGTGCCGCCCATGGGCGGGTTCCCCGACTACGACCAGTGTGGTGCCCTGGTGGCGAGAGTGCATGTGACGTAGGTCGCATCCTTCCCCTGACCTGCGGTGGGACGCACGACGAACGCGCGCGGGCGGTTCAATACCGCCGCCGGGTCGTGAGCCGCTTGGCAATGCGTTTGACCGGTCCCGGCAGCCTTGGGCCGAGGCGCAGCGGGGCCATGAGCACTGCCTTGCGGAGTGGATCGAGGTTGCTGCCCCGGATCTCGGCCACCCCGGCCCGCTGCAGCGCGGCGATCTGGACCGGGTCATGCGGCCACTGTTTGCTGATGCTGCCGGGTTTGTAGTACTTCTCGCACAGTGACTCCGGCACCCGGACGAACTCGCCGATGATGGCGAGGTGCAGCAACCAGGTCCAGTCGGCGGAATACTCCCCCTGGTCGTTCGGATGGATTCCACCCACGTCTCGGAATGCGGAGGCGCGGAACAGACCACGGTTGGGAACCCACCAGTTCGTCGGGCGCCGCACCATCACGAACCCGCGCTCCAGGCTGGATGTCGTGCCCTCCAATTCCTCGAAGGTGCAGCGGCTCCGCGCCCCGTCCACCTCGTACACGTCCATGTCGCTGAAGGCCAGAACAGCCCGGGGGTGATCGCGCAGGGCGCTCACGAGCGTCTAGACATAGGTGGGCGCGAGGACGTCGTCATGGAAGGCGAAGAACAGCAGTTCCCCGCCGGCGTGGGCCATCAGGTCGTTGGAGTTGCGGAGCCAGCCGAGGTTGGCGTCCCGCTCCACCACGCGAACGTTCGGGTGGTGTGCGGCGAAGTCGTTCACGATTGCGAGCGTGTCGTCCGTCGAGCAATCGTCCCCGATGAGGATTTCGAGGCTCGGCCACGTCTGGCGTGCGAGCGACTCCAGCGTCCTTCCGATGAACGCCGCTCCGTTGTACGTGGGGACGAGCGCGGTCACGGTTGGGTGCCACCGCGTCTCGGTCATGATTCTCGCCACGTCACTCCGCGATCTCCTTGGCGAGGCGCTCGGCCAGCCACGGTGCGGTGGAGTATTTCCCGGTGTCCACCGAGAAGTAGGAGCCGAACCGCTGTACGCCGTAGCGATCGCGCCGGTGCAGGCCGGACGCTGGATCGCCGATCGAACCAGCACCACGCGCGAAGACGAAGCCGCCGTTGACGGTCACCTCCTCGGCGTGGTCGAACACGCGCCCGATACCGGGCATGACCGCACCAAGACCGCTGCGGACGCCGTCGAGGAAACGCTCGAGTTCCACACCGGTGGGGGTCTCGGGAGCTGACAGCTCGAGGTCTGAACCTTCTGCCATGAGCCCGACCGGGTACCAGGAGAGGTAGAAGTCGCGCCCGTTGTAGTTCTTCACGTCACCGAAGGGTCCGACCGCGACGATCGCGCTGTCGACGTCGACAACTTCCCGAGTCCGCGCGAACACGCAGAGGCGGTAGCGGTGCGACCACGGCGGCTCGGGGGTGACACCGGCGGTGACGTCGATCGGCAGCCGGCCGTTCCACAGGGCGTTGACCACCACGTCGAACTCGTCGGCGAAGCCGCCGTCCGCTCGGAGGCGCCACCGACCGTCGGGCAATCCGTCGACGCCAAGGACTTCCGTGCCCGTCTGCAGCGTCACGCGGTCCTCCGCATCGATGGCGGCGACGAGTTGGTCCGCCACCCAGCGCGTGTTCACTGATCGCTCGGGCACCCGCAGGCCGGCAACGATGTCGTCGCCGGCGATGGCCCGGAGCTCGGCGGGTGAGAGTTCCGTTGCCCGGGCGGCGGAGACGTCGGTGAGGTACCGGGAAGCGTCGGGGTGCTGGCGGACGAGCTCGCTGACGGCGCGGAACTGCGCCCTCACGACCTGCGTACCCACCACCGAGTCGCGGTGAACGAGGTAGATGTCGTCCTGCGAGGTGGTGTGGGAGTCCAGGTCACGCCCGATGAGTTGCTCAAGGAGTGAGCCGAACATGAGCCCGCCCGGAATCACGTGGCGCGCGGTGTTCAGGCTGGAGTCGGCGCCGTAGAGGTAGCCGAGATGGATCTTCCCCTCGTTCCAACGGCTGGTTGCCCTCATGGCCGCGCCCTCGCGGTCCACGAGGGTCACATCACAGCCGCGCCGCGCGAGGAAGAGGGCGGTGCTGGTGCCCATGACGCCGGCACCGAGGACGGCGACTCGACGCCGCCTCACAAGCTCTGCCGGGGACGGGAGGTACTCGCCACGCCGCTCGTGGACTGCTGCACGTAGTCCTTCGGGTCGTAGTCCCTGTCGCAGAACACGACGATGGATGACCCACTGGACAGGTAGGTCTGGCGGGACCAGACCCCGGGCTCGACCAGGACGGCTGGACATGAATCGTCCAGGCGAACGGTCGTGGCCCGATGCCCGTCGTCAACATCGACGTCGACCTCGCCGCTCACCCGCATGAGGATCTGCCGGCAGTGGCGATGCGCGTGCCCGCCGCGGACTGACCTCGCAGGTGCGCAGACGGCGAATGCCCGAACCGGCGTGAATCGCCAGGCGGCGAAGCTGACGGGCGTGAGTGTCCCACGATCGTCGACGAACGAATCGAGGGGGAGGATGAGCACCCTCCCGCCCAACAGTGCGCCGTCGGAGACCTGCGCCGAGCCGTCGAGCAGTGTCTCGAAGATCGCACTCCGCCCGTTCACTGGCATGCCTCGAAACTAGCACCCGCGCGCCGCATGCAGCCGTCCCCCGCGGGCGCATGCATTAGTGTCGCGGCATGAGGTGGCGCAGGGGCATCATGGTAGCGGCTTCGCTTGCGCTGGTCGCCGGGTGCCAGACGGCGGACCCCAGCGCCACCACCGATTCGGGTTCGACCTCCCTCGCCCCAGCCGCAACGTGCGCTGAACTCGCGGTGCGGATCGTCGACGCCGTGCAGGACTACGTGGACAGCTTCGCGACCAGCGACGCGTCGGCAGTCACGGGGCTCGTCACGGCAGGTCAGGGGGATTTCGCAGCTGTCACGGAGGAACTGCGCGCCCGCGGCGAGGAGCTCGCCTGCGACCCCGAGGACCTCGCCGCAGGCATCCGGGAGGAGTTGGGGCGGCTCGTGGGCGGCACCCCCGTCCAGGACGCCATCGCCGCCACCTTCCGCAGCGGTCCGCTGGGGACCTCCGACCCCTCGGACCCCGGTGCCGTCCAGGTGACCGTGCGAACAGCGGAGGAACTGGTCGCCGCCCTCGCGGTGGTCGGCAGCGGCTCGACCATCAGGCTCCTTCCGGGCGACTTCGTCCTCAGTGCGCCACTTGTGGCCCTGCGCCCCGTCACCCTGGTGGGCGCCGGCGATGGCACCGTCCCGGGCGAGGCGGCCTCCACCATCACCTCGACGGCCGCCGAGGGCGCGCTGGTGGTCGCCACGGACGGGGACATGGTGGTCCGGGACCTCCACCTCGTCCACAGCGGCACCACGGCAGCGTCCGTGATCCTCGTGGCGGGTGGCGGGTATCTCTTCGAGCGGGTCCAGGTGAGCGGCGGCGTCACCGAATCAGGAGCCGGCGGGTATGGGATCGTGCTTCGGCCGTCCACCGGCCCCCTGACGGCGGCGGGTGAGACCCAGGTGCTGCGCGACGTCGTCGTCTCCGGGAGCCCCGCCGGCGGTGTCGTGGTCGCAGGATCACAGGAGCCCACAATGACGGGCGTGACGGTGACCGGGACGGACGGTTGCGGGCTGTGCTGGGTGGAGAGTTCCGGTGGCAGGGCGTCCGCGTCCACCGTGACCGGGACGCAGGTGGGGGTGCGGATCGACGACGCCGCCCCCTCCGTCTCGGACGTCACGGTGTCCGCCACCCAGGTGGGGATCGGGTTCACCGGGACGGGCGCCCCGCGCCTGACCGCGAACACCCTCACCGGGAACGCCACCGGCATCCAGGTGACGGGCGACGGCGCGGCGGTGTTCTCCGGCAATGCGGTCGCCGACAGCATCGACGTCGGGATCCGCATCTCCGGGCCGGCCCGTGCCACGTTCACGGACACCGCCGTCAGCGGCGCGACGACGGTCGGTGTCGCCGTCGTCGGCAACGCGGCGCCCACGATCACCGGCGGGCGCGTCGCCACGACGGGCGAGGTGGGACTCATCTGGGCCGAGTCCGCCCGCGGGCGCGCCACGGGCGTGACCGTTGCCGGGTCCCGGTTGGCCCTGCAGTTGAGTGACGACTCCGCCCCCACGATCGAACGCGTCACCGTCGAGTCCGCGTCCGTTGGCTCGCTCCTCGCCAACGGCCGCAGCGGGGGCACCGTCAGTGGTCTCGCGTGTTCGCCGGGGGACGGCGCGGCGGTCGCGCTCGCTGAGCAGACCACCGTGGCGCTGACGGGGAGCGCCGGGTGCCAGGTGGTCGACGAGCGGTGAGCGAACCCCCGGGCGAACATGTCGTCCTCGCGGCTTGGGTGGCCCGCCGCAACGACTGGTCAGGTGGGGACCACGCGTCGTGGGCGATCCGTGCCGCTGGGGACCTCCGCCTGCTCGGCTCGGTATCGGTCTTCCGGATCGACCGGGACCAGGGCGACGCCGAAATCGGCTACGCCGTCCTGCCCGCCGAACGGGGCGCGGGCGCGGCCGCGGCGGCGGTCCGGCAGGCGGCGGCCCACGCGTTCGGGACACTCGGACTCCACCGGCTCCAACTCTTCCACGCGGTGGAGAACACCCCTTCCTGCCGGGTCGCCGCCAAGGCCGGCTTCACCCTCGAGGGGACGCTGCGGCAGTCCTACCGGTATGCGGACGGCCGGCACCATGACGAGCACGTGCACGGGCTCCTCTCGTCGGACGTTCCACGCTGACCCCTTGACGTCAACGGACCCAACCCCCGACGATGTCTCCCACGGGAGGCACGCACCATGACCACCAACTATCCGCTCAGCCCACCACTCGAATGCGACCTGGTGATGAAGGGGGGTATCACCAGCGGTGTGATCTACCCCAGGGCCGTGTGCGAGCTCGCGCGCACGTATCGCCTCCGGTCGGTGGGCGGGGCCTCGGCCGGGGCCATCGCGGCCGCCGCGGCGGCCGCCGCCGAACTGGGACGCGCGCAGGGCGGTTTCGAGCACCTGGAGACCCTGCCCGAGGACATCACCGCGCCCTCCCCCGCGGGTGGTTCCACGCTGTTCAACCTGTTCCAGCCGGATCGCGGGACCGCCCCGCTGTACCGCGCATTCACCGCCGGAATGGGGCGCGTGGGTGCCGCGAGGACGCTACGCACGGTCACCGGCGTGCTCTCCGGCTTCTGGGCATGGGCGCTTGCCGGTGCCCTGCCCGGGGCGGCGGTGCTGGTCACGAGCCTGCTGGGTGACGGCGTCGTCCGCGTTGCCGGCGTCGTCGCGGGTGTCCTGCTGCTGCTCCTCGGCGTGGTCGCCGGCATCGTGGCCGGGGCGCTGACCGTGCTCGGCCGCGTCTCGGGACGGGGGTACGGCCTCTGCGACGGCATGCCCGGTGTTGGTGCGAAGGGCGCCCAGGCGCTCACTCCGTGGCTCCACGAGCGGCTGCAGACGATGGCTGGTCGGCCGCCCGGGGCGCCACCCGTGACGTTCGGAGACCTCGCGGCGTCGGGCGTCGAACTCCGCACGATGACCACGAACCTCAATCGGCACCAGCCCATGGCGATGCCGTGGCGGACGCGCGAGTACTTCTTCGACCCCGATCGCATGCGCGAACTGTTCCCGGAGGACGTCGTCCGGTGGCTGGAGGATCACCCCAACGAACTTCCGAGCGCGCCCTCGGACGCCTGGGACACGGAACTGCTCCGGGCGCAGGCACTCCCCTTGCGCCCGTTCCCGGATCCGCGCGACGTGCCGATCCTGGTCGCCACCCGAATGTCCCTGAGCTTCCCGGTGCTCATCGCGGCGGTCCCGCTCTTCGCCGTCGACCACGGGCTTCAGCGCAACCGGCAGGCCAGGAAACTCGCCGCGGAGTGGCGCCGGGCGAACCCCACCGGCACCACGCGAGATGCCGCCCGAGCCCTCACGCCGCCCGCCTTCGACGTCAACTGGTTCTCCGACGGCGGCATCTGCGCCAACCTGCCGGTCCATTTCTTCGACCGTCCACTCCCCACCCGCCCCACGTTCGCCATCGACCTCGCCACGTTCCCCGACGGCTACGCGAAGGACCCGGACGAGTCCCGCAACTCCACCGTCCCCACCAGCAACACGGCGGGCCTCCTGCGGCGCTGGAGCACCATCCCGACAAGCGGGATCGGCGGTCTCGGCGCCTTCCTCATGCAGGTCGTCGAAACGGCGCGGGGCTGGGTGGACGCCGCCCAGCTGACCATGCCCGGCTACCGCGACAGGGTGGTGACCATCTGGCACGACGATGCCGAGGGCGGCATGAACCTCGCCATGCCCCCGGAGGTGGTCACGGGGCTGGCGGACCGCGGCAGGGGTGCGGCGCGGCACCTCGTGGACAGGTTCGCGGGCGACCAGCCCGGTATCGTGCCGGCTGAAGGATGGGACAACCACCGGTGGATCCGCTTCCGAACCTCCACAGCCGGACTTGCCACCTGGCTCGACTCCCTGGCCGAGGGTTACTCCGCGCCGGCGGCGGGCTCCACGCCGTATCGCGACCTGGCCGGCCCCGGGGCCGACAAACCCCTGCCGTCGTACCCGCTGACGAGGGCCCGTCGCAGGGCCGTCAACGAGCGCACCGGCGAATTGCTGGAGCTCGCCACCGTGTGGACCGGTGACGACGCGCTGACCTTCAACGCTCCCCGGCCACGACCGCAACTTCGCCTCGTCCCGGACGACGGCACCGCCGTCGGACTGGCGGGGCAGGAACCGCCGGAGCTGTCGGGTGGCGAGGCGGAGGCCGCGCCGTGACCGTTCTCAGCTCGATTGCCAGGGTGTCCCGCCTGCCGGACCGGGCGACGGTATGTCGCCGGTGACGGTGCGAGGTGGCTGACCGCTCGGGTCGACGACGACGATGCGTAGCACGTCCCCCTCGGAGATGACGAGGAGGTCCTCGTCCGGGTGGCCGGCGAGGACGGCCAGCACCGCGTCACCGGACCAGGGGGCGGCGGCGCCGTCGACCCGGGTCCACAGATCCGCGTGCGCCCCGGTTTCGTGCTCGACCAATCGCACGAGCTCCGGTGACGACTGGCCCACGAGCACGACCGAACGCGGGCCCGCCGGCCGTTCGGGCAGGGCGATCTGGCGGTCCTGCCGGTACACGGCGCCGTGGTAGGCGGAGACCGCCGCGGTCGCCACGAGGACGCCGAGGCCGTACCGCATCGCCCGGAAGGTCTCGCCGGAGACGCGGCCCTCGATGACGTCCTGCAGGAGGACGAAGACGACGACGATGAGCGAGATGACGGCCGCGACGCCCGCCAGCCCGAAGAGCAGCATCAGGTAGATGCGGCGGGTGGGCGAGACGATCTCCTCGGGGGCGTCGGCAGCGACCGCGCGCCGGATCCCGCTCCAGAACACCCACCACACCGGCACGCCCACGAGCAGGAGGGTGAGGGCGCCGAGCAGGGTGTTCACCACCGACATCCCCAGGTCGAGTCCGGGGGTGAAGGACTCAATGGCGGCGACGAGCACCATGCCCACGCCACTCGCGGCGGCGACCAGCCCGATGGCGGCGACGAGGTACTCGTAGACGCGACGAAGCTCGGTGCGTCCCGCCTGTGCACCGGAGAGCACGGCCCGGTGGTACCACCACACCAGCGCACCTCCGATTGCCGCAGCGGCCGCCGTCGGCGTGGACTCGAAGTGCTGCGCGGCCGTGGGACCGGACGGGTCGCCGAGCAACCAGACCAGCAACTGCCACAGGACGACGCTCGCAGCGACGATCGCCGTCAGCAGGCCGCCACCAACACCGATGGGGAGGACGTACGCGAACCACAGCGCGCTGTGTGGCGCGCGGGAGGCGGAGCGCACCCAGTACCACATCCACACCAGGGCGCCGGTCACGAAGATTGCGGCCGCGCCGCCGAGCCGCCCGGAGGCCCCGAAGACGGTCTCCGTGAACAGGAGCATCTCAAGTGCGGAGGCCAGGACGGCCACGAAGCCCACCAGCGCCGTCCCGAGTCCGATCAGCGACCCGAGCAGGAGGTGGGGAGCGGACCGGATCGGATCCAGCGTGCGGCGGGCGAGCCACCAGTGGAAGGCCCACACGCCACCCCACACCAGAAGGGTGGCGGGACCGCCGCCGTCGAAGTCCTTGGCCTGGAATGCCATCGCGAGGACGTCCGCGAGCCCGACCATCGCGACGGCGAGGCCCGTGAGCGTCGCGAGAGTGACGTACACGGCGTACATGACGGAGGAACCCTCGGTGGGGTCATCCCGGTGGGCACGCCGCGTCCACCACGCCAGCAGGGCGACGAGTGGCACTCCCACCAGCACGAACGCGAGTGACTGGGCGAGGCCGGATCCGCCGCCGTAGTCTCCCCGCTCGGCGCCGAACGCCCGGGCGAGGAGATCGGAGAGCCCGATCGCGGCCACCACGATGAGGGCGAACAGGAGGAGGTACTGGAAGAAGCGCCGCACCCCCCGCGCCTCGGTGCCCGGGGCCGAGGCGGCACCGCGCCGTCGGAACGCCATGACGATGAGCACCACCAGCCCGATCGGAACGGCCAGCGACAGGAGGGAGAACACGACGCTCATCAGTCCACCAGAACCTTCTCGTTGCCGCAGTAGTAGACGGGCCAGGGCTCGCCCGTGATCAGCCAGCCGTCACCCGCGGCGATGAGCTCGAAGGTCTCGCGATGGGACCACGACTCGAACAACCCGGCACCGGACTCCTCCTCGACTTCGATTACGACAGTCGCAGTGTCGCCGTCCATCTCCGTCTCCAGCACACCGACGCGCGCCGACTCCGAGAGGTAGAGCTGCTGGAACGGTTCCTCACAACCGAGTTCGGGGTCGAGCAGGGCGAGTGCCGCGTCCTCGTCACCCTCGTAGAGCGCCTTGATGTACAGCTGGACGGTCCCGTCGGGGGTGGCGGGGTCCAGGTCCAGCTCGCCGCGGGAGGCCGAGACCAGCGCGGCGATGACGGCGAGTACCAGCACGAGGCCGGCAACCACCAGGAGGACGACATTCGGACGAGCCTTCATGGCCACGAGTCTCCCATGTCGGTCCGTCGGTCGGGTGGTGCCGGGCCGCAGGGATGCGCTACTCGAACTCCTCGGACTCGTCGTCGGTGTAGAAGAGGTAGAGGTCCGTGCCACGGAGGACGTCCTCGTCCGTGCCGAGGAGGCGTTCCTCTCGCCTCACGCGCGAGCGGATCGCGTCCTGCTCCATCTCACGCAGCCGATCCACCACCCCGCTCGTGCGCAAGAGTTCCTTCCCGGCCGCGAACAGCGTCTCGCTGCCGACCAGCAACTCGGCCTCGTCGAAGATCTTGCAGGCGACCATGCGCGGGAAGGTGTCGAAGGCCGTCTGCTCGCGGAGTCTGCTGAACCTCTTGACGATGTAGTCGATCTCCTCGCGGAACGCCGGGCTCTTGAGGTACTGGTACTTCTTCCCGTAGATGGCGTCGTCCAGGCCCTTGACCAGGTCCTCGGGTGCGTCGTCGCTGACGATCACCACGATGTCGAGGTCGGAGCCGTGCACGAGCGCCCCGGTGCTGCGTTCGGGCCTGTTGACGTCGTGGGCCATGCCGTAGACGACGTCGCCGGCCAGGACCATGCAGAATCTGCCGCAACCGGCACCATCCGTCAGATGGGGCTTGGCGACGTCGGTCACCAGACTGGTCGCCAGGTCCAGCTTCTGCTTGCTGACACTGGCGGTGTGTTGGACCAGCTCCGCCGCGCGCGCGTCCATCGCGTCGGAGCTCCCGGTAAGCCCCACGACGGTGTACGTCAGGAACTCGCGGAGGATGGAGGGCGACAACCGCGCGAAACCTTCCACCTGCCGGTCGAGACGCACGTAGTGCCGCCCCACCGTGCGGGTCGCAAGGCGCGGCGAGAGTTTGCAGGTCTTCCACAGCGCGAATGTCTCCCCACCAAGCGCCGCGCGTATCTCGGCACCCGTGAGGGGTCCCGTTCGACCCAGCAGTTCGACGATTCGCGCTTCCATCCGTACCTCCTAATGGACGTGGCCGGTGCGGGGGTCCCGCACGAAGGCCAGTTCATCGACGCGGGCAGAGGGTTGGTCCCGCACATCGACGATCTCGTAGCCGCGCGCCTCGACCTCGGCCCGGCGGTCGAGGAGCTCCCCTGCCGCCGCGGAATCGAGGACATAGACCAGGTTGCCACCCTCGGCGGCGAACGTCTGACCGTACGACACAGGGACGTCGCAGGTGACGGGACCCAGGACCGATGCTGCGATGGGACCGGTCTTCCGGGCACCGCTGGCGAGGAGGAGTACCGTGCTGGCCTGGTACACCAGCGCCGCTCCCATCGAGACCGCGTACCGCGGGCTTTCGTCCACGGCAGCGAAATGCCCGTCGGCCACGGCGTTCTCCACCGTGTTGTCGTCGAGCCGGACCAGCAGGACCGGCGAGGCGCCGAAGGGGATGCCACTCTCGTGGAACGCCACGTGACCCCGCCCGCCAACGCCCACCACGTGCAGGTCGATGCCCCCGAACGACTCGATCTTCCGCTCGTAGGCATCGAGGATCTCCTCCTTGACGAGGCGAAGCACTCCCGTGGCGTCGTCCTTGATGACGACCGCCTTGCCCTTGTCCGTCCCGACGATCTCGTAGGAGTCCGTCGCGGACTCGAGCGCCGCGATCAGTTCGGTCTGGCCAACCAGCGTGCCCCAGGAAACGTTCGTCTCGACGAAGGGCCGTTCAAGGAGGCCGAACAGCTCGCTGATCATGAAGTAGCTGTACGACTGCGGGTGGAGCGTGCGCTGGGGCGTTCTCCCCGGGCAGTCCCACGTACTCGTCCAGATTGAACGAGCGGACCCTGCCCGAGTCGATCCGGCCGGCATTGAACGCTTTCGCAAGGTGCTTGAAGAGCCCGGTCGGCGTGTTTCCCGCGGCAAGTCCGAGCACGTACTCGTCCTTGACGGCCTGCTTCTCACGGATGTCGGACTCGACAAGGTCTGCCGCGACCTTGCTCATCTGGTCGAAATCGCGCGTGATGTGGATCGTGAAGGGCATCGCGCCGTCCTCAGCCGATTGCTCCCCGGACGACGTCCGCGACTTCGCGAGCCCACTTCTCGGTCACGTCGGCAGTGGGGCCCTCCACCATGACGCGACACATGTTCTGGGTTCCGGAGTACCGCACGAGAACGCGTCCCTTGCCCTCAAGTGCGGCCTCGGCGCGCGCGATCGCCGCGACGATCGCCGGGACGGTCGTGACGTCGGGCTTGCGCGAGACGTCGACGTTGATCAACTTCTGGGGGAACACGTCCATGAGCTTCGCAAGTTCGGAGAGTGGCTGTCCGGCCTTGAGCATCGCGGACACCAGTTGGATCGCGCTCAGGGTCCCGTCGCCCGTGGTCTGGTGGCGGAGGAAGATCACGTGGCCCGAGTCCTCACCACCGATGACCGCCCCGAGACGCTGCATGTCCTCGAGGACGTAGCGATCGCCCACCTTCGAGGCGTAGTGCTTGAAGCCGTACTTCTCGCAGGCCACCTTCAGGCCGAGGTTGCTCATGATCGTGCTGACGAGCAGGTCGTTCTCCAGCTTCCCCTCCTTCTTCAGTTGGGCGGCACAGATCACGAGGATCTGGTCGCCGGTGACCACCTTGCCCTTCTCGTCGACGGCGATGAGGCGGTCTCCGTCTCCGTCGAACGCGAGCCCGATCACGGATCCCGTCTCAAGCACGGTGCGACGCAGGTCCTCGGTGTGCTGCGAGCCGCAGTTGTCGTTGATGTTCAGCCCGTTGGGTCGGTTGTGGATCACCGTGAGGTCGGCGCCGAGTTCCCGGAAGACAGCGGGCGCGACCTCGTAGGTGGCACCGTTGCTGACGTCGAGGGCGATCTTGATGCCCTCGAGGGAGAGGCTGCGCGGGAAGGCGTTCTTGAGGAAGACGATGTAGCGGGCGATGGCGTCGTTGAGGCGGTAGGCCTTCCCCATCTCCCGCGGCGGGGGAACCAGGGAGGCGAGCTCGCCGCCGAGGACGAGGTCCTCGATCTCGGCCTCCTGCTCGTCAGACAGCTTGAAGCCGGAGCCGGAGAAGACCTTGATGCCGTTGTCCTGGTACGGGTTGTGTGAGGCGGAGACGACGAAGCCGGCGTCCGCTCGCATGCTTTCGGTGATGTAGGCGATGCCAGGTGTCGGCAGGACGCCCACCATCTGCACCATCCCGCCCATGGACGTGACGCCAGCCTCGAGCGCGCTCTCCAGCATGTACCCGGAGATCCGGGTGTCCTTGCCGATGACCACCCGCGGCTGGTGCCGCTCCTTCCGCAGCACGTACGTGACGGCCTGGCCAACTGCGAAGGCCATCGTCGCGTCCATCGGGTAGCGATTGGCCTCGCCCCTGATCCCGTCGGTTCCGAACAGTCTCCCCATGGGATTCTCCTTGCTGTGGATGGGTTCGTGCGCCGGTGGGTCAGGCGGTGACGAAGAGTTTCATTGCGGGTACGAGTGAGCCGGCTTGCCTGCAGAGCCCGGCCACGATCTCCTGGAGCCACTCGACCCCCGCGGCGGAGACCTCCGGGGGCAGGCCCTTGATTGCCGGGATGTAGCCGGCCCCGCCGGCGCTCGCCCTGAACGCCGAGAGGAAGACGCTGCCGTCGGGAATGACCGGGGATTCGAAGACGGCCAGCACATCGCCGATCCGCTCGCGGAGCTCAGCGCGTGCGTCGTCGTCGGGTGACACGGTGGCGACCATCGCGGTGAGCCGCTTCGCGCGCTCCTGCTTCGCCACCGCCAGGACGTCGAGTGCCCCCTGGTGGACCAGCGGCCCCAAGTCCTGGGCATCGAAGAACGGCCGGCGGACCGAGGTGTACCACGTCTCGAGGGCGACCAGGTTCGCGAGATAGGCGATGTTCCTGGCCACCACTCGCGACAGGCCCTTGTATGCCCGGGGGGCAACCGGACGCTGGATTCCGGGAGTCGCCCTGGTCATGACGAACATGCCGTCCTCGAGGACATCGCCCCGCAGCACGGACCCCGCACCGACCACCAGCCCGAACCCGGTGGCCACCGGGCCGACCGTGCCGCCCTGGCCCCCAAGGAAGATCGGCGGCTGGGAGAGCAAGACGCCGCGGGGTACGTCACCGAAGAGCGATGCCGTCGCCTTGTTGCCGTCGGGCGTGAAATTGAAGTGGATGTAGGACGAGCCGACCTCACTGTGGTCCTTGCGGCTCGTGCCACCGCCCATGAGGCAGTCACAGAAGTTGATGAGGCTGCCGAGAGTGACGAACGGGAAGAGGATCGTCTGCTTGAGACCCACGCAGTGCGCACCGTTCGCCTCCTCCTCGAGGAGGGTGCCCTCCCGGACGTGGGCACCGAGACCCATGTTCGCCTTCTCCAGGAACACCGACTTCGAGAAGTAACCGCCCTTCAGATCGACGCCGGGACCCAACTGGCAGTTCTCGATCGTGACAGGGCCCTCGGCGCCGAGCGTGACGCCGGCTGACAGGACCGTCCTTGCGCCCCGGATGCGGCAGCCCGGGTGGATCGTCACCCCGTCGCCGGAGATCCGGTCCGGGTCGACGTCGGGAGCGATGTCGAGCGTGAGGGGGTTCGGGATGCTGACACCCTTGCGGAGCAGTTGCTCGACCTTCTCGTAGCCGCGGGGCTGCACGTCCATGTGTACTCCTCCTGCATCGCCGGCACGTGGGGTGTGATCCCGCCAGAGCCCCACCCGTTCGGCGGGTCCCGAGGCGGTGGCGAGCAGGAACGCCGGCGCCGTCAGACCGGCGTCGTCGAAGGCCGCGGCGACGGCGGCCGCCACCTCGCCCGCCCGGGCGGCGTCGACCAGCGCGATCGCCGACCCACCGAAACCCCCGCCGGTCATCCGTGCACCGTACGCGCCCGCGGCCCGCGCCGTCTCCACGGCGAGGTCCAACTCAGCGCACGACACCTCATAGTCGTCCCGCAGGGATGCGTGCGACTCGTCGAGCAACGTTCCCGCCGCCGCGAGCGCCTCACCCACAAGCGAGGCCCCCGGGGCGTGGGTGAGCACGTCGGCCAGCCGGCGCACCCGCTCGATCTCAGTGACCACGTGGCGTACCCGGTGCCGCTGCTCCGCGTCCGGGAGGCGCCCCAGGACCTCCCCCAGCGTCGTCCGGCCGCTGCCGACGGCGTCGGCCACCTCCCGCAGCGACCCCACGCCGAGCACCGCGGCGGCCGCTTCGCACGCCGCGCGCCGCCCGGCGTACTGCCCGTCGACCAGCTGGTGCTCGGCGCGAGTGTCGACGACGAGGAGTGCCAGCCCCGCGGCCGCGAGGTCCAGGGGGACATGGCTGACCGAGCCGTCGGCTGTGTCGAGGAGCAGCGCGTGCCCTGCCCGGCAGCGCAACGAGGCAGCCTGGTCCATCCCGCCGGTGGGGGCCCCGGCCACGTCGTTCTCCGCTCGGACGCACACCCCCGCGAGCCGGGCGCGGTCCTCCCCCGCCACGCCGAGGCCGGCCACGTCGCTCAGCGACACGCCGATCGCGCACTCGAGGGCGGCCGAGGAACTCAGCCCCGCCCCGTACGGCACGCAGGAGTCCACGGCGACGTCGAACCCGGGCACGGTGAGCCCGTCCTGCTCCAGCGACCACGCCACGCCCACGACGTACGCCGGCCACCCCGCCACGGCGTGGGCGGAGCCAGCCGGGCCGACGTCGTCGAGGTGCACCTCCCGCACAGCGGGCCGCCCATCCGCGCCGGCCTCCTGCGCACTGACGAGGCGGGTGAGCCGGTCGGGGCGGGCCCGGAGCGCGACGAACGTGCGGTGCGGGAGCGCGAGCGGCAGGCAGAGCCCGTCGTTGTAGTCGGTGTGCTCCCCGATGAGGTTCACCCGGCCGGGTGCCGCCCAGACGCCGTCGGGCTCGGCGCCGTACGCCACCCGGAAGAGCTCACGCGCCCGGCCGTCACCCTCGGAGTCCGGCCACGCCGGGATCAGTTGTACGTTCATGCTCACCCAATCGTGATGGAGGTCTCCGGGTAGCGGATGCTCGGCTCCCGCCCCCGCATCGCCAATGCCGAGCCTAGCGTCACGGGCCCGAGCCGGCCGATGAACATGAGGGCGGCGAGGGTCAGTTGGTGGTTCACCGCCAGTTGGGCGGTGATGCCCGTGGACAGGCCAACCGTGGCGAAGGCGGACACCACCTCGAACAGGATCTGGTCGAGGGTGAAGGGCGAGGACATTGCGATGGCGATCGTCGGGGCCACGACGATCACGGCACTCATCACGGCCACGGTGAGCGCTTCACGGATGGAGGATGCCGGGATGCGCCAGCGATAGGCGGAGACCTCGTTGTCGCCGCGCAACTCGGACCAGACGGCGAAGCTCAGGGCTCTCCGATTATTTAGGCGGCGTGTTGCGGGGGTTGAGGGTCGGGTAGGCCGGGCGCATTGCGGCGCCCGGCCCCCCTCAGAACCGGACTAGCGACTTTCACCGCATCCGGCTCAAGCAAGCCTTGTGCCGTGAAGATCCTCTGCCGCAGACGCCGT
>JADGOQ010000090.1 GCA_017882885.1 Actinomycetales bacterium | reverse complement strand
CCCTGCCGCGGCGCCAGACCCAACGTCACCAGAGACTCCCCACCACCCGCCGACCGTTCCACCCCAATTCTCTCGAACCGGCCACCACGAGGCGAACACCGCCACGCGAAAAACACCAGCCACCTAGTGGTAGCCGCGTGGGCGAGGTACGCGGAGGGAGTGGATGAGGCGGGGAACATGATCGAGGTGGTCGATCAGCGCGTGGACGCGGTTCGTGACAGGGCGCGCAGGAACCGGCTGGAGCCGCTGGCCTTCCTCGAGGACGACAGCCTCTTCGGAGGGTTGCGTGACAACCGGGCGTTCACCACTCCCTAGGCCGAGGCACTGCGATCCCTGTACCGCGATGGTGCCCGTGCCACCGTGCAGCGCTGGGTGTCCGAGAGGAGCAACTGAGATGGCAGGGACGGATTGGCTGGGCGAGGGCGTGATCTACCAGATCTTCATGCCATCCTTCGTGCTCGAGCACGCGGTCGACAGTCACAGTGAAGTCAAGGAGTGAACTCATGAACACCACCACGATGCGGCAGGTCTTCGTCGCCCGGCTGAACGACGTCACGGTCGTCGATTCCCCGATCCCAGTCCCCGGGGAGGGGGAGGTTCGGGTGGCGGTCACGCTCGCGGGGATCCGCGGGTCGGACACGCACGCCATCGCCGGGCACCACCCACTGCTCCAGCCGCCGTACTACCCCGGTCACGAACTCGTGGGGATCGTGGACGAGTGCGGTGCGGGGGTCGTCCACCTCAAGCCCGGACAGCGTGTGATGGTGAAGCCGAACGTCGAGTGCGGGACGTGCGTGAACTGCCAGGCGGGCCGCACCAACGCGTGCCAGACCCTCCAGCGGATCGGTTGCGACCCCTCCGGGGTGCAGCCCGGCGGGATGGCCGAGTTCGTCGTCGCCCCGGTGGCGCACGTCTTCGCGATTCCGGAGGGGATCAGCGACAACGACAGCGCGCTCCTCGAGCCTCTCGCCACCCCTGTCCACGTCGTCCGCATCGCGGGTGACATGGAGGGCGCGAACGTCGTGGTCCTCGGCGCCGGTCATGATTGTGGGCGTTCCCCCACGCGACGGCGTCATCCAGCTCCCCTTGGTCCAGGACTGGGAGCTGCGCATCCAGGGGCTCGGCGAACTACACCGCCGACGACATCCAGGAGGCCATCGACATCGCGGCCGCGGGCATGGTTCCTGGTGAAGCGATCGTCGGCCACAGCTACGGCATCGAGGACGCCGTGGAGGCGTTCACCGTCGCCGCCCAGGGCGTGGCGGGGAAGGTCGTGATCGACCTGCGACGAGCCACGTACTGACGGGCGCTGTCGGACCACGACGCCTACGTCGTCGAGCATGTCACCTAGACTCGGACCATGAGGACCGAGGTGTCCTTCGCCACCTCCGCGGACGGCACCCGCATTGCGTGGTCACGACACGGCACTGGCCCGCCGCTGGTGCGCGTGGGGACGTGGCTCACGCATCTCGACCACGACTGGGCGAGCCCCGTCTGGAGGCATTGGCTCGAGGGCCTCGGGCGACAGTTCACCGTCGTCAGGTACGACGACCGCGGCAGCGGCCTGTCCGATCGCGCTCCGACGGAGTACTCGCTCAGCGCGTGGGTGGCAGACCTCGCGGCCGTGGTCGAGGCCGCCCGTCTCCGCAGTTTCACTCTCCTGGGCATGTCCCAGGGCGGCGCTGTTGCTGTGGAGTACGCGCGAGCCCACCCAGAGCGGGTGACAAGCCTGGTCCTTTGGGGAGCGTACGGGCAGGGGGCCCTGGCGAGAGGTGCCACGTCAGAGGAAGCCGAAGAGAGGGACGTGCGCTCACGGATGATCAAGGTGGGTTGGGGCCGCGCGGATCCCGTCTTCCGTCGCGTGTTCACGTCCACCTTCATTCCCGGGGCATCCGAGGCGCAGATGCGGTGGTTCGACGAGCTCCAACGCAAGTCGATGTCCCCCGAAGCGGCACTCGCCAGCAGCCACGCACGCGCGCTGCTTGATGTCACCTCGTCGGCCCGGGAAGTGTCCGCCCGCACACTCGTGCTGCACGCCGATGGCGATCGAGCCGTTCCGTTCGAACAGGGTCGTCTACTGGCGGGACTCATCCCGGGGGCCCGGTTCGTCCCGTTGCACAGCCAGAACCACATTCTCCTCGGCGACGAGCCGGCATGGCCTGAGTTCCTCGACGAAGTGATGACATTCGTCGGGGGCGCGAGGTCGCGCGGGGCCGGAGCGGGGCTGACGGCCCGGGAGGTCGAGGTGCTGAGGCTCGTCGCCCACGGCTGCAGCAACGACGAGATCGGCACCCACTTGTCAGTGAGTACGCGCACAGTCGAGCGTCACCTCTCCAACATCTACGCGAGACTCGGGCTCACCGGCAAGTCGGCCCGGGCGGCAGCGGCGGCCAGACTCTCCGAGCTGGAGCGCGGTCCCGTACGGGCCTGACCTCCGGGCCTGGCGGCGGGTTCTGAGTAGCACCCGACATGGGCGCCGGCGACGGCGGCACCTTTGTGTCGGGTACCACCGATGCGGCGCTGCGGCTCAGCTCCGTAGCGTGGAACCGTTCCACTCGAAGCCAACTCGGAAACAAAGGAGCCGACATGCCGTTCATCAACGTCAAGGGCATCGAGGGCGTATTCACGCCCGATCAGAAGCAGGACATCGTACGGAAGCTGACCGACACGATGGTCGGGATCGAGGGCGAGAACATGCGCTCCGTCACGTGGTGCGTGGTGGAGGAGGTCGGCAGTGGTGACTGGGGCATCGGCGGGCAGCCCCTGACCACCGAGGACGTTCTGACGCTCGCTCGAGGTGGGTCTCCTGCGTGATGCGTGAAGGCTGTCCGCGCCCACGAGCAGGTGACGCGGGCATGAGATGAAGATCACACGAATCTGGTGTAGGAAGGGAGGCACACCGCGGGGACGCGGGATCCAGCGAACAAAGGATTGACATGGGCAAGCTCGAAGGGCGCATCACCGTCGTGACCGGCGGGGCGAGCGGGATCGGCGCCGCAACCGTGAAGCGCTTCGCCGAGGAGGGCGCGTTCGTCTACGTCGCCGATGTGCAGGACGAGAAGGGCGAGGAGATCGTCGCCGGGCTGGGCGAGGGTCAGGGCGCCTACGTGCACCTCGACGTGACCGACTCCGCCGCATGGCAGGAATTCGCCGCCCGCATCGCATCCGAGAAGGGCAAGGTCGACGTGCTGTTCAACAACGCGGGGATCGGTGACAACGCCACCATCTCGGACCAGACGGACGAGATGTACCTCAAGTGCGTCGCCATCACCCAGCACGGCATGTACTACGGCATGCGCTACATGCACGACCTCCTGCAGGCCTCCGGCAACGCGTCGGTGATCAACACCTCCTCGATCTTCGGCATCACCGGCGGCTTCGGCACCTCCCCGGGCTACGCCGCCGCCAAGGGTGCCGTGCGCACCCTCACCAAGAATGCCGCTCTGGCGTGGGCGAAGGAGAACATCCGCGTCAACTCCGTGCACCCGGGCTTCATCGACACGCCGATCCTCGGGGACTTCGACCGATCGGCCCTCGGCGACATGCACCCGATCGGCCGCATCGGCCGGCCGGAGGAGATCGCGGCCGTGGTGGCGTTCCTCGCCAGCGACGACGCGTCCCTCATGACGGGTTCCGAGGTAGTTGCCGACGGCGGCTACACGGCCAGGTGATGGGCACGTCCGAGGGCTGACGTGTGCCCGGTTTGATCGGGGAAGCTCCCGGGTGGTGCGGGAACTTCCTCCCATCCGGTCGGGAAGTGCGGCGGTGAGACTGGATGCACGTCCACACCCGAAGGAGGGACCGTCATGAAGGCCATGACCAGAATCCTTGTCTCCACCGCGATCGTCGCCGGCATGGCCGCGGGAGCCACGCCTGCGTTGTCGGCTGATGTCGGCGCATGCGGACCCCCAACGGTCCGACGCTGCAGGCCGGCAGGCCCTGCGACGCGCGGGATTTCGGAACCGCCCTTGGTGAGCTGTATAAAGCGTCCCGCTGATGCACGGCGCCGAACGCATCGGGGAGCTTGTGGTCGGTGCTCGCGTCGGCAGCCGCCGGCTCCGACGGCTACATCCTGAAGCTCTTGGCGGCCCCGGTGGGGATGGCCGTGCACGCCACCGTGCTCGCCGAGGAACCGCAGACTTTGCGCGCACCCGCGTCGTCTCCGCGCGCGAGGAGGAGCGCCGCCGCCTGCGCCGCGACCTGCACGACGGCCTGGGCTCGGCACTTTCGGGAATCGCCTTCATGGCGGACGCTGCCCGCAACTACGTCCGTCCGCAGCCGCAGGAGGCGATCGAGCTGCTCACCCGGCTGCGTCAGGAAACGACGAACGCACTCGAGGACGTCCGGCGTCTCGTCTACGACCTGGGCCCGCCCGTCCTCGACGACCGCGGTCTCCTTGCGGCACTGCGTGTCCGGGTTGAACACCTCGAACGCGGGGGCGACGGTCACCCGCTGACCGTGACCATTGACGGACCGTGACGTCCTGCCCCGCCTCCCGGCGGCCGTGGAGGTCGCCGCCTATCGAATCGCCACCGAGGCGCTCACCAACGTCGCCCGGCACTCACGCGCGGCGTCAGCCTCCGTCGTCGTCGCGGTGAACGGGTGCCTTAAGCTTCGCGTGGTCGACGACGGCGGACCCGCCGCCGATGCCTGGACGCCCGGCGTCGGGCTGATCGGGATGAGGGAGCGCGCCGCCGAACTCGGGGGGACGCTGTTCGCCGGGCCGGGACCCGAGGGCGGCGAGGTCTCCGTCACCCTGCCGCTCGAGTCCGACCTTCTCCCCGGGGCAGGTGGTGCGTCATGACGCACGCAAATCCCCGCGCCGACGTCCGGGTCGTCCTGGCCGACGACCACCCCGTGGTTCGCCAAGGGCTGCGGGCACTGCTCGGGTCGCTCGATTCCGTGACGGTCATCGGCGGGGCGGCGACCGGCCGCGAGGCAGTCCGGCAGGCAGTGATCCTGCGACCCGTCTTTGGGTCCGCCATCGCGGCCCGCGCCCTGGACCGCCTCGCCCAACCCGCACCCTCGCCGAGGCGGGCGTTCCCGGAACTCACCCCCCGCGAACGGCAGATCCTCGACCTCGTCGCCGCCGGACTGTCGAACGCCTCGATCGCGAGCCACCTGGGGATGTCGGTGAAGACCGTCGGCAACCACCTCTCGTCCATCTTCGCCAAGCTGCGGGTGAGCCGGCGGTCGGAGTCCATCGTCATCGCCCGCGACGCCGGACTGGGGAAGCCGGCGCCGGACTTCCGGGCTCGCTGAACCCCGACGGCAGGGTCCCAAGCAGTGGTGCTGAGCCCACATGCCCGACCGACATCGCGGCGTCCGGCACGTGCCGCACCTTGAGCGTCCTGCCCGTGGCCGACTCGAAGGCCGCGACCACCTGCTCGCGCGACAGCTCCTCTGGCCCCCCGAACTGCACCAGGGCCGGCGGATCCGGTGCGACCGCCACCTGCGCGCACAGCGCCGCGACGTCGTCGATCGCGACACAGCGATGCGCCAACTCCCCGCGGCCGTAGATCAGGGCCTTGCCGGCCGCCGGGTCGATCCCGGAGGGCGGAGCCAGCCAGACCTCCTGGAACATGTCGGGTCGGACGATCACGACCTGCATCGAGGTCGCCCGGAGGGCCTTCTCCGCCGCCCACTTGGCGGCCGTGAACGGCGCCAGGCGGGCCATGTCATCGCCCGTCCCCGCGGCCGAGACGTACACGAACCGGTGGACGCCGGCCTGCGCCGCGGCACGGATCAGGTTCTGGTTGCCCTCACCGTCGACGGCCGCGATGGTCAGGTCAGTCGGGCCCGCGAGGATCCGGCCGAGGGCGTTGGCCGTCGTGACGACCGACACCCTCACCCTCCAGTTGCGCGGCGTCAGTCGCAGGGCGCAGGCAGCGCCCGGACCTGCCGCCCGCTGTCAATGAGCCGCCGCACGATCCGGCCGCCGCGCGGAGCCGTCGGCGGCTTCACCGCCAAGTGACGGCCTGACGCAGCCATGGGCGCGATCAGCGCGATCGGGACTACCCTTGGGCAACACCCGATCGAGAGGCGGAGTGATGGGCCAACACACAGACCGTGGCAAGACATGGAGCGAGATGTCGGCGAGACGGAAGGCGGTCGGGGCTGCCGGGGGGCTCCTGCAGGTGGCCCTAATGGTTGCCGCGCTGAACGACCTGCGGAAGCGCCGACCCGATGACCTGAACGGTCCGAAGGCGGTGTGGGTCGCGGCGTCGTTCGTGAACTTCGTGGGGCCCGTGGCCTACTTCATCTTCGGTCGCAAACGCTGACGCAATCCATCGTCCGGTCAGCGCGGCGTGGTGTGCGGCTGGATCCGCTCGAGGTCAGGGTCGGCATGCTCGATCGAACTCCGGATCGTTGTTGTCAGTGGTGCCGTGGAGGATGGTATTCATGACAGCTCTCGTGCATGAGTTCCGCCGCCCTGGTGGCAGCGTGTTGGAGTTCGGCACGCACGTGACGCTGATGGATCGTGCGGGGGCGGGGCCGCACGCCGTCGAGTTGTTGGAGCGTTTCGAGGACCGTGAGACATCGGAGGAGGGGTTGTTGGCCTCGGTCCGGGCGGCCGCCCGGGTGGAGGCGCACGCGGCGTGGTTGAAGGCCCGGTACGCGGCGAAGCTCGCGTCCTCGGCCCGACTCGCCTACCCGGATTACATCGGGGTGATCAACGTGGCGGCGGAGGAGATCTCCGTCGGACTGCGGGTGAGTACCCACTTGGCGGAACGGTACGTCAAGGTTGGTGGGGCGATCACGGGGGCCCTGTGTGCGACGGGGGATGCTTTGGAGGTCGGGGTCATCTCGTTTGAGCACGCCTGGGTGATCACCGATTGCCTGTCCGGGGTGGACCTGACGGTCGCGATCCCCGTCGAAGAACTCGCACTGGAACGCGCGGTGGAGCGCACCCCTGCCGAGTTGCGTCGCGACATCGCCCGCCTGCTCATCGAGTTCGACCCCGAGACCGCGGACGACCGTGCGCGTGTGGCGGCCGGCAAGCGGCGGGTGGGTCGTCCCCGCCCCGCGGCGGACGGGATGGCCCGCATGAGCCTGTTCCTGCCCGCCCCCGACGCCGTCACCCTCGACAGCGCGTTGGACGCCGCGGCCACCGCCGCCCGGGGTGCGGGGGACTGCCGCACCACGGACCAACTCCGCGCCGACACGATGACCGGGTGGGCGAAGACCGCCCTCACGAGTGGCACCGAGGTGACGCTGTCGGACGGGTCCACCGTGACGTCGGCGCCCGCGAAGATCGCGGTCACCATCCCCCTCGAAGTGATGATGCGTGCGATTCCCGGGTTCACCCCGCCACCATCGGTGGCCGACGTCTTCCGTGCCGACCTGGCCGGCACCGACAACCCCGACACCGCCACTGATTCCTGCGAGGCTGTGGTCTTCGGTCCGGTGGACGGTCACCGCACCGAGGCGGCGTGGTTGGAGGGCTATGGGCCGATCAGCCCGGCGGTCGCGCTGTTGCTCGCAGCGGGTGGAACCTGGCAGCGGATCGTGACAGACCCGCTCACCGGGTTGCCGTTGGACATCGGGCGGGCCCGGTATGCGCCCCCGTCCCACATCCGCACCGCGACCCGGCTTCGGGACCACACCTGTGTGCGCCCCGGCTGCTCCATCCCCTCCCACAGGTGCGACGGGGACCACGTCCACGAGTGGGCACAGGGTGGGGTCACCTCGCTGGTCAACCACGCCCCGGAGTGTCCTCGCCACCACCGGATCAAGACCGCCGGCGCCGCAAACGTCGGACACCTGCAGGCGGACGGCACCCGCACCTGGACCTCCGCTCTCGGCAAGAAGTACCGCCGCCTCCCCGAACGACCACTCCGCCAACGCGGCGGAGCTCCACCCGACGACCCACCTGGCGAGTCTCCACCGGACGCTTTCGAAGGCCCTCCACCGTTCTGACACGGCGAGCCGCTGGACTGGAACCCGATGGGTCGGGCGTGGTTCGTCGGTGCTCACTCCGCCATGGCAAAGAACATCGGGCTGAAGTAGGGGATCAGCCAGACCAGCCACACGAAGACGCTGAACTTGTGGAAGTTCTTGAGTGCGTCCTCGTCCTGTCGACGGAGCACCACGAGGGCCCACGCGGCGTGGACCACCATGAGGAGGATGGCGATCAGCCCGGAGATGCCGTGGACGTCGAAGGTCATCCCGCCAACGAACTCGAACATCAGGCCGGTGCCAAGGGTGTCGAACATGAGCCCGAGGACGAAGAACGCGAAGTGCCACCACCTCAGGCGCTTCTGGATGCGCTCACCCCACACGCCGACCGTGTAGAACACGAGGGCGAGGGTGATGAAGGTGCTGGCGAGCGGACTCATGGGGTCTCCTGGGGAGCGGGACGCCGCGCCGCCGTCGAGCCGGTCAGACCCCCGAGCGGAATTCCTTGCCCCGGAGCGGCTTGCCGAACAGCGGGGCGAGCAGGCAGACGTCGAGGATGCCGACGAGCAGGAACACCACGCCCAGTACGCCGAGGACCCACGCCCACGCGCCGCCCGCCACGAAGGCGAGGACGAGGAGGATGACGCCCAGACCGGAGCGCACATAGCGGCCCGTCTGCGACGCGAGGAAGTTGAGAAGTGCGGACATGAGTGCCTCCAAGAGGATCGGTGGGGTTTACCTCCCCAGAGTAGTCACGATCGCACGGTACTGGGCACGCTCGAACCCGGCAGGGTCGGGGACCGACGCCGCGGACATGCTGCCGCGCAGTTGCCGCACCGACTCGTAGTCGTTCGCATCCAGCCAAGCGCGGACCTCGGCCAGCATGGTCGTCACGTGACCCGGACCCCTGCGCAGCACGGACGACGTCGTGCAGGCCACGTCCGCCCCGACGAGCAGCGCCTTGAGCGCGTCCGCCCCCGTGTGGACGCCGGAACTGGCGGCCAGGGACGTCTCGGGCAGTTGCGGCCGCAGGATCCCGAGCCAGCGGAGCGGCAGCCGCAGGTCGTCGCTCTCCGAGAGCGTGAGCGCAGGGCGGACCGTGAGCGTGTCCAGGTCGATGTCGGGCGCGTAGAACCGGTTGAACAGGACCAGCCCGTCCGCGCCGCGTCCGACCACGGCGGCGGCGAAGTGCGCGACCGAAGTGTAGAACGGCGAGAGCTTCACGGTGAGCGGCACGGTGACCGCCGCCCGCACCGCGCTGACGATGTCGAGTTTGCGGGACTCCACGTCCGCTGCGGACTCACTGGCGTCAGCGGCGACCGAGTACATGTTGAGCTCGATCGCATCTGCCCCGGCTTCCACCAGGATGGTGGCGTACCGCTCCCATGAGCCGGGGTGGGCGGCGTTCACGCTGGCGATCACGGGGATCCCGAGCGCGGCCTTCGCCCGCTCGACGAGCCGCACGTGGCGCTCGGGCTCCAGCACGTAATCCGCCGCCGCCTCCGACAGCGGGGCACTCGCGAACTCGGCGAACCCCTCGCCGTCGTCGAGGAGGTCCGCGAGGTGGAGTTCCTCCTCGATGACGTCCTCCTCGAACAGCGACGGCAGGACGACGGCGGAGGCGCCGGCGTCCTCGAGCGCGCGCAGCCCGTCGAGCGTGCCGGTCAGTGGCCCGGCCGAGGCCATGATCGGCCCCGACAACTCCAGCCCGAGGTAACGCGTGGTCAGGTCGGCGCTCATTCTGTTCCCTTCTCGTCGTCCGGGCCGGCGGGGGTGTCAACCTGGACGGCGCGTTCCACGCCGGCCAACTGGCTGTAGTAGCGCCACCGCTCGTCGACGTCGCGCTGGGCGAGGCGGGCGAGCGTCTCAGCGCGCTGCGGGTTGGACCGGGCCAGCATTGAGAACCGCGTCTCGGCCATCATGAAGTCTGTGACCGGCTTGGTGGGCGCCTTGCTGTCCAGGCTCATGGGTTGCGTGTGTTCGTCGGTGCCGGGGCGGTACCGGTACAGCGGCCAGTACCCGGACGCGACGGCGTCGGTTTGATGCGTCATCGAGGTCCCCATGTCGATGCCGTGCGCGATGCAGGTGGAGTAGGCGATCAGGAGGGAGGGCCCCGGCCAGGCGGCGGCCTCCAGCATCGCCCGGACGGTCTGCTGCTGGTTGGCGCCGATCGCCAGTTGTGCCACATACACGTCGCCGTACGCGGCGGCGATCATGCCGAGGTCCTTCTTGGGGTGGTCCTTCCCGGACGCCGCGAACTTGGCCGCCGCGCCGCGCGGGGTGGCCTTGGACGCCTGCCCGCCCGTGTTGGAGTACACCTCGGTGTCAAGCACCAGGACGTTCACGTTCCGCCCCGACCCGAGGACGTGGTCGAGGCCGCCGAAGCCGATGTCGTACGCCCAGCCGTCGCCCCCGATGATCCACACCGCCTTCTCGACCAGCTCGTCCGCCAGGGACAGCAGGGCGGTGACGGACTGGTCGGGTGCGTCGTCGGGCCCGGCGCCCGCGCTGGAGGCGCTCAGCCCCCGCAGCGCCTCCTTGAGCCCCACGACCCGCGCGCGCTGCGCCTGCAGGCCCTCCTCCTCCGACTGGTCGGCCGTGAGCAGGCCGTCGACGAGCGCCGGGTCGAGCCTGTCGGCAAGGAGGCGCAGGTAGCGCCTCGCCTCGGCGTGCTGGTTCTCCCAGCCCAGCCGCATGCCGAGGCCGAACTCGGCGTTGTCCTCGAACAATGAGTTCGACCAGGCCGGGCCGCGGCCGTCCGGGTTCTTCGTGTACGGGGCGGTCGGCAGGTTCCCGCCGTAGATGGAGGAGCAGCCGGTCGCGTTCGCGATCAGCATCCTGTCGCCGAAGAGCTGCGTGAGCGTCTTGATGTAAGGGGTCTCGCCGCACCCGGAGCAGGCGAGGGAGAACTCGAACAGCGGTTGCAGCTGGGCGACGCCCTTGACCTGGTCGTGACGCACCTTCGTCCGGTCGATCTCCGGCAGGCCGAGGAAGAACTCGTAGTTGGTGCGCTCGGTCTCGCGGTGCTCGTGGGCGGGTTCCATGTTGATCGACTTGTGCTTGATCTCGGTCTTGCTGCGCGCCGGGCAGACGTCCACGCAGATGCCGCAACCCGTGCAGTCGTCCGGCGCGACCTGGACGATGAGCTGGTGACCGGTCAGGGTGCGGTCCCTGTAGGGCTTGGACTGCAAGGTGTCCGGCGCATTGGCGAGGAGCTCGTCGGGTGCCAGCTTGATGCGGATCGCCGAGTGCGGGCAGACGATCGCGCACTTGCCGCAGTCGATGCACAAGGACGGGTCCCAGATCGGGATCTCCTCGGCGATCGCGCGCTTCTCCCACGTCGACGTTCCGGTCGGCCACTCGCCGTCCACGGGCAGGGCACTCACCGGCAGGGTGTCGCCCTCGCCGCGCAGCATGGTCGCGGTGACCCGCTTGACGAAGTCCGGGGCGGCGTCCGGCAGGGGCGGCATGCGGTGCAGACCGTCGGCGCCGGCCACGCCGGCCGCGGCGGCGCTCCACTCCACGCGCTGCAGGGCGGCGACGGCGGCGTCGATGGCCGCGAAGTTGCGTTCCACCACGATCCGTCCGCGCTTGCCGTAGGTCCGCTCGACAGACGCCTTGATCTTCGAGATCGCCTGGTCCTGCTCCACGACGCCGGAGAGGAAGAAGAAGCAGGGCTGCATGACGGTGTTGGTGCGGCTGCCGAGCCCCGCGTCGCGGGCGACCCGGGTGGCGTCGATCGTCCAGAGGGCGAGGTTGCGCTCGACGATGATCCGCCGCACCTCGACGGGCAGGTGCTCCCAGAGCTGGTCGGCGGGCCAGCGCGAGTTCACGAGCACGGTGGCGCCGGGCCGGGCCACGTCGATGGTGCGCATCGTGCGCATCAGGTCGAAGTGGTGCACCGCGACGAAGTCGGCGGAATCGATCAGGTACGGCTCGTCGATGGGGTTGTCGCCGAAGCGCAGGTGGGAGATGGTCGACGCGCCAGCCTTACGGCTGTCGTAGACGAAGTAGCCCTGCGCGTAGCGGCCGGGCTCCTCCCCGAGGATCTTGACCGAGTTCTTGGACGACCCGACGGTCCCGTCCGAGCCCAGGCCGTAGAACACCGCGGCCAGCGAGGTGCGGGGGAGGGCGAAGTCCGGGTCGGTCGGGAGCGAGAGGTGGGTGACGTCGTCGACGATCCCGACGGTGAACTCGCGCTTCGGCGTCGGCCGGTCCAGCTCGGCGAGGACCGCCGCCGCCATGCGCGGGGTGAACTCCTTGCTGGACAGGCCGTAGCGGCCCCCGATCACGGCGGGCCGGCCCGCGGTGAAGTGGCCGAATCCGTGCTGGTCGAGCGCGGCCAGAACGTCGCTGTGCAGGGGCTCGACCGGTGCACCGGGCTCCTTGGTCCGGTCGAGGACGGCGATGCGCGTCACCGTCGCAGGCAGCGCGGCCACGAACTGCGCGGTGGGGAACGGCCGGTAGAGGTGGACGGCCAGCACGCCGACCTTCTCGCCCCGGGCGACCAGGTGCGCCACCGTCTCCCGCAAGGTGGCGCTCGCCGACCCCATGACGACGACGACGCGCTCGGCGTCCGCCGCGCCGCTGTAGTCGACGAGGCCGTACCGCCGTCCGGTGCGCTCGGCGAGCTCGTCGAAGCACTCGGCGACGACGGAGGGCACCGCCCGGTGGAACAGGTTGGCCGCCTCCCGCGACTGGAAGAAGGTGTCGGGGTTCTCCGCGGAGCCGCGCAGCACGGGGGAGTCCGGGGTGAGGCCGCGGGCGCGATGCGCCAGGACGTCGGACTCGCGGACGAGCGCGCGCATGTCCTCGCGCTCCAGCAGTTCGATCTTGTTGATCTCGTGGCTGGTGCGGAACCCGTCGAAGAAGTGCAGGAACGGCACGCGCGAGCGCAGGGACGCGGCGTGGGCGACCAGCGCGAAGTCCTGGGCCTGCTGCACGTTCTCGGCGCCAAGCATGGCCCATCCGGTCATGCGGCAGCCCATCACGTCGGAGTGGTCACCGAAGATGGAGAGGGCGTGGGTCGCCACCGTGCGCGCTGCCACGTGAATCACCGCGGGCGTCAGCTCGCCGGCGATCTTGTACATGTTTGGCAGCATGAGCAGCAGGCCCTGGGACGCGGTGAAGGTCGTGCTGAGGGTGCCCTTGGTGACCGCGCCGTGGAGCGCGCCCGCCGCGCCGCCCTCGGACTGCATCTCCATGACCTCGGGGACGGCGCCCCAGATGTTCGTCCGTCCGGCGGCCGACCAGGTGTCCGCGAGTTCACCCATCGCCGATGACGGGGTGATGGGGTAGATCGCGATCACCTCGCTCAGCGCGTGCGCCACGCTCGCCGCGGCCTCGCCGCCCTCCATGATCGCCCACCGGGACATGTCGTCCGCCTTCCTGAGGAGTCGATGCCAGACTACGACCTGCCGGGAGGCAGTGCGTCAAATCACATGCCTGCATATATGCAGCCGCTCGCATATCTGCATCAATCGTCCTACGATCGTATCCATGGCCAAGGTTCTCTCCACCCTCCCCGTCGGCGAGCACGTCGGCATCGCATTCTCCGGCGGGCTCGACACGTCCGTCGCTGTCGCCTGGATGCGCGAGAAGGGGGCCATCCCCTGCACCTACACCGCGGACCTCGGGCAGTATGACGAACCGGACATCGAGTCCGTTCCCGGCCGCGCCGTCGAATACGGTGCGGAGCTCTCCCGCCTGGTGGACTGCAAGCCGGCGCTCGTGGAGGAGGGGCTCGTCGCGCTGCAGTGTGGGGCGTTCCACATCCGCACGGCCGGGAAGGCCTACTTCAACACCACTCCCATCGGCCGGGCGGTCACGGGCACGCTCCTGGTGCGCGCCATGGCGCGGGACGGCGTCGAGATCTGGGGCGACGGCTCCACCTACAAGGGCAACGACATCGAGCGCTTCTACCGCTACGGCCTGCTTGCCAACCCGCGCCTGCGGATCTACAAGCCGTGGCTGGACGCGGACTTCGTGGGCGAGCTCGGCGGCCGCCTCGAGATGTCCGAATGGCTGGCGCAGCGGGACCTGCCCTACCGTGACTCGAAGGAGAAGGCCTACTCCACGGACGCGAACATCTGGGGTGCCACCCACGAGGCGAAGCTGCTGGAGCACCTGGACAACGGCGTCGAGATCGTTGAGCCGATCATGGGCGTCGCCTCGTGGCGCGAGGACGTCGAGATCGTCCCGGAGACCGTGACGATCACGTTCGACGCCGGCCGTCCCGTGGCGCTCAACGGCGAGGTGTTCGACGACGCCGTCGCGCTGGTCCGCGCCGCCAACGCCATTGGCGGGCGGCATGGCCTCGGGGTGAGCGACCAGATCGAGAACCGGATCATCGAGGCCAAGTCGCGGGGCATCTACGAGGCGCCCGGCATGGCGCTGCTCCACATCGCCTACGAGCGGCTGCTGACCGCCATCCACAACGAGGACACCCTCGCGAACTACCACGCCGAGGGGCGTCGGCTCGGCCGCCTCATGTACGAGGGTCGCTGGCTGGACCCGCAGTCCCTGATGCTGCGCGAGTCGATCCAGCGGTGGGTGGGCTCGGCCGTGACGGGCGAGGTGACCCTCCGGCTCCGCCGCGGCGACGACTACTCGATCCTCGGCACCTCCGGGCCCGCGCTCAGCTACCACCCCGACAGGCTGTCCATGGAACGGGTGGCGGAGACGGCCTTCGGGCCGCAGGACCGGATCGGTCAGCTCACCATGCGCAACCTGGACATCCAGGACTCCCGCGCCCGCCTCGAGCTGTACGCCATGCAGGGCATCGTCGGCGGTGACACGGCCGAATTGGTGGGTGCGCTGGACGTGGGTGGCGCAGCCGCGATCGGCCGTGGCGCCGCACCCGCGGATGCGGAGGACGTCCTCGACCGCGTGGCCATGGAGGTCGGGGTCGACTGATCCCGTACTACGGCCTGCTCCGGGCCGTCCGCACCACGAGCGCGCCGGGCTTCACCTCGCACACCATGGACCGCACCTGCCCGACGGCGTCGCCGTCGAGTTCGCCCTCGACCGGGCGGTCGAGCGAGACCTCGATGCGCGGACCGGTCATGCGACGCAGGGACACGTGCCCGCGGCGGTTCCGGGTGATGATGCTGAGCCCGGCGGACCCCCAACCGACGAGCCCCTGCGGTGCGAGCATGACGACGTCGAGGACGCCGTCGTCGAGCTTCGCGTCCGGCATGAGCTTCGTGCCACCGGTCAGCTCGCCACAGTTGCCCACGACGACCATGCGGGCGTGCTGGCTGACCTCGAGCTCGGCTCCGGCGGTCACACTCACCCTGAACCCGCGGTTCAGGAGGGCCTTCGCCCCGGACACCAGGTAGGCCACCCAGCCGACCCTGTTCTTCAGCTTCTCATCGGCGTTCGCCATGGTGTCCGCATCAACGCCGACCCCGGCCATGACCAGGAACACCTCGGGCTCGCGGTCGTCGAAGGTGACCATGCCGACGTCGACGGACCTCTGGGTGCCGGTCAGGACCACCTCGAGGGCGTCGTGGAGGCCGTCGACGGGCAGGAGCAGGTTTCGGGCCAGCAGGTTCCCGGTGCCGCGGGGCAGGAGGCCGAGGGGGACCCCCGTCTCGACGAGCGCACTCGCGACGGCGCGCACGGTGCCGTCCCCGCCCAGCGGGCAGACGAGGGTGGCGCCGTCGTCGATCGCCTGGCGTGCCTGCCCGGTGCCCGGGTCCTCCTTGGTGGTCTCGTACCACGCGGCGTCAGGCCAGCCCCTGTGGGCGCAGGCCTTGGCCACCTGGCGCTTGATGGGTTCGAGGTCCGCGAACTTGCTGGGATTGACGACGACGGCGAGCCTGCCGGCGGAGGGGGATTCAGGCATGGCTCCAGACTAGTGAGAGCCGGTGTGCCACCGCGCCCCGAGGCGCAGTGCGCGCGAGTCGGGGCCGTGGCCGAAGTCCCGTGTCACGGCCAGCGGGGTGCGCCCGTCCAGCACCTCGAGCGCGATCCGGGTTGGGGCGTCCTGGCCGTGGTCGCGCTGCAGCGCCGTGAACGTGCCCAGCAGCACCCCCGCGACCTCCTCGAGCGCGCCCATCTGCCGCAACTGGTGCAGTCCCGCGTACACCGCGGCCGACGACGCCCCCAAGCTCTCGAGGGCGAGCACACGTCCGCGCAGGTCCGGGAAGTGCGGCGTCCCCGCGAGCTTCAGCAGGCACCGCAGGTTGCCGCCCGCCAGGGGGCCGGCCATGCCCTCGCCACGCACCATGTGGGCGCTGATGCGGAAGAGGTCGTCGGCGTTCCCGAGGACCGAGGCGCGGAAGCGGGCCAGCTGCGCCTCGGCGTCCGACCGCACGAGGTTCCAGACGGTCCAAAGGTGGGTGATCTGCCCGGTCCGAGTCTGGATCGCGGTGACGATGGTGGTGAGGTCGGAGTAGCCGAAGAACGGCGTGGGGTGCCGCGCGACAACCCCAAGGTCGAGGTGGGTCAGTACCCCGCCGGAGAGGTCGCCGCCGGAGACGTCGAAGATCGCGGCCACGCCCGGGTCCGCGAAGAACCCCTCCAGGACGGCGGCGCGAACCGCGTCCGGGGCCGGCCCGAAGACGTGCGGGCTCTCGACGACATCGAGCCCGAAGTCCGTCAGGGTGGCGAGCAGGCGGGTGTACTCGGGGCGGTCGCGGGCGGTGAGCCCGTCGGAGCAAACCACCAGCGCGACCCGGTCACCGATCGTCAGCATGGGGCGCTGCTACTTCTCCGCAAGCACCACGAGCGTGTTGTTCCCAAGGTCGCCAAGAACGAGCTTGCCGTCGTTGTACTCGAAGTTGTCGGCCGACTCGAGCGCTGCGAAGAACTGGCTCTCCTGAGCCATGGCTTCTTCCGATCCGGCCATCTTCGTCGACGCGATCGGTACGAAGGAGATGGTGCCCTCGAGGTCGGCGGCGCCGGCGGCGTCCGTGCCCCGGACCCGGTGCAGCCCGCCACCGCGAGCCCGACTCCCACAATTGCGGCCATCAACCCCGTGCGTCGCTTGCCCATATCAGACTCCCTCGGCGTGTCTCCGGGCACCGCCGCCCTGAGCAGAGCCTACTCGGGGACACTGGACCTCATGTGGTCAGAGCCGTGGCTGTCCCTCTCCGAACACCTCGACCGTGCCGCCGCCGAGGGGGACCTCTCCGGGACCGTGCTGGTCACGGTGGGGGACGCGACCGTCCTGCATGCGTGCCACGGGCTCGCCAACCGCTCAGCCGGCGTTCCCGTCATGAAACGTACCCGGTTCGGGGTGGCGTCGCTCTCCAAGATGTTCACCGCCGCCGCGGTCCTGTCCGCCCTCGACGACGCCGACGTGGACGTCCACACGCGCGTCGCGGACCTGCTTCCGGAGCGCCGTCGTCCCCGCACGCTCGATCCGGCCGTGAACGTCCACCACTTGCTCACCCACACCTCCGGCATCGGCGACTACGCGGAGGAGGACGAGACCCTTCCCGGGTACGTCGCGGACTACGCCTCGATCTGGAGCGACCGGCCCAACTACCGCATGCGCCGGCCCGACGACTTCCTGCCGCTGCTGACCGACCTGACGCCTGTCAGCCGCCCGGGGGAGGCGTACCACTACTGCAACGCCGGCTTCGTCCTGCTGGGGATCCTGCTTGAGGAGGTCACCGGCGGGGAGTTCACCGACGTCGTCACCTCGCGGATACTCCAGCCGGCCGGGATGACGCACAGCGGCTACTTCGCCCTCGACGAGGCCCGCCCGGACATCGCCACCGGCTACTTCCCGCCGGCCCAACTCGGCGGGCCGTGGCGGTCCAACATCTACTCGATCCCGATCGTGGGCGGGGGCGACGGCGGCGCGTTCGTGACCGCCCGCGACGTCGACCTGTTCCTGCGCGCGCTGGGTTCGGGGGACCTGCTCGGGCCCGAGATGACGGCACGGGCGTTGACCCCGCATGTCCAGGTCGAGGAGGGTCTCTGGATGGGGTACGGGGTCTACCTGCGCGCGGACGGCAGTTTCGGCTACGGCGGCGGAGACCCCGGTGTGGAGGCGATCGCCCGCCACCTGCCGTCCAAGGACGCCACGATGGTCGTCCTTGCCAACACCGAGGGTGCCCTCGACGCCGTGTACGACAAGGTGGTCGAGGCGTTCGGCACCCTCTGACCCCGGCGCTGTGTCCCGCGGGATCTGACACGAACCGGCAGGAGGCCTCAGTGCGCGAGGGCGCTCTTGATGGCCACCACGGCGAGCCCCGCAGCACCGACGATCAGGGTCACGGTCAAGGCCCGGACCGGCGTGTTTCCCCGCTCCCGGGCGATCGCGTAGCCCGTGAGCGCAGGCAGCGCGTGCTCGCCCCCGGCCGATTCGTGGCCGTCGCCGTGGACGCTGGCGGCGCCGCCGTCGTCCCGCATGGGGGAATCATAGAGCACCTCCCAGTGCCCGACCTCGGCGAGTTGCGCTACCCGTCCACCGGCGCGCGGTGCGCGTGGTCGTATTCGAGCAGGAAAGCCCGGGTGCTCCTCCGGGCGGAGTCGAGCAGGAATTCATAGTCGGCCCGCACGAGGTCGAAGGACTGCGTCGTGATGTAGTCCGTGCAGATCGGCACGGTCCTGGCACGGTCGGTCTCCGAGTAGTTCGCGCGGCTGAGGTCGCGGCAGACGGCGTCGAACAGGTTCATCGCGAACCCGGCCAGTGTGCGCGGGGGGCGGGCTGGGAAGCCCACCAGCTGGGTCGTGAGATCGCCGCCGAGGCTCTCGATGAAGGCGACCACCTCCCCGAAGTCGATGTGGCCGTCCGCGTTCCGGTTGAGGGACGCGAAGACCTCCGGGACCGACGTCGTCCCGAACACCGAGAGGAGCTCCACCGAGCTCACATCCCCGGCTTCGACGGCGCGGTCGAGTTCGGCCTCGGAGATCGTGCCGTCCTCGTTCACGTCGACGTCCTTGATCGCGGAGAGGAGCCGCTGCAGCGGCCTCGACAGCTGACGGGCCGACGACGTCGAGCGCTCGACCTCCTCGAATCGGGCGCGTGCCGGGGTGTTCGGACGCGGCGGGGGCCCGCCACCCGGCCGTACCCACGCATTGGTGAAGTCGGCCTCGTCCGCCGAGAAGAGCGTGAAGCCGAGCGTCCTGGGGCTTGAGGGGCTGAAGCGCACCGACCGGGTGTAATAGGAGGTGGCGTGGTCCAGGTCGAGGACGCGGCGGAGGAAGCTGTCCTCGGGTTCCATCGAGAGCCACCAGCCGTCGAAGGCGTGGGTCGGGGTGTTGCAGAGCAACCCGCCGTCGACGTACACCTCCGCCGAGTCGAGATCCACCTCACCGGCAGCGGTCCGCTGCAGGAGCACGGGCTGGAGGAGGACCGGGAGGGACATGGACATCCGCACCGCGACACGCACGGGCATGTTCGGAGTGGTCTTGGGGTGGCAGTACTCGGTCATCATCCGGGTGACGTTCGTGACCGGGACGCACAGTTCCCGGCCGCACCGCTCGAGGAGCTGCTGGAAGGTCACGTCCGCGCTTCCGGTGAAGTCCTCGAGGGCGTGTCCCAGGAACTCGTAGCTGCGCCGGCCGGGGTGCATGCCGCGTGCGACGGCGGTGCGCACCATGGTGCCGACCCGGCCGCCGCCGCCGTCCATCACGAGGGCCTGGAGGTCGGTCGGAACCCGTTCGACCATGTCCTCGCTCGACGCCCCCATGGCCGCGAACATCGCCAGGATGCTGCCGACGCTGGTCCCGGCCACGCGGCGGACCTGGGTGGGATAGATGCCGGCCCTCTCGAGTGCCTGGATCGCTCCGATGTAGGCGTACCCCTTCGCCCCGCCGCCCTCGAACGAGAGGTTCTCCCACGGATACCCCGTGCCCGTCGCCCCGGTGGGGTGGATGGGGCGGCGCTTGACCGACTCGAGCGGCGGCAGCGGAGCCGGCGGCGGGTCGGCGAACATGAGGGTGGCGCGGCGGGCGTGGTCCGGGGTCACCCTCTCAGCGAGGGCTCGCCACTTGTGGGGGGTCTGCATGTCGCTGCCTCCGTGATTCTCGGCCGCATGGTCAAGCGGGCGCGGGCCTGCATCGGAGCGTAGTCCGCAACCAGCACGGCGACAATGGGGGGCGAGCGACCGTCAGCCGAACGTCTCGAAGACCCGCACCTCGAACGGCGCCAGCGACACATCCGCCCAGCCGTTCCCCTGCCCGACCAGCCCGCCGACGCCGGCGCGCGCACCCCGCTCCGACCAGCCGTTCCACGGCCATGGCATCCCGTATTGCGGGTAGTCGTGCGGGCCGGTGTTCGCCAGCACCACCACCTGGCCGCCGCTGCCGAGTGGCGCGCCGGCCGTGCGGCAGTACGCGAATACCCGGCGGCCGCCGTCGGCCCTGGACAGGTCCATCTCCGGGTGGAAGTGGAAGAACTCCACCTCGTTCCGGTGGAGGGCGGGGTGGCCGTGGCGCAACCAGATGAGGTCGCGGATCGCGGCGGCGGTCTCCCGGTGCCCCGGGTAGTCCTGGCGGTACCAGTCCACCGGGTCGGACATCTTGAGCTGCCAGACGTGGTGGTTCGTGTCGTGGATGTCCGCGAACTCCTCGCCGGCCAGCAGCATCGGGATGGTCACCGAGGTCATCAGCAGGGCGTGGGCGGAGCGAACCCGCTCGAGGGCCTCCCGGTAGAGGTCGAGGACATCGTCGGTGCCGTCGGGTTCAACACGGTAGGCCTCCGCGACCTCCCGGACCCTCTCGAATTCCCGCTCGGGAGGGAAGTCCGGGGGGATCTCACCGGCCAGCCGCAGGAGGGAGGTCAGCACATGGTTCATGAAGCGCCGCTCACCGTCCCGCTCGACGTCGTGCGAGGTGACGTAGCCGACCGACTGGGCAAGGTCGTCGAAGGCCCGGCCGGAGACCATGGCTTCGATCCGTTCGCGGCGGGGTGGCTGGTCCCACTGGGTGGTGATGTCGTCGAGCAGCAGCCGCCGGAGTTCATCCCGGAAGCCGAAGTTCCAGATGGCGTCCACCACCTTGCGCCGGTTCGGGTTGGTGGGCAGGTCCTGGGTGGTCTCCGGCCGCGTCCAGGAGTCCTCCGCGATGACGATGAACGGACGGTCCGGGAACCGGCCGCGGAACGCACCCCGGGCGGCGTCGCCGAACTGCTGGATGAACTCCCAGTTGTCGATGCCCTTGAACTCGTCGATCCGGAACCCGTCGACCCGGTATTCCTCGATCCAGTGGCGCGCCATCTCGAAGTGGAACTCGCGTGCCCAGTGCTGCCCGTCCACCTTCTCGCGGTACCGGAACATCTGGCCGCCGTAGTCGTGGCCGCGGCCGGGCTCGTCACTGGGCGTGATGAAGTACCGCTCGGCCGCGAGCCTCGCCAGGGCGCACTCGCGGGCGTGGTTCATGACGACGTCGAGGATCACCCGGATGCCGCGCTGGTGGCACTTCTTCACGAACCACTTCAGGTCCACCGGCGTGCCCATGTCGATGTCAGGGGCGAAGAAGAACCGGGTGCCGTAGCCCCAGTTCAGGGTGTCGGGGGAGTCCTGGACGGGCAGGAGCTGGATGCAGTTGATGCCCATGTCCGCTAGCCGGTCGAGGTGCGCGAAGGCCGCCTTCTCGAAGGTGCCGAGGCCCACTTGGCGCTCCCACTCCGCCTCCATCCACCGCATCGGCATCTCGTAGATGACGATCTCGTTGTTGGGGGCGAGGGTGACGCCGTCGGGCAGCTCGTCGCTCCAGTCGAAGGGCGGGAGGTGGTCGAGGCCGCCCTGTACGCGCAGCAGTCCGCGGTAGCCGCCGAACTTGGTGATCTCGGTGGCGAAGGGGTCGGGGATCGGGTGGGCGCGATCGCCGTCGAGCACGAACTCGTACTCATGGACGCCGTCGGCGAGGCCCAGCGACCCGACGTCGGCCTGCCACCAACCGTCGGCGCTGCGGGCGAGGGCATGGTACTGCCAGCGATCACCGAACCTGTCACGGTCCTCGAGGCGGGCGACCCGCACCTCGACACTGCTCGCACTGGGCGCGGGAATCCTGATCGGCATGATGCCCTCCGCGTGGGTCGGTCTGTGGCTCGCCCCCGCCATGGACGGCGAGGCGTTTTGCCCTCGTCAGCCTATCGTCAGAGGCCCTCGGCGTGGGTGCAGGTGGGCTCTGCCCCCCGGCCGAAAATCGCGTTGTCCACAAGTGTCGACGCCTCCTCGTCCGTCGGGACAGGCCGCGGGTGGGGGGTACCCCGGCCGTCGCCCGCGCCATACTTGAGTCTCACCAGGCACACTCAACGTGGAGAAGGCGGGGGCGATGACAGCACCATCGCAGCGGGTGTTCGCGCCGGACGAGGAAAGGGACCTCGTGGAGGCCCTGACCCGGGCGGCACTCGAGGAGTCCCTCCCCGAGGAGCTCGGCGTGTTCGAGGGCAAGCGCGACGAGTACCTCGATGCCCGCGGCACGATGCCGGCCCCGGAGCACGCCACGGACGAGGCCACCGGCTTCGGCGCCGAGATCGCCCTCCTCCTCACGCCCTACATCGTGGCCGGCGCGTTGGCTGCCGTGCGGTTCATCGGCGGGATGCTCGGAGACGCGATCAAGGAGGAGACCAAGCCGCAATTCGCGCACCTCGTGCGTCGCCTCTTCCGTCTCGGCCCCGCGGAGTCGCCCGTCCATCCCGCCGAGCAGGCCGCGCTCCGCTCACTGCCCGCGGACACGCTCGCCCGGGTCCACGCCGTCGTGCTCTCGGTGTGCCGGCAACAGGGCCTCGATGACGACGACGCCACCGTGGTCTCCAACGCCGTCGCCGGCCGCCTCGCCCTGCCCGCCGCGTCGCCGTGCTGGCGCTCGTGGTGTACGCGGTTCGCGCCCAACTCCTGCGCCTGCGGGAGTACCACGCGGACGTGGCCGCCACGCCGATCGCCGCGGACCGCGCCGAGTTCACCGCCGCGCTCGCGTCGCTCACCCCGGCCGCTCGTGGCGCGTCCGCCACGCCCTCGGGAGCGAAGCGGCGCGGTGCCCGGCCGCCCACGTGGCTCGCACTGCACCCGACCGCGGCGCAGCGGGCCGCGGTCGTCGCGGACCCCGGGCTGCTCGACGCGCCCCGGCCGGCGTCCCTGCTGGCCGCCGGCCTGGTGGCCGGCGCAGCGTACCCTCCGCTGGTCGACATCCTCGCCGGCACCCTGCCGCCGCTGTACGCGGGCTGCTGGTCACGCGGCGTGCTCTTCGGGCTCGCCGGCATGGTGGCCGGCGCCGAGGTGGTGCGGGCGGCCGCCACCGGGCGCGCCGGTGCGAGGGCGTTCGCCCTGCCGGCCGCCGCTCTCGTGGCGGGTGCCGCGCTGGGGGCTGCGACCTCGGTCGGCGCCACCGGCCTCGACTTCCGGGCCGGTCCGGAGGCTCTGGGCGCGAGCGTGATCGGGTTGGTCGTCGCGGCCCTGGTCGTGGGTGGCGGGGACGCCGCCGTGGCGCACGCCGGGCCGCGCAACGGGGCCGCCGCGGCGGTTGCGGTCCTGCTGGGAGGGGTGGCGGCTGGGCTCACGGCCGTTCACTGGGCCCCGGTCGCGCTGTCCGTCGCGGAGGGTGTCTGGGCGGTCGACGTCGTCCCCGTCCTCGCCCTGACCACCACCGTGTTCGCGGTGGCCGCTGTCGTCGGGCTGGGCGCGGCGGCGCTCGTGCCGCGCAGGTCGTGGGTGCCGGTGCTGCGCGCCGCCGGAATCGCGGCGGGTCTCACGTTGGTGGCCCACCCCTTCGGGGCACTCGCACTCGGTTCCCTCGACGACATCGACCTCGTGATCGGGTTCCGCGACGCGATGGTGCCGCTCGTCCTCGGGACTGCCCTCGTGGCGGGGGCGGTCGTGACGCTGCGGCACGGCGCGGCCGCCGGCGTGGTGACCGGTGCGCTCGGCGCCGGCGTGGCGGCGGGCGGATTCCTCCTGGTGGTGGCGGTGTTCGGGGCCGACCCGACGGGGGATGACGTCCCGTGGCTCGCCGCGTGGTGGGCGACCTTCGCGGTGGTGTTCGGCGTGCCGACGACGGCGCTCACGGCACTCGTCCACCGGTCCGCCGCCACCCGGGCGTCGCGCCGGGCTGCTGCCGCCGCCGTCGTGCTGGCGGCTGTGGTCCTCGGGGGAGTGGCGTACCTGTGGGTGGCCCCCCGAGCACTCGCCGCCGTGGCGCAGCCGGAGGCGGAGGACGCGCTCCAGTCCTACCTCGCGGGCGACCTCCCGGTGCTCCGCACCAAGTGGGAACTGGCGCGGACAAATGCCGAGCCGGCGCCGTACATGAACGACCCGGCCGCGTTCTGGGGTGAGTACGTGCTGCCGTTGTACGACGAGGCGCTCGACTCCGCGAAGGCCGTCACGCCGTGGGTGGAGACGACCGGCGACCCGGTGCTGGCGGAACTGCACGCCGCCCTGGTCGACGCCATCGCGGCCGACCGCGCGTACTGGCAGGCGCTGGCGGCCCAGTGGGCCGGGACGGGTGACGCCGCCGCGGTCGACGAGGCGCTCCGGGCCGCGGACCGGGCGAACGAGCGCTTCGACGCGGCCCATACCGCGGCCCTCGATGTTGGGTAGCGCAGCGCGCGCCGCGCGCGTCAGTGCTCGCGACTGACCGTGAACAGTCTCCATCCCACCAGCCCGAACCAGAGCGGCAGGAGCAGGCCGTAGATGGCGTACGCGGAGCCGATCATGGGTCTGAAGGCCTCGAACACGATGCCGGCTGCCCCGGTGACCACGCCGATGACGGCGACCGCCCGGCCGAAGATCCCCTGCCACATGACCAGCGACAGGATGAGGATTCCGGCTGCGGTCAGGATCCCGGCCCAGGACACGGCATTGGTGGCGGCGATCAGGGCGTCCGCCGCGCTGGCAAGACCGGCCCGTTCGGCGTCGGTGGCAGCCGCCACGTATGCATCGCTCAACACCACCAGTCCGCCGTGGAGCGATTGCGGGCTGCTGCCGAGGGCCAGGGCGATGATCTCCGAGGCGATCCCGAACAGGCCACCGATCGCTGCCATGCTCTTGTTCAGGCCCTTCAGCGCCACCGCGACGGCGCTGAACACCACCAGGGCGGGGACGCCGAGACCGACGAAGCACACCAATTCCGTCAGGTACAGCAGCTTGTTGGCCGCGATGTACTCCAGCACCTCGGCACCCGACGCCGGTGGGACCGGTGCGGCGAAGACCAGGACCACCGGCACGACCACCATCACCACGTACACGAGCGCTGCGACAGCCCCGGCCGTGTACAAGCCCTTCCATGACATGTCCGGACGCACCGACTCCATGGCCCGATTCTCCTCGGGCACCACGTCCAGTGAATCGAGAATGAACGACTCCAACGGGCGTACGCTGACGAGGTCAGACCCACGCCGGGAGGTCCCGAGCCCAGGAGGTCTTGTGGAGAAGCTGAGCCTCGGCGTCATGGCCCGGTCGCTGAAGGAGAATGAGCGGCGGCTCTCGCTGCATCCGCATCACCTCGGACGGATTCCCGATGACCTTCGAGAGCGCGTCTACCTCGAACACGGCTACGGGGAGCGCTTCGGCCTGTCCGACGACCAGCTGAAGGGCCTGGTGGCCGGCTTCAGGACCCGCGAGCAACTCGTCGCGGGGTGCGACGTCATCCTGCAACCGAAGCCGCTGCTCAGTGACATCGCCGAGTTGCGCGCCGGGCAGGTCCTCTGGGGGTGGCCGCACTGCGTGCAGGACGAGGAGCTGACGCAACTCGCCATCGACCAGCGGCTGACGTTGATCGCCTTCGAGGCGATGAACCACTGGAACAGTGACGGTTCCTTCAACCTGCACGTGTTCCACAAGAACAACGAGCTGGCCGGCTACTGCTCGGTGCTCCACGCGATGCAGCTCGCAGGATCCTCCGGTGACTACGGGCGGCCGCTTCGCGCCGTCGTCATCGGCTTCGGTGCGACCTCCCGTGGTGTGGTGACGGCGCTCAGCGCGTTGGGCGTGCACGACGTCGACGTCCTCACTCACCGTGGCATCGCCGCCGTGGCCTCGCCGATCCACTCCGCCAGGATGATCCACTACGACAGCGACGGGCCCGCAACCGATGTGAGTCACGCGGTCACGGAGCACGGACGGGTGCCCCTTGCCGGGTTTCTCGCGGAGCACGACATCATCGTCAACTGCGTGCTCCAGGACACTGATGCCCCACTCACATTCATGACGGAGGACGACCTCGTGGACGTGGCACCAGGCACCCTGGTAATCGACGTCTCCTGCGACGAGGGCATGGGCTTCAGCTGGGCCCGCCCGACGTCGTTCGACGAGCCCGCCTTCGTGGTCGGTGAGAATGTGCTCTACTACGCGGTCGACCACAGCCCGTCGTACCTGTGGAACTCCGCGACCTGGGAGATCAGCGAGGCGCTGCTCCCCTTCCTCCGCACGGTCCTCGGAGGCGGTGACGCCTGGGACGCGGACCCCACCATTCGTCGGGCCATCGAGATCCGCGACGGGGTCATCCAGAATCCCGCCATCTTGTCCTTCCAAGGCCGCGCGACGGTGCACCCGCACTTTCCGCTCGCGATCTGAGGGGAGTGCCCTACGGCACTCCTTCACTTGGCCGTCGCCCCCGGACGAGCCAGCCTCGGCCCGCCGTAGCTGGGGAGTAGATTTTTGGACCTGCACCCGCGCTCCCACGCTCCCGAGGAAAAGAGCATCATGGCACCCCACGGCGTCGAGATCCTGCACGACCCCCTCCTCAACCACGGCACGGCGCACACCCGCGAGGAGCGCGAGAAGTTCGGCCTCCGCGGACTGCTCCCGTACCAGGTGATCCCGCAGGAGATCCAGGTCGCCCGTGTGCTGGCGAACTTCCGGAACGCGGCAAACGACCTCGCGCGCTACACCGGCCTCACGAACCTGCAGGATCGGAACGAGACCCTGTTCTACCGGGTGGTGTCGGACAACATCGAGACGATGATGCCGATCATCTACACCCCCACCGTGGGCCTGGCCTGCCAGGAGTTCTCGCACCTCTCCCGCCGGTCGCGCGGCATGTACATCACCGCCGAGGACAGGGGCTCCGTCGCGGAGATCCTCGCCAACTGGCCGCGCGACGACGTCCGCGTCATCGTGGTCACCGACGGCGAGCGCATCCTCGGCCTCGGTGACCTCGGCACCAACGGCATGGGCATCCCGGTTGGCAAGCTCTCGCTGTACACCGCGTGCGCGGG